>CAIQVX010000168.1 GCA_903875275.1 uncultured beta proteobacterium | reverse complement strand
GCGATTGCACCCGTGGCACGAATGACCCGCGCCACCATGCTTGGCATCCTGTCGGGGGATTTCATCAGGACGGCAAAATCCCTCGGTTTGCCCAGAAGGCAGATCCTGTTCGGCTATGCCTTTGGCAACGCGCTGATTCCGATTGTCACCACGCTGGGCATGGTTCTGTCGTTCATGCTGGGGGCCAATGTTCTGGTGGAGAAGGTGTTCTCGTGGCCAGGAATTGGCTCCTACGCTCTGGACGCCGTGGTAACCAACGATTACGCACCGGTTCAAGGATTCATTTTTACCGTCGCTGTCCTGTTTGTCCTGCTGAACCTGACGATTGACCTGATCTATGGTCTGATCGATCCACGGATTGGATACGAATGATGCGCAACTTTGCCCGCTCAAGCTATCGCATCGTGGCTGAAAACCCGGTAACGCTGGTGGCCTTCCTGCTGTTTCTCGGCTTGATTTTCCTGGCGCTGTTCGGGCCGGTACTGGCACCCTATGACCCGCTGGCGAGCGATGTGTCAAATTCCCTGAAATCACCGTCGATGCAGCACTGGTTTGGCACCGACCAACTGGGACGTGACATCCTCTCAAGAGTCATTGTCGCAACCCGCATGGACATGACAATCGCTGTGACGGCGGTTTCCATATCCTTTGTGATTGGCAGCACTGTCGGTGCCGCCATCGGCTATGCCGGCGGAACGACGGATCAGATCATCAGCCGGGTCGTGGACATGCTGATGGCTTTTCCTCTGTTCGTCATGGCCATGGCGTTGGTGGCTGCGTTTGGCAACTCTGTTACCAACATCATCTATGCCACTGCGTTCATCAATCTTCCCTTCTACATCCGCATTGCGCGCGCCGAAGTGAATCTGCGACGAAAGAGTGGCTACGTGCAAGCGGCAAGGCTGTGCGGTAACAGCCACTTCTACATCATCCTGGCCGTTCTGCTGCCCAATATTCTGCCCACGCTGATCGTGCAGATGTCGCTCAACATGGGATGGGCGATCCTGAATGCTGCCGGCCTGTCCTTTATCGGTCTGGGCGTGCGTCCACCTACGGCGGAATGGGGCATCATGGTCGCGGAAGGCGCGACCTATATCACGGGCGGACGATGGTGGCCGGCACTGTTCCCGGGCATGGCGCTGGTGCTCACGGTGTTTTGCTTCAATCTCCTTGGCGATGGTCTGAGAGACATTGTGGATCCCCGGAGGCGCACGTGATCAGTCCAGCCCTGTTGAATGTCGACGCATTAAGCCTGGTCTTCAAGACCCGAAGCGGTCCGGTTCACACCCTCGATAGAGTGGCACTTGCTATCAACGGTGGTGAGATGCTGGGTCTGGTCGGTGAAAGTGGTTCGGGCAAATCGGTGACTGCCTATGCGGTAATGGACTTGCTCGACGATTCCGCCACCATCACCAACGGCCGGATCCTGTACCGCGGCGCTGACTTGCTCGCAGATGCGCGAGAAGGCAAACCGAGCCTGCGTGGCAAAGCCATTTCCATGATCTTCCAGAACCCGCGGGCCGCGTTGAACCCGATTCGTCCGGTGGGCAAACAGATCGCTGATGTGCTCAGGGCGCACCGCAATATGAGTGCCACAGCGGCGCAAGCTGAGGCCGTTCGCATTCTCATGGCCGTCAAGATTCCCGATCCGCAGCGGCGCGCCCGGTCCTACCCGTTCGAGCTCTCAGGTGGCATGTGCCAGCGCGTCATGATTGCGCTGGCACTGGCCTGCGAGCCAGACCTTCTGATCGCCGATGAGCCGACGACAGGCCTGGATGTGACCACCCAGGCCGTCATCATGGATCTCCTGAAGGGTTTGGCACGGGAGCGTGGCATGGCCACGGTCTTCATCACGCACGATCTCTCCCTGGCTGCCGAATACTGTGACCAGATCGTGGTGATGCATGCGGGCCAGATTGTGGAGTGCGCGCCAACCGAAGCCCTTTTTTCTGAGCCACGCCATCCCTACACGCGCAAACTCATCGCAGCAACGCCGCAGTCCGACTCGGAGATTCAGACCATTGCTACCGTTCCCGGGGGACTGCCGGATTTGAGCCGCGTGGACTTGCCTCACTGCCGCTACAGCGCGAGATGTGAAATGTACGAGAAGGCTTGTGACAGTGCCCCGCTGCCCTTGCGCGCGGTGGGAGCCGGACACACCGTCTCGTGCTGGAGGGTGAAATGAGCCCCTTGCTGGAAGTGTCGGATCTGCGCAAACATTTCCCGATTCAGAAACACGGGATGCAAGCAGCGGGGATGTTGCACGCGGTCGATGGCGTCAGCTTTACGCTGGCACAAGGTGAGGCCCTCGGCCTGGTGGGCGAGACCGGTTGCGGCAAATCAACACTGGCGCAGTTGCTTGTGCGACTCCTTGATCCAAGTGCCGGTCGGATTCTTTTCAATGGTCGAGAAATCAGCGCAATTCCCTCTGATGACTTCTATGCTGTGCCGGATCGCAGTGAGATTCAGATGGTTTTTCAGGATGCCACCGATGGTCTGAACCCCCGTCATACGGCTTTTGATTCGATCGCCGATCCACTTTGGCACTTGAAAAAATTGCGAGGAAGTGAACTCCGGCAGCGTGTTCTAAGAGCGGCCGAGCTGGTCAACCTGCCGCAAGACTTGCTAAGCCGCTTTCCGCATCAATTGTCCGGCGGGCAGAAGACTCGCGTCGGAATTGCCAGAGCGGTTGGGATTGAGCCCAAGCTGATTGTCTTGGACGAGCCCACATCTGCGCTGGACGTTTCAATACAGGCCGTCATTCTCAAACTGCTTGAAGACTTGAGAAAACGGCTGAACCTGTCCTACATTTTTGTTTCCCACGACCTGAATGTTGTGCGCATGCTGTGCGAACGTGTGCTGGTGATGTACATGG
>CAIQVX010000167.1 GCA_903875275.1 uncultured beta proteobacterium | reverse complement strand
TTGGCCGTTCGGTCGAAGCGACGCATCACAAACAATTCGTGATCCTTGGACAGAAAAAATTCGGGCACAAGAAGCCCCGCCTCTTTGGCCATGCTCATGCACAGGAATTCGTTGGCAGCCAGCCCTGGATACTCCTTGCGTCCACTCTTCACAATCAGGTCTTGCGTGACAACCGTTGCCTTGTCGGACGCCGCTGGCATCGCCTCGGGCACCAACACCTTCGGTTGGACACCAGAAATTCCGGCTCGAAGAATGTAGCGATCAACCAGTGTTGCAAACAGACTTTCTGCGCCGTCCCAGGTCAAAATTTCGCTCAAACTTTCACCCTGGTGCAGCGGCTCAATGGGGGCGCCAAATTCGGGTGTTGGTGACGCAACCCGGACCCGGCCAATCGACGATTGCCCACCCGAGATCGCAAGCAGCAGCATGGGATCGAGCGTCATCACTTTGGCCAAACGATTGCGCAGTATCTCGAGCAAGAAGCCCTCAGGCAAATTCATCTGAAAAACCGGATGCAATGCTGGCCACACATACTGCGAAACACGCACGGGCATCGTCAGGCTGATGGCTGCGCTGGCAGCGGTACGGCCGTAGCCAAAGAAAAACTTTTCGGCTTCCTTGGACAAAACGCCGCTGGGCCCCTGCGGCGTGGAGACGTCCAGACTAAGCAGATTGGCCATTGAAGATGCGCCCCAATTCATCCAAGGTCGGGCGCAGCATTGGCAAAGCCTGCAGATCAGCGCCCAATGCAGCCGCCACGCGGGCATAACTACCCGCCGCAACAGAGTCACGGCCCGCTTCAATGGCAATCACCTTGAGCCGGGTCACGCCAGCACGCTGCGCCAGTGCAAGCTGAGTCAACCCCCGGTTCTGGCGCATTTCCCTGAGGCGCTGGCCAACACCTTGAAGGCGAAATTTTCCATCCATGTCTTGAATATAAGACATTACTAGCTGTATGTCTAGTTTAAAGTACACCAATTCCACGTCTTCGGCGCGACCTACACCTACCAGTTACCCTGTTTCGCCCTTCATCGGCAATTGAATCCGGTCGCCTATTTCTTAGGAAATAAATTTGTTGGTAGCGCTACCGTATCCCGAGAGCCACGCCCCAGGCATTAGTCCGAAATGGCCCATGGTATGTGGAGTGTGCTTGATCTAAAGCAAACCCGCTGCTTGTTGTGAAGCAGAGAATTCATCGGTGTAAACCCTTTGTAAAGTGTTTTTTCCGTGTGTGTTTCTTAAGACTTAAGGAGTCTGATGTGAAATTATTTGACAAAAGCATGAATCAACCGCCCTCTCATTGGGCCAAGCTTGCTGCGGCGGGCTTGCTGGTGGCTGCTGCCCTTGCCGGTTGCGGCGGTGGTAGTGACGGTGCAGTTGGACCCGCTGGCGCGGCCGGCCCCGCTGGTGCCGCTGGCGCCGCTGGCGCAACCGGACCGGCCGGCACCAATGCCGTAGCAACGGTGCAGATCAAGGCGCTTTCGAGCGATCAATGGGCTGCACT
>CAIQVX010000166.1 GCA_903875275.1 uncultured beta proteobacterium | reverse complement strand
GAAGCACTGACCACCAACGCCTACGCCGGCTTTGAAAAGCTGGTCGAACTCAATCTGGCCACCTCCAAGGCGGTTCTGGGTGATGCATTCAGCCAGTTCCAGGCTGTTCTGGGTGCGAAAGATGCCCAGCAAGTGTTTGCCCTGCAAAGCAGCCTGTTCCAACCCGCCGCCGAAAAGTCTGTTGCCTACGGCCGTCATGTCTATGCGATCGCTACCGAATCCAGCGCTGATTTCAGCCAGGCTCTTGAAGCCAAACTGGCTCAAGCACAAGACGCATTCAACGGCGTGGTCGAAAATCTGGCCAAGAATGCACCGGCCGGCACCGAGTCCGCTGTTGCCGCTTTCAAGAGCGCCTTGAGCACCAGCCAGCAAGCCATTGAGTCGGCCAAGGGTTCAGCCAAGAAGGCTGCCGAAATGGCTGAAGCCAACTTCACCTCCCTGACCAATCAGGCGGTCAAGGTCGCGACCAGCGCTGCCAAGAAGCGTTAATCAATTCCATGCCTCACGGCAGGACGAAAAACGGCATCTTCGGATGCCGTTTTTTTTGGTAGCAACGGCTCGGCCAGCCATCGCGCCGGCCTATGACTGCAGCAGCAGTTTGATGTCGCCGACCAGCACAGCGGCACCGCTGCCGTAACGCGTGTACAGGCGCAGTTTGCCCTGCGTATCGTAAACATAGCTGCCGGCCGAATGGTCCACGCTGTAACTCGTGGGTGTCGGTCCGGCCACCTTCTTGTAGTAGATCTTGTAGTCCTTGGTCAGCACCTGCAATTTTTCCGGCGTCGTGTAGAGCGCAAGAAAGCTGGGGTCGAAGTTCTCCATATAGGCTTTCAGCACTTCCGGTGTGTCGCGCTCCGGATCGACGCTGACAAACAGGCCCTGCACGCGTTCCCCCTGCTTTCCAAGCAGTCTTTTCACCTCAACCAGTTCTGCCATGGAAGTCGGACAGACATCGGGACACTGGGTGTAGCCAAAAAACAGCACCACCACCTTGCCGGCAAAGTCCTTCAGCGTGCGCGCCTGACCATTGTGGTCGGTCAGGGAAAAGTCCCGGGCATAGTCGGCGCCTGTGATGTCGATGGCGCCAAAGCCGGGCTTGCTGTCGGAGCACGATGACAGCAGACCCGCCCCTGCCAGACCCAGCCAGGATGCCATTGATTGGAGAGCGGTTCTTCGGTTCATGACGACGATCAGCAGAAGTAGTGGTCCAGCAACAAAGCCGCAAACAGCAGACTCAGGTGCAACAGCGAGAAACGAAAGGTCTTGCGCGCCAGTTCATCGGAGTAATCCCGCCAGAGATGGTACGCGTAAAGGCAGAAGCCGGTATTGAGCAACAGCGTCGCCGTCAGGTAAAGCCAGGAACTCATGCCGTAGATGTAGGGCATGAGACAGGCAGCGAACAGGATCAGGGTGTAGAGCCAGACCATCAGCCGCGTGAACGCATTGCCGTGCGTCACCGGCAGCATGGGCAGACCGGACTTGCGGTAATCCTCCACCCGGTAGAGTGCCAAAGCCCAGAAATGCGGCGGCGTCCACAGGAAGATGATGAGGAACAGGATCAGCGCCTCCGGAGCGACCTCGCCCGACATGGCGGCCCAACCCAGGACCGGCGGCATGGCACCCGATGCGCCGCCAATCACGATGTTCTGTGGCGTCAGCGGCTTCAGAATCACGGTGTAGATCACGGCATAGCCAATGAACGTTGCCAGCGTCAACCACATCGTGAGCGGATTGACGCCGTAATACAGCAATGCACACCCGGCACCGCAGAGCACGGCCGAAAAGAGAAGTGTCTGCCAATCCGCCAGTTCGCCACTCGCCGTCGCGCGCCAGGCGGTGCGCTTCATGCGGGCGTCGATTCCTTTTTCGACAATGCAGTTGAAGGCCGCGGCGGCGCCCGCCACCAGCCAGATGCCCAGGCAGGCCAGCAGCGCCAGCCAGGCCTCGGACCAGGTTGGCACGCCGGGTACGGCCAGGACCATGCCAATCAGGGCACAAAACACGATAAGCTGAATAACACGTGGTTTGGTCAGTGCGTAGAACTGTCGCACGACCGAAACCTTGACGATGGCGGCGCTTGGACTCATGGGGTGCGACTCGACGCCAGTGTCCGGGTCATGACCAGCAACAGCGCGGCCGCACCGCCGGTATGGGCCAGCGCAGCCAGCATCGGCCAGCCCAGCAACACGTTGCTCAATCCGGTGGCGAGTTGCAAGGCGGTGAGCGCCGCAAGCCAGCGCGATGCCTGACGCAAAGCCGGCACCGCGTTCAGTCTCCAGGCCAGCAACCCCAGCAAGAGCAGAACCACACAGGCCACAAGCCTGTGCACGTAGTGAATCGCCGTCAGCGCGGCAAATCCGAGCACCTCGCCGCCAGCCGTCAGACCCAGGGGCCGCCAGAACTCAAAGCCCTGTTCGAAATCCATCAAGGGCCACCAGCTGGCCTGGCAGCGCGGGAAGTCACTGCATGCCAGCACGGCGTAATTGGCGCTGACCCAGGCACCCAGGGCCACTTGCAGCCAGACCGCCGTCATGCTGACCCACAACAGGCCGCGCAGGGCGGAGCCCATCGGAACGGGTAATCGCCCGTCTGCGCCCTGCCCCAGGCGTACCTGTTGCCAGCCAAGCAGCACCAGCAGAAACAGTCCGGCCAGCAGATGCAGGGTGACGATCACCGGGAACAGTTTCATGGTGACCGTCAACGCCCCAAATGCACCCTGGATACAGACCCAGACCAGCGTCAGCGTCGGCCACCAGGGACTCATCGTGTCCGCGCGTGCGGCCCTGAAACGGGCACGCCAGGCACTGAGGGTCAGCACCGTAATCAGGAAACCGACGGCTGTGGCCAGATAGCGGTGGATCATTTCAACCCAGGCCTTGCCCTGGGTCACCGGCCCGTCCGACAGTGCGCTCTGGGCCGCATCGATATGGGCATTGGCGCCAACAGGGCTTGCGTGGCCATAGCAGCCCGGCCAGTCCGGGCAGCCCAGGCCCGAATCCGTCAGCCTTGTGAAGGCGCCAAACAGGATCAGATCAAAGGTCAGAAACAGTGTCAGCATCGTCAGCGCCTGCATCCAGGCTGTCCTTGACCCGCGGCGTTGCCGATAGGCCAGCCAGAGCAGCGGCGGCACGGCCAGCAGCACACCGAGCAGCAGGATGCGCAGCGAAGGCGCGATGTTGAACAGGGCCGGTGTCGTCATGCCGCTAGCGCCCGGGAGCGTCCCAGGAAGCCGAGGCACGCAGCAAACGCTCCAGGTCACGCTTGGCCTTGCTCGCCGCAGCGGCATCAAACTGTGATGGAAAACGCATCATGGTGTTGCCCAGGGGATCAACGACAAAGATGAAGTCGGTCAGACTGCGCCCGGGCGCTGCCAGCAGCCACTGGTTCAAGGTCGCTTGTTCCACCCTCAGTGCCGTCCCGTCCGTCACCAGGGCGCGCCCTGCATCGGCCGCCGACTGCTGGTCATCGATCAGCCAGACCAGGTCAAAACGCTCTTTGTCCTTGCCCAACGTTTCCCGCAACTGGCGTTGCAGAAAAAGACGTCGCTGGCACTCCGTCGGGCAGACACCACCGGCCACACTGAGCAGCAACCACTGCCCCTTCAGCGAGGACAGCGCAAGCACCTTTCCGTCAAGGGCAGTGCCCATGGCAGCACCCACTGGTCGCACCGGCTGAATCAATTCACCGTAGCCAGCCCGACCTTGCGGCCGCACCACGTAATAGGCAAAGTAAGCGATGATGGCCGGCAGGGAACACACCAGCACAATCGCCAGCAGTTTCCAGAACCCGCCCTTGCCCCGCGTGGCGGGCGCCGGCTGCGGTGATGCTGGCATTGAATGCACCACCAGGCCCAGAGGCTCGTCGAGTCTGGACTGTGTCATTCCCTTGCCCCTTTGCGCACCGACGCCACGACGTAAAACACCAGCAGCGCCGCTGCAATGCCAAACCACTGCAGCGCGTAGCTGCGGTGCATTCCCACCCTGTCTTCAGGTGGCTGCCAGTTGCGCACCAGCGCGTCCTGGGCGTCAGTGCGGTTTTGCAGCACCACCAGCGGTTGCACCGGAAAGTTCACCTGTCCTTGAAAGCGCTTCAGGTCCAGGCTGGGCCAGAGCTCGGCCCAGGCCTCGACGCGATCCGGCATGAGCAGGAAGTTCTTCACGATGGGTGTGGCTGCAATGCCGCTGATCTCCACGAGTTCCAGCGGCGTCGTCAACTGCGGCAATTTGCTGCGCCCCTCGGACCAGCCAAGCCAGCCCCGGTTGACAAGCACCCGGGTCTGGCTGCCCTCAATCTTCAACGGTGTCACCACATGCACTCCGGGTCGGCCATTTTCCTGGCGGTTGTCGACGAAAAACTGTCGCGCGGGTTCATAGTGACCACGCACCACAACCGGCGCGTCACGCAAGCTCTCCGGGTTAACCAGAGCCGCTCCCAGGCGCACGGGCGCGCGCTGCGACCGCGCTGCGTAGTGTGAGCGCTCATCCGTGAGTCGCTGTGCCTTTCCCGCCTGCCACAGGCCAAGGTAAACAAACAGCAGCAGCAGGCCGAGCGTGCCCAGGGTCGGAATCAGGCGGGGTTGAAATCGCAGGTTTGGCATGAGTCAGTGACCGATTGCATAATGAGGCAACTCCTTTTCAGAGACCACCATGCTGACGAAAATACTTATCCTGGCGGTATTGGTTTTGATACTGGGCAGCCTGTTCAGCGCGCTCGCCATGTTGTTTCGCAAGCAGGGGCAAAACAAACGCATGGCGCAAGCCCTGACGGTCCGGATTTCGCTCTCGATCGGCCTGTTCCTGTTACTGCTGGCAGGGTCCTATTTCGGCTACATCCCGCAGCATGGACTGCGCTGACCGGGAACCCGCTGTTCGCCAGCGGGGAATTCTACAGCCAGTAAACAAACACGAACAGTATCAGCCAGACCACATCCACAAAGTGCCAGTACCAGGCGACGGCCTCAAAGGCAAAGTGATTGTGCTCTGAAAAGTGGCCCTTCAGGCCCCGCCCCAGCATGGTCATCAGCATGATGCTACCCAGCGTCACGTGCAAGCCATGAAAACCCGTCAGGATGAAGAAGGTGGCGCCATAGACACCCGCTCCCAGCGTCAGGCCGAGTTCCTGATAGGCATGGATGTATTCAAAGGCCTGGAAGCCCATAAACGTCAGACCCAGCAGCACCGTCAGCGCCAGGCCCAGATTGAGCTGCCTGCGCTTGTTCTTGATCAGGCCCCAGTGCGCCCAGGTCAGTGTGGCAGCGGAGGTGAGCAGGATCAGCGTATTGAGCGCTGGCACGCCCCAGGGACCCATGGGGGTAAACGTTTCACCCATGGGACCGCTGCTGGGCCAGACCGAGGAAAAGCCGGCATAGGGCGTGTAGTTGGGCTCATAACCGCCCAGTTCGGGCAAGGCAATCCGCCGGATGTAGAACAGGGTGCCAAAGAAGCAGGCAAAGAACATGACCTCGGAAAAAATGAACCAGACCATGCCAATGCGGTAGGAGCGGTCTTCCCAGAGCGTGTAAACACCACGCACGTTCTCACCAATGACCTCGCCAAACCAGCCCAGAATCACATAGACAATCAGCGCCGCGCCTATCCACATGCTCCAGACGCCGGGTGGTGAACCGTTGATCTTGAAGATGAAGCCCAGCGCCAGCATGAAAATGCCGGCCGACAGAAAGGTCGAGTAGTTGCTGGTGGCCGGTACAAAGTAATGCCCCCTGGAAGCGGGCGCAGGGCTGTCATTCATGTTTCATCTCCGTATGGATCTTCATGTTCTTCATCAAACTCGCGCCTTCACGGCTTCAAAGAAGGTGTAGGAAAGCGTGATGGTCCCCAGATCGCTGCCGAGTTCCGGATTGACCACAAAAACAACCGGCATGGTGCGCACCTCGTCCTTGGCCAGGGTCTGCTGGCTGAAGCAGAAGCACTCGATTTTCTGAAAATGCGGAGCCGCCGTGGCCGGTGTCACGCTCGGAATGGCCTGTCCGACAAAGACCTGCCCACTGTGGTTCTTCACCACATAGTTGGTATGCACAATCGCGCCGGGGTGCACCCGCATGGAAAACTGCTCCGGGGACAACTCCAGCCCGACACCGGGCATGCTGTGACTGAGAAACTGCACGGTCACCCAGCGCGAGGTGTCAACCTGACTGTTCATGTTCGCAGGTATGGCCACCGCGTTGGTGCGTCCATTCAAGCCTGTCATGCGACAGATGACGTCATACAGCGGCACCATGGCAAAACCAAAACCAGTGAAAAACAGCGACACCAGCGCCAGGCGAAACGCCAGCCGCCGATTGGCAGCCGAGCGGCTAACGCTGATCTCGACGGTGCTCATTTGATGATGGGCTGGGTTTCAAATGAGTGGTAGGGGGCAGGCGATGGCAGCGTCCACTCCAGGCCGTCAGCACCTTCCCAGGCTTTGGCCTCGGCCTTCTGGCCGCCGCGGAAGCACTTGACCACGTTGTAAATGAAGATCAGATGCGAAAGCCCCAGCACAAAAGCCCCGATCGTCGAGAGCTGATTCCACTCGGTGAACATCAGCGGATAGTCCGGAATGCGTCGCGGCATGCCGGCCAGACCGACCAGAAACTGCGGGATGAAAGTCAGATTGAAACCAACAATCACGGTCCAGAAGTGCAGTTTGCCAAGGCGCTCGTCGATCATGTGCCCGGTCCACTTGGGCAACCAGTAGTAAATGGCGGCCATCGCACCCATCACGGTGGTGGGATAGAGCGCATAGTGAAAGTGCGCCACCAGGAAATAGGCATTGTGGTACTGCGGATCGGCAGCGGCATCGGCCAGCACCAGACCGGTCAGACCACCCCAGCCAAACAGCACGATGAAGCCGATCGCAAACAGCATCGGCGTCTCGAAGGTCAGCGAACCGCGCCACAGGGTGGCGATCCAGCAGAAGAACAGCACTGCCAGCGGCAACGAGATCAGCATCGTGCTGTACATGAAGTAGAGCTGCGAGCCGGTCGACATGCCGCTGGTGAACATGTGGTGTGCCCAGACCACGACCGACAGGATCGCAATGCCCCACATGCCATAGACCTGGGCGCGGTAGCCGTAGGTGGGCTTTCTGGAGAAGGCCGACAGCACGTGCGGTACGGCGCCAGTGATGGGCAGCAGCAGCACATAGACTTCAGGGTGACCCATGAACCAGAAGATGTGCTGCCACAGCACCGGGTCACCGCCACCAGCGGCATTGAAGAAATGCGTGCCAAAGTGGCGGTCCAGCAGCACCATGGTGACGCCACCCGCCAGCACCGGCATGATGGTGATCAGCAGGATGGCAGTCATCAGGAAGCCGTGCGCGAACAGCGGCATCTTCATCAACGTCATGCCCGGCGCACGCATGTTCAGGATCGTGACGATCACGTTGATGGACCCCAGGATCGAAGACACGCCCAGCATGTGCACGGCAAAAATGGCAAAGTCCATGCCCCAGCCGCTTTGCACCGACAGCGGCGCGTACATGGTCCAGCCGGTGTCCACCGCACCCGGGCCAATGCCCATCAGTCCCAGAAAGAAGGGAAGCACCAGCATCAAGGCGGCTGGCGGCAGAATCCAGAAACCCCAGTTGTTCAAACGCGGCAGAGCCATGTCGGGCGCGCCCAGAACCATGGGCAGCATGTAGTTGCCCAGACCGGTGGCTGCCGGCATGGCGAAACCGAAGACCATGATCAGCCCGTGCAGCGTAATCAACTGGTTGAAAAGCTCAGGCTGGACAAACTGCAGACCGGGCTGGAACAGTTCCAGCCGCACCACCAGAATCATCGAACCGCCAATCATCAGCATGACGATGGCGAAGATCAGGTACATCAAGCCGATGTCCTTGTGGTTGGTCGTCTGGATCCAGCGCATCATGCCGCCCTGGTAATGCGCTGCACCGTGCGGCGCCTCGTGTGCCATTTCATTTGCCATTGGCAACTCCTGTGACTTGATTTGCACTGCTGACAACAGCCGCTGGCGCCTTCTTGCCAGCCAACCATGTCTTGAATTCCTCTTGCGTCACCACCTTGACGACGATAGGCATGTAAGCGTGCTCCTTGCCGCAGAGCTCGGAACACTGACCCCGGTAGGTACCGGTCTTGTCCACGGTCGCCCAAAACTCGCGCAGGAAGCCTGGCACCGCATCGCGCTTGACGCCAAAAGCGGGAACCCACCAGCTATGGATGACGTCGTTGGAGGTCGTGATAAAGCGGATCTTCTTGCCCACCGGCAACACCAGCGGATTGTCCACTTCCAGCAGGTAGTTTTCGCCCTTGGGTTGCTCGTTGTTGATCTGCTCACGCGGCGTTGCCAGGCGGCTGACAAAACTTACGCCTTCGGCCGGAAACTCATACTGCCACAACCACTGACTGGCCGTCACCTTGACCACCAGTTCAGCGTCAGTCTTGGAATCCTCGTACATCAGGACCGCATGGTAGGCCGGGATGCCAAACACCCCGTAGTCCAGCGTCAGCAGGCCGGCAAAGGGAAGCAGCACCCAGAACCACTGCTTGCGCGACCTGGGCGCCACAAAATCAGCCGCCTGGTGACCGCGCGACTTGCGATGCGCCCAGAACGAGTACAGCATGATTCCGAGCACCGTGAAGAACAGGGTCAGCGCAATCACCATGAACAGGTTGTGCACATGCAGCGTCTCATGCGCAATCGGGGTCACAGGGGTCGGAAATTGCCAGCCGAAGGCCGCCAGCGCCGCCGTGGCGCCCAGGCTGGCGGCAGCACCGACACAGACTCTGAATAAACCGGTCATCTCATTTGTCCTTCTATGAAACCCAAAAAATCCTGGCGGTTGGCCAAACCAGCAACACAACAATAAAGCAGGGAACCAGAGCCCAGCAGATCTCCACCAGCACCGAATCATGAAAATTGACCCGTCGGTCCATACCCCAGCGATGGTGTTTCCAGACCGAAACAAACATAGCGCCAAACACCGTCACAAACAGAACCACGGCGACAAGCAGCAGAAAAAGGCGCAAGCCAAACAACAAATCTGCCACCTCGCCTTTCATGCATCCAACTGCTGAACAAAGTGGCGGATTGTATCGATGAACCGGGAATCGTGCACAAAAGCGGCAACTTCAGCGCCCCGGCCCCGCCGTTTTGCCACGCGCCAGAGCGGCTCGCATTTCCGGCAGTGAAATCTCGCGCTGTGCACTCACCGCAAAAGTCGGCTGGGGCTTGATGGCATGGCCGTAAATCAATTCAAAACTCAGTTGCAGCGGCTGCCCGGCCAGCGCCTGTTCCAGCTGCTCACGCCAGCGCCGACCGCGCAGCCCTGGAAAACGCTGCGGATGGAGATTGCGTCCGAGTCCTCGCAACTCGTCGAGCAGGCGCTGCGGCGTCTCAAAAGTCAGTGTGACGCGCTCCATGTCCATCACCGGTTGGGCAAAACCCGTCGCCAGCAGCATGTCGCCCCAATCATGCATGTCGGTGAACTCGTGCGAGGGCGCCGGCCACCCCAGGGAACGGTAGAGCTGACGCAGTTCCTGCAGGGTGTCCGGTCCGAGGCAGGAGAACATCAGAAAGCCATCGACCGTCAGCGCCCGGTGCCAGCGCGCCATCAAGGCCTGCGGCTCAGCCGTCATGTGCAAGGCCATGTTGGACCACAACATCTGCACCGCACCCTCGGCAGGCTCCCGGAACTGGACCGAGCCTGCCCGCCAACGCGAGGGATGCCACCAGGGTTTGCCAAGGGCGCTGGCAGCCATTTCGACCCGGTCGGCCTGAAACTCGGCGACATAACAGCCGGCCTGCGGATAACGTCGGGTCAAGCCGGCATGCGCCTGCAATCCGCCGCGCACCGGTTCCCAGTGGGCCCAGTGCTGCGGCTGCAGCTTGATCCAGTCCAGTCTTTCCTGCATGCGCCGCGCCACCTCCTCGTGCAACCACGGCGACATGCCTGCGGGCATTTGCTGCCAGCGCCGCACGGCGGCAGCATCGATGGTGGGGACAGGTGCGGCGGACATGGTGTTGCAGGGTGAGAAGTCGCCAGAGTATATTGACTCCATGCTCCGCAAGCTGTTCCACCGACTTCTTGACGCATTGCCAAGCCAGTGCCTGGTGTGTCGTGCCTGGCCGAGCCTGTCTGTTTGTGAGGATTGTGTCGGCCGCTTTGCGCAGCCACGCCAGCGTTGCCGCACCTGTGCCCTGGCACTGGCGCCGGGTCTGCAGCAGTGCGGTCATTGCGTCAGCAATCCACCCCCGCTGGACCACTGTCTGGCCGCCGTCTCCTACGAATACCCGTGGTCCAGGCTGATTCTGGACTACAAGTTCCAGCAGCAGTCCGGGCGCGCCAGCGCCTTTGCCATGCTGCTGCGCCATGCGCCCTGGGTGGAGCCGGCCCTGGAGGACGCCGACCTCGTGCTGCCGATGCCACTTTCAGCTGCACGCTTGCAGATGCGCGGCTTCAATCAGGCGCTGCTGCTGGCCCGCCAGCTTGCGCCGGAGCGCACCCAGGCGCAACTGCTGCTGAGAATCAGGGACACGCCACCGCAGAGTTCACTCAGGCGCGCCGAGCGTCTGGACAGCCTGAGCAACGCCTTTGCCGTCGATCCCCTGCGGCAACATTGCGTCAAAGGCGCGCGGCTGGTGCTGGTGGACGATGTCATGACCAGCGGTGCGACTTTGTTCGCCGCAGCCCGGGTCCTGCGCGCAGCGGGTGCGGCCCACATCACGGGACTGGTGATCGCCCGTACTGAATAATCAGGGTATGTTCAATATCGTTCTGGTCGAGCCCGAAATCCCGCCCAACACCGGCAACGTGATCCGATTGGCGGCGAACACGGCTTGCACCCTGCATCTGATCGAGCCGCTGGGCTTCTCCATGGATGACAAGCACATGCGCCGCGCTGGCCTGGACTACCACGAGTACGCCGAACTCAAGCGCCATGCCAGTTGGCAGGCTTTCTTGGACACCGAACATCCGCTACCCGAGCGCATGTTCGCCCTCACAACGCGGGCCAGCCGGCTCGTGCACGACGTGCAGTTCAAGGGTGGCGACTGGCTGGTATTCGGTGCCGAGACGCGGGGTCTGAGCGACACCGTGCGCAACTCCTTCAGCCCCGGGCAATGCCTGAGGTTGCCCATGCGCCCGGGTCAACGCAGCCTCAACCTGTCGAACGCGGTCGCCGTCACCGTGTTTGAAGCATGGCGGCAAAACGGATTCAACGCTGACTGAGGAACTTTCATGCCTGAATCGTCCCTCCCCTTTGAAGATGGCACTCCCCGCTCACTGGAAACATCCCGGATTGCCTGGATCAGGCTGGCCATCGGCCTGCTGCAGGGCTGTGCGCTGTATTTCCTGTACCACGCAGCAAAAGACCGAGCCTGGCCGGCAAGCGATCCCCTGCTGTTTGCACCCCTGCTCCTGGTGTTCTTCTTCGTCCCTGTGCTGATGATGTCGGCGCTGGGCCGCTTGCCCGGCAGGCGTCTGTGGCAATGGATGCTTGTGGCCACTGTGTTGGCCGCCGGTCTGGGTTTCCACGACATCTGGCGCAGCGTGGGCGCACCGGCCAGCGGTGACCCTGGCGCCAACCTTCCCAGCCCGCCTTACCCCTCGCCTTTGCTTTGGCTCTTTGGCGCGGTCGGGTTTTACATCGCGCACAGCCTGGTGCTTGCGTCAGCAACCGAGCGGCGAACAATCGCCAGTTACCCCACCTACTTCGACTGTGCCTGGAAACTCTTGATTCAGATCCAGTTCTCGGCTCTGTTTGTCGGTGCATTCTGGGCGGTCCTGACGCTGGGCGCCGCCATGTTCAAGCTGATTCAATTGAACTTTTTCATCGATGTGCTGAAAGAGCCCTGGTTTGCCATTCCGGTCACGGTTTTTGCGTTTGCCTGCGCCTTGCACCTGACCGACGTGCGTCCTGCCATCGTGCACGGAATTCGCAACCTGCTGCTGGTGTTGCTGTCATGGATCCTGCCGGTGGCGGTGCTCATCATCGGCGGCTTCCTGCTCAGCTTGCCGTTCACCGGGCTGGCGCCTCTGTGGGCAACAAGACATGCGAGCGCACTGTTGCTGTCCGCCTCGGCCATGCTGGTGATCCTGATCAACACGGCGTTTCAGAACGGCGCCATCGCCGATCAGGTAGCGCGTGTCCTTCGCCTCAGCGCCAGACTGGCCTGTGGCTTGCTGCTGCCTCTGGTTGCCATTGCCGCTTACGCACTCGGCTTGCGTGTGGGCGACTATGGCTGGACCACCGACCGCATCATTGCCGCCTGCTGCCTGGCTGTGGCAGCTTGCTACGCCTTCGGTTATGCCTGGGCCGCCAGCCGCCGGTCGCTCTGGCTGGCACCGATTGCAAGTGTCAATATCGCCACCGCCTTCATCATGCTGGCACTGCTGCTGGCCTTGTTCTCGCCGGTGCTCGACCCGGCCCGCCTGTCGGTCGCCGATCAGATGGCACGGCTGGAAAACGGCCAGCAAAGGTCTGACAGCTTTGACTTTGACTACCTGAGATTCGAAGGCAAGCGTTACGGCAGCGCGGCGCTGGAGGAACTCAAGCAAAACGCGCAGGGCCGGGATGCTGCACTGGTGCAGATCAAAGCCGCCCAGTCGCTTGAGAAAACAACAGCGCGCGAGAGATCCGACGTGCGCCCGACGCTGGCCGACCTGCGCGCCAATCTGAAATTCTGGCCCCAGGACAAACAACTCCCCGATTCCTTTCTGACACAGGACTGGCGCAAGGAGCCCAACCCGTGGCGGCTGCCGACATGTTTCAGGAACCGATCCACGGTTTGCGATGTCTACGCCATCGAGTCCGATGCCGAGTCAAAGAGCCGCTTGCTGGTTGTCGGGCAAGATCGCGACAGTTCCCGGGCGGCCCTGTTTGCGCAAGGCCCGGACGCGCGCTGGCATTTGCTTGCCATGCTGCCTCACGATTTTGCCAATTGCGTGCTGTTTCGCGAAAAACTCCGGGCAGGCGAGTTCACTCTGGTGCCACCCACACTGAAAGATCTGGAAATAGCCGGTCGGCGCATCCGGTTCGCACCGGTCGACGATCCGGGTGCAAACTGCCCGCGCGTCAAGAACTAGACAACAGGGGGTGACCCTGGTCGTGTTTACGGGTAATAGCGCGCCATCGATTCGGCCACGCAGACCGGCTTGGTTCCGCCTTCACGCTCGACCGTGGTCTCCCAGGTCATCTGCACGCCGCCCTGATCGATGGGCTCGCACTTGATCAGCTTCATGCGCCCCCGCAGACGGCTGCCCACCGGCACCGGTGCCGGAAAGCGCACCTTGTTCAGGCCGTAGTTGACGCCCATGCGGGTCTCTTCAATCTTGAGCGACGAAATGAAAAACTGCGGCAGCAAGGAGAGGGTCAGGTAGCCGTGGGCTATCGGTCCGCCAAAGGGACCGGCCTTGGCCTTCTCCACATCCACATGAATCCACTGGTGGTCGCCGGTGGCTTGAGCAAACTGGTTGACCCGCTCCTGCGTGATGGTGATCCAGTCACTGACGGTCACTTCCTGGCCTACCAGGGCAGTCAATTCGGAAAGGGTTTGAAGTGTTTTCATGGCCCTACTGTAGCAATGAGGAGCAGGTGTGCTTGTCTGATCGGTGACAAAGCCTGCGCCGATGCATTTATGGCATTGCATCCCAAACGAGCTTGACTCCGGTGAGGAACATGCCGACGTACACAAGTCGGTAAAACAGAACCTGGTCAATGCGCCGCGCCAGCCACACACCGAGCCAGACACCCAACGGCGCAATGGGCAACAGCACCAGCGAGGTCAGCAGATTGCGCAGGTCCAGCAGGCCCAGCCAGGCATAGGGAATCCACTTGGCCAGGTTGATCACAAAGAAGAAGAACGCCATGGTGGCGGTGAACCTGATGGGCGACAGGCGCAGCGGGATCACGTAGGCGTTGATCGGCGGGCCCCCGGCGTGGGCAATGAAACTGGTAAAACCGGCCGTGGCGGTGAGAATGGCACCCACCCAGCGCGGCGGCGGCCGGCTCTCGACCGTCGGTGGAAACAGCAGCCTCTGTGCCAGAAACAGCAGCGTGAACACCCCCACAATCCCGGCCACCGTGTGCGCATTGAGCAGACTGAACAGCAGTGCGCCGATCACGATGCCGACCAGTCCGCAGGGTATGAGGAACTTGAGCAACTGAATGTCGAAGTCCTTGCGAAACGCCGCCATGCCCAGGATGTCCATCACAAACAGGATGGGCATGAAGATTGCCACCGACTGCGGCACCGTCACCGCCAGCGCCATCAGCGGTACAGCCAGCGAACCGAAGCCGGAACCGAAGCCGCTCTTGCTGACCCCCATCAGCAGCACTGCCGGTATGCTGACGGCATAAAAATAGGGGTCGGTGATCAGCGCAAGACTCAAACCCTCTCCAGCACCAGTGCTATGCCCTGCCCGACGCCGATGCACATGGTGCATAGGGCGTAGCGGCCGCCACCCTCATGCAGCTGATTGACCGCTGTCGTGGCCAGGCGTGCGCCGGAGGCTCCCAGCGGATGCCCCAGCGCAATCGCGCCGCCCCAGCGGTTCACGCGCTCGTCATCGTCCTGCAGGCCCAGCATCCGCAGTACGGCCAGACCCTGCGCGGCAAAGGCTTCGTTCAACTCAATCACATCGAGTTGCGCCAGCGTCAAGCCGGTCAGGGCCAACACTTTTTGCGTGGCCGGTGCCGGGCCGATGCCCATGACGCG
>CAIQVX010000165.1 GCA_903875275.1 uncultured beta proteobacterium | reverse complement strand
TTTTTCATGGCCTCGATCCAGCCCTTGACGTCGGTGACGTTCATGCTGTTGGAGACCGCACAGACATTGGGCTGACCCCCTGCGAGGGTGACGGGTGCCAGATCCTTGAAGGGGTCATAAGGCAGCTTGGGATTGAACACCGTGCTGTAGACCAGAGGTCCGTTGGTGCTGACCAGAAAGGTGTAACCATCGGGCGCGGATTTGGCCACATGGTCGGTACCGTTATTGCCGCCGGCGCCGGCCCGGTTGTCGACAACAATGGCCTGACCCAGCCGTTGGCCCAGCTTTTCGCTCAGGATGCGCACCAGCACGTCCGGTGATGATCCCGGTGCGTAGGGGACCACAATGCGAACCGGCTTGCTGGGCCACGCGGTCTGCGCCAGCAGCGGCGTGGTCAGCGTGGACAAAAGTGTCGCCAGTAGCAGAAGGCGCCGTTGCATCATCGTCATATCTCCAGAGTTTGTTGTGCGAGGAATTTTATGCCGGCACTGCAGCCAGCCATGCCAGCGCGGCCAACAGCGACACTCGCCCGGCTGATCGGTGCAGTGACAGCACGGCATCGGGGCGGAACAGCAGCGCCACGATTCTGCGCACTGGTTGCACGGCGGCGATGACGCGACCGTCGGAGCCCTGGGCTGCGAGCACCCAGCCTGCTGGCAAAGCAGCCGAACGCACACAGTGTGTGGCGTAAATCCCGACCCGGAAATCGCCCAGGGCGTCCAGCAGACCGCCGGCCACGGCCACGCAATCGAGTGCCCGACCGAACTGCGGCACTTCGAGTTGTTCCAGCACCGCACCGTCCTGCTCCAGCATGGCCAGTGCCGAGTTATTCAGCGCTAGCGTCCCTCGTTCATCGGCGGGCGGGCGCTGGTTTCTGAGCAGGTCGAGTGGACCATCGCCGCGCACCAGCAGCGACGCCGCTACATCAAACTCACAGCCGGCTTGCACCAGGGCCTCCCGTGCCAGCGCCGCCAAGGCATCGCCGCCATCGAGAAAACACACACGCCGCTTGGGTGGTTCAGGCAACGTAGCCGCAGGCGCGCGCGGCGACTGCCCGGACAGCACGCGGAACATGGATTGCGCCTTCAGCCGGGTTTCTTCTTCCTCGCGCACCGGCTCCGAATCTGCCAGCAGACTGCCCCCGGTGCGCACTTCGGCCCAGTCACCGAGAAGGCGTGCAAAACGCAGAATCGTGAGAGCTTCGCAACTGCCGTCGGCGCCGATGCGCACCGCGGCACCCGCATACCAGCCGCGCCAGACTGCCTCCAGTGAGGCGATGGCCACACGCGCGTCGGTCTTGGGCATGCCGGTCACTGTGGCAGGTGTGGCGTGCGCCAGCACAATGTCAAAACCATCCACATCGCTGCGTCGTCGGCCCCGCGTGTGGTCGATGGTGTGAATGATGGTCGAGAAAAAGTGCACTCGCCGCCTTGAGAGCAGTTCGACCGAGCCCGGTTCACACACCAGCGCCTTGTCGTTGCGATCCGAGTCCGCACACAATGCCAGCGAAGCCTCATCGACGGCAGAGTTGATCAGTGCCTTGGCCTGCTCGTGGTCCTCCACCGGGTCGCCACCACGGCGAAAAGTGCCGCAAACCGGTGCAGTCTCGACCCACTGTTCGTCGGCACGCACCTGCACGTCCGGGGATGCGCCAAAGATGCGCTCGCCGCCGCCCAGATTCACGAAGAACATCGCCGGATAGGGGTTGTCGCGGCGCAGGCGGGCAAAGGCGCTGGGCGCATCGGCCTGCACCCGGCGCCGGAAGGTCTGCGACAGCACCAGCGAGCGCAGTGCGCCGCGGCGCATCTGCTCAACGCCCCGCGCCACGGCCTGGGCATGGCCGCCTTCGGGTAAATCATCGTCAAAGCGCTCGGGCTGAACAGTGTCGATGACCGCCTGCGGGCCGGGCACGGCTTGCAGACCGGGAAATGCAAATTCAACCCAGCGATGCCCACTGTCCCCCGTGAGCAACACGCGGCTGGGCAGGAACAGCGCAAGGCGGCGCCGGCCATCATTGGTCACCGCGTCGGCACGGGAAAGCCGGTAGTAATCAAAGGCGAGAGCGCCATAAAGCCCGAGTTCGCGCGGCTTCTGTGAGAAACCCTCCAAAAAGCGCCGTAACAGGGTGACGACCGGGTGCGGCGCTGCGTCCGACAGGGCAAAGGCAATTTCAAGCCGTCCCTGCACGCGCTCGAACGCGGCCAGTGTCGCCACGTGCTCGGCCAGCGCGCGACCGATGTCACCATGCGGAACAACCCGCAGCACATTGCCGTCCAGATAGAAGCTCAGCAGGGGGTCCAGCGCCACCATCGCTTCGCGCCGGAACTGGCCCGGTGCGCTCACGTCGCAGCCGAGCCAGGCGCCGGGGCTGTGGTCCAGGGTGGCCAGCGCTGCCTCGGCGTCAGCGGCGCTGGCCACCCGTTCCGTGCGTTCGACGGCAATCATTGCTGTCTCCAGTGCGTGCGTTCGGCATCGGTAAAGGCAGCAATCAATTCACGGTAAACCCGCTCGACAACATCCGGACTAGCTCCTTGCGTCTGCGCCATGGCGCGGACATGGGCAATCACCTGCTCGACGCGCTGCGGCGCGCTCACCTCGGCCTCGCTGCGCTTGAATCTGGCAGCAGCCAGCACATAGCTGCCGCGCTGGGCCAGCAACCCGACGATGCGCTCGTCGAGCCGGTCAATCTCGGCCCGGA
>CAIQVX010000164.1 GCA_903875275.1 uncultured beta proteobacterium | reverse complement strand
GCTCGGCAGACTGCTCAGATCGAGTTGGCGCTCCACACCACCATCGACACCGGTCAGGACGCCTGCACTCAGGCTCATGCGTGTGTCAGGCCCGAGACCCAGCGCCTGCAGCAACTGGCGCCGCAAATCCTCACCGGCAAATCTGGCCGCGTTGCCCGAGACAAAAGTCTGGCGCGAGGCCGAGGTCTTGCCCGCGTCCTCGGTCAGATCGGTGTCGCCCATGACCTGATCAACCAGCGCCACCGGCAGCCCGACTGCGTCCGCAAAGATCTGCGGCATGATGGTGCCGCTGCCCTGTCCGATTTCCTGCGCGCCGTTGTAAAGCATCAAGCGACCACCGCTGCGCAGCGCCGCTGTCATGGTGGAGGGATTGGCGATCACCGTGTTGCCGATGCCGTACCACATGCTGGCCACGCCGACGCCGCGCCGCAAGGGACTGCTGCCAGCCTCGGCCTGGGCGTTGAAGGTCTCTACCATGGCCTGTGCCGCCCGCCAGGCCGGCCGCAAGACCTCCAGACACTGCACCATGCCCACACTGGCCGCAAGCACCTGTCCGGTGGCTGTCGCCTGGCCGACACGAATGGCGTTCTTCAGTCTGAATTCGAGCGGGTCGATGCCGACCTTGCGTGCCAGTTCATCCAGCAGTGCCTCGGTCACGATGTGCGCCTGCGGCACACCGAAACCGCGAAAGGCGCCGGAAATCGCATTGTTGGTAAAGACGGCGCGTGTCAGCGCCCGAAGATGCGGCACAAAGTAAGGACCGGTGGCATGCACTGGCACCCGATTCGCCACCGTGGCCCCCCAACTGGCGTAGGCCCCGGTGTTGAAGTCGCCATGAAAATCCAGCGCCGTCAGCATGCCCTGGGCATCGCAACCAAAGCGGGCGCGAATCCGCGACGGGTGCCGCTTGGTGGTGGACTGCATCGACTCCCATCGGCTGTAGACCGTGCGCACCGGACGCTTGAGTTGCCACGCAGCCAACGCCAGCAGCGGCTGGATAGAGACATCGAGCTTGCCGCCAAAACCACCACCCACTGCTGACGGCACGATGTGCACCGCCACTTTGGGCAGTTGGAGCACGCGCGCCACCTCGTCGCGGTCCATCACCGGTGTCTGCGTACAGGCGAAGATGCGCAGGCGCTGTTGGCCGTCCTGCTCGAACACTTCGGCGTAACCCGCTTCCGGCTCGATGTAGGCGTGCTCGACATAAGCTGTGCGGTATTCGTCTTCCGCCACAAAGGCCGACTGCGCCAGCGTGGCAGCGGCGTCGCCCTTCACGACGCGGCCACGGCACAGAACATTTTCTGGCGCAAAGGCATGTAGCAAATCACCGGTGGCGGTCAGCGCCTTCTCGCTGGTATCAAGCGCCTCCTCGACCTGCCAGGTGATGGGAATGTCATCCTCGTCAATCGCTTTCACCGCGTCCATCTCGCCGACGATGAGCAGCACGGCCTCGCCGCGCATGCGCACATGGCCGTTGGCCAGTACCGGCTGATCCTTGGGCTCCGGGAACACCGAGAAACTGTTTTCCGGCACATCGGCGGCGCTGAAGACCGCGACCACTTCCGGATGGCGGCGCTTGAATGCATCCAGATCCCCCAGTGCGAAGGTGGCCCGCGCGTGCGGCGAGCGCACCGTGCGCAGCCACAGACTGTCCGGCGGATACTGGTCGGCACCAAACTTTTCGGCGCCGGTGATCTTGGCCTGGCCGTCCAGCCGCGCCAGCCGCGCACCCACCGCCTGCCCCGCAGCCGGCTCTGGCAGATTGAAGTCGCCGTGCGCAACGGCGAGCACCGCCTCGATGATCTTGCGGTAACCGGTACAACGGCACAGCACACCGGCCAGACCATCCTGCACCTGCTG
>CAIQVX010000163.1 GCA_903875275.1 uncultured beta proteobacterium | reverse complement strand
TCATGATGACGCCCTGATGACGCGAACTGTGCCCAGGCGCTGCACCGCCAGCGCGCGCAGTTCGATCATGATGTCGGCCACGCGCAGGCCATCGGGGCAGTGCTCCTGGCACTGGTAGCAAATGGCGCAGTCACGGACCATGCGCGAGCCCAGGGTGAGGTCGCGCAGGCCAAGCCGCAGCATGTTCATCACCTTCTGCGGTGTCAGGTCGACACCATAGGCCGGGTCCGCGCTATGCGCCACCACCGGGCAGACATTGGTGCAGGTCTGGCACTGGACGCAGCGCGCGAAACTGCTCCGATCCGCCGAGAGCGGCGCGTCAACAACATCCGGGTCGAAGAAACTGCGTGGCCAGGAATCTCTCTGCAAGGACTCGGCCCAGGCCAGTGGCGAACGCGCCTGCACCCACTGCGCCGGCGCCGGCAGGCCCGCGCCGGCCAGATCGCCGCGCCCGGCCCGCCACAGGTCCTCCAGGTCCAGCCCCACCGGGCAGGCGATGCTGCAGCGTCCGCAGTCGGTGCAATGGAAAGCGCCTTCGGCCGCCCGCAAGGCCTCGTCTCCTGCCCCGGCCGCTGTGTGACCAAAAGCCAGACGCGCCCGGGCCAGCGCGCCAGTCGCGACAAGCTTGTGCGAGGGCAGAAGATGCCGATTGTCCAGATGTTGTGCCAGAGGCGCCACCGAGCAGCGCGCATCACAGATACCGCAGGCGACGCAAGCGTCCAGCGCCAGTGCTCGTCGGGAAGCGCGACTGGCGCTGCAGGACGCCTGAACCGGCACAGAGGCACTGGACAGAAGACTGACAGGCGCTGCAACCGCGTGAAAGAACCGTGTGAACGGCAGCGTCGCCAGACCAATAAAGCACGTGAAGACGTGGAGATAAAGCAGCCAGGCAGGCAGTTGCGCCCGGTCCAGCATGGGCGCCAAGGGCACCAGCAAGCGGGAAACCGGGTAGGCGAAAAAAGCCGATGCCGCCCTGGCGTGGCAGGTTTCGCAGTCGGCCTCATGCATGGCGCGCCCCTGTTGCATCAACTGCGCTGTGAGCGGCTCCTTCAGATCGTCAAACGCCACCCCGTACTCGCTGGCCCAGAGAGCGCGCAGCGGCTTGAGCTGAACTGGATCGGCGCTGCCGTTGAACTCTTTGGCCATGCGGTAAAAAGCCTGCGGCGAGACGATCTTGTTTGCCTCCAGCAAGAAGCCCGTCAGCAGAACAAGGCCCAGCAATGCGACAAAGGCCACAGCCATGGGTGGGCGCGCCGGTGCAAAGCGCGTGCGCCGACGCCACAACCCGAAGAGGAAGAGTGCCAGTCCAAGCAGGACCATGGCACCGAACAGATTGCGCAGGAACAGATAGGGGTTTCGGGTGGACTCGTAGCCAGAGAACAGCTTCACGGTGACAACCGCCGCCAGCGCATGCATCAGCAGCAAAGACGTAAACCCGGCAAACATCAGCAGATGTGCCAGCCAGCGGGATTTGTCGCTGCGGTAGAGCCGGCGCTGCAACAACACGTCAAGCAACAAGGCAGCCAGAACTTGCAGCAAGCGCCGCGTGATGAGTGCGCCAGCAAGGCCCCGCAGCGAGGCGTGCAAGCGCTGCAGCAGCGTCACCGCCTGCACGTCAGGCCCGATGCGCAAGCGGTACCAGGCCGACATGCGCCACAGCAGCCCCAGGGCGCACAGTAGCAGCGATGTGTACAAAGGGATCTGAAAGAGTGCGCGTGACATGCTGCTAGCCACCCGCCTTTCCGGACTTCCTGGATTGCGGGTCGGAGCCCGCAATGACATCAGTGGCCGCCCAGGCGGTCGCGATCGCCAGTCCCGATCCGCACTTCTCGCGCATCCAGTCCTGCTCGGCCAGGATCGAGCCGATCGCAAACAGCTTCTCCCAGGCCGGCTCGCCGTTCGCGTCTAGCGGACGCCAGGCATCGTCTGTCTTCAAGCCGGCGCGGTTGATGGCGTGGCCCGCAGGGTCCAGAAAGTCGCGCTCGTGCCAGCCCTCACGCGAGGCCGGTTGCTGCACCGGCAAGTCAAGGAGACTCTCGCGCACGCTTTGCCGATCGGCCGTGAGTCCTCGACCACTGAAGCGCCCGGTGGCCAGCACCACAGCGCTGGCCTGGACGCGCTCGGCAACGGGTGCGCCTTCGAGTTCCAGCGTGGCAACGCTGCCTTCAAATGTCAGCGCACGCACGCTGCAGAGTTGGCGTCGCGTCACACCGCGCGCCGCAACCGCCGCTTCCAGCGCGCCCAGCAGGCGCAGCCCCGGCACCGACGTCGGCATGGTCGGGATTTCGAATACAGGCACACCCAATCCAAGCTCGAAAGCCGCGTGCACCTCGCTTGATCGACTTAAACCCAAGAGCGCCGGAAGGCCGACTGCGCGCGCCTCGCCGAGCATGGGTTTGATGAGCGCAATCGTGCGCTCGCCTGTTTGGCGGTTTTCCAGGGCGCGCGCAAGATGGGCAGCGTAGAGCTCGGGCACGGATTCAAAGCCGGGAAAGTCGATGTGCTGGTGCCGCAGCGCCGGCCAATCACCGGCGAGCGTCTCAACAATCTGGCGCGCGCTGAATTCACGCAGACCACGAAAGTCCACCAGCAGGCAGGGCAGACGCCGCTCCAGCGCCTCCACGCCCGCAACCATGGTCAGCGGCACGCCGAAACTTGTCTTGACGGTCCCTATCGATGTGATCACATGGCTGTTGCGCTCACCCAGCGGGGCGTAGGGCATCCCCGCAGAAGTCAGGGCCGCAACAAAGGTCTGGAACGCCGTGCGGACCGAAGCAGCATCGACCCGCGCCAGCGGATGCCCGGGTTGCTCGCGCGCAAGCGCTGCCAACGCGTCGAAAGGCGACGGCCAAAGCCGATGTTCTGCCACCGGATGCACCGCCAGAAGATCGAGCAGACCACTGGCAAACAGGATGCCGCCACCGCTGCCGATCTGGACGCACGACAAGCCCCGCTCTGCCGCAAACAATGCCGCCGCCATGCCAGCCATGCCGGCGCCGATCACGGCGACGTCGTAGCGCTTTGCAGCAGCGTCGTTCACGACCTGTCCTCTCGCGCTACATCGGCAAGCAGCGCCGCCTGATGCAGCTCTTCTCCGAACAGGCCACAGTGCAACGCTTCTGCCAATTCGGCTTGGGCCAGTTGTTCGCCCCACAAAACGGGTTGCTGGCCGCGCCAGCGTTCACTGAAAAAATCGGCAATTTCGGCCAGGCCCCGCTGCGCCTGGAAGTCGCCTGTTTGATAAAGGTGGGCCGCGGTGCGAAGACCGCAGAAGGCGCCCTGGCAGGCACCCTTGCCGACGCGACTGCGCAAACCGATGTCGGTCAGGGTCGGCTTGTCGTCGGCGGCACGCAGCGCAGCGTAAATGGCATCGACGGCGCTACCCTGCACCATTTCGCATTCGCACAGCAGCGTGTCATCCGCCTTGTGGGACCGCACCCACTCGCGCGCCGAGTGACCCGGCTCGGTCCATGCGCACTCTGGCGCCTGCGGCAGCGGTGTGGTGGCGGTGAGGCAGGCGCTTGTCACGCCCAGCCTGCGGCAGACCAGATCGGCAGCGCGTTCGGCCATCAGACGACAGGTGGTCAACTTGCCGCCAGTGACCGTGGCGAAATTGTCCAGACCGTGATCCTCGTGGTCGAACAGGGCGAATCCACGCGAAACCGCACGGCTGTCCGAGCCCGCAGATCCAAGCAGCGGACGCACACCCGCATAGGCACGGATAAAGCGCGCGCTCGCAAGTGCCGGCAGCATGGGTGCAGATTCGGCAACGATCAGATCAGCCTCGGCGGTCGTGGCGCGAAGGTGTTCCAGAGAGTCCACCCGCGTTGAGGTGGTCCCGACGATCGAGACCGCACCGCCCGGCATCATGATGTCGCCGTTGCCGGGCCGGCGCAGACGGTTGATGACGCGACTCGCCAATCGGGTGTGCGTGACAAGCAGTGTGCCCTTGGAATACGTCATCTCGATCGACGCCCCGGCCAGCAGCGCCACTTCACGCGCCCAGGCTCCGGCCGCATTGACCACCTGCTCCACTTCGACACGCAACTCCGGCCCGCCGGTCAGGGGCTGAAGGCGTACCGTGCCCAGGCGTCGCCCCTCGCGCTCAAACCCGACCACACGCGTGCGCCGCAGCAAGCGTGCACCCAGGCTGCGCGCCTGCTCCATGCTTTCCAGCGATAGCCGAAACGGGTCGATGGCCGCGTCGGGCACCTCAAACACCGCGATGGTGCGTTCCGAAAGTGCCGGCTCCTGGGCACGCGCCTCGGCAAGGTCCACCACGCGCGCCTTGATACCGGAACGATCGCACCAGGACGGAAAGTCGGCAATGTAAGCCTCGTCGTCGCCCTGCACTGCGACAAAATAGCCGCCCGTGTCCTGGATCGTCTGCGCCGCGACGCGTTTCAGAATGTCGCCCTCGGCGCGGCACTCGATCGCCGCCCCGGCGTCGCCGGCAACGTAGCGCGCGCCACTGTGCAGCAGGCCGTGATTGCGCCCCGAGGCGCCAGCGTTGATGTCGTCCTTTTCGACCAGAATGCAGTCGATGCCGCGCAAGGCCAGGTCACGCGCCAGCGCCGTGCCAGTGACGCCACCGCCAATGATCAAGACCTGGGTCTGGATGACGGATGGGAAATTCAATTCCATTGGCGTGAGTCCCCGGGGCATCAAAAATCCGCGACGACGCACACAGTTTAGGCGCTTTTAGCAGCCGTTCCTGATGAAAACCCGGTTGCGCTGACGTGCAAAATATGCGCTTAATCAAGTTTTGCGCTGATAGACGTATTTATGACGCCTTGCCGTCACAATCTGGCGCTATGCTTGACTTTTTCCAATAAGGAGATCATATGAATTTCAAGATCGCGGCCGTTGCCCTCGCAGCGGCTTTTTCCGTATCCGCTCAGGCCCAGACAGAAATTCAATGGTGGCACTCGATGACCGCCGTCAACGGCGAATGGGTCAACGACCTGGCCAAGGACTTCAACGCCAGCCAGAAGGACTACAAGATCGTTCCCACGTTCAAGGGCACGTATGACGAGTCCATGACCGCCGCCATCGCCGCCTTCCGCGCCGGCAACGCGCCCAACATCCTGCAGGTTTTCGAGGTTGGTACTGCAACCATGATGGCCAGCAAGGGCGCCATCGTGCCCGTTGGCAAGGTGATGACGGACGCTGGTTACAAGTTTGACCCCACCGTTTATGTTTCTGCCGTGGCCGGTTATTACACGGCGCCGAACGGCCAGATGCTGAGTTTCCCGTTCAACAGCTCAACGACCATTTTCTACTTCAACAAGGACGCATTCAAGGCTGCCGGCATCGACACCAGCAAGGCACCCGCCACCTGGCCTGAAGTCGCTCTGGCAGCAGCCAAGCTCAAAGCCAGTGGCCACAAATGCCCACTCACCATCGCATGGCAGGGCTGGACGCAGTTGGAAAGTTTCTCTGCCTGGCACAACGTCGAGTTCGCCAGCAAGTCCAACGGTCTGGCCGGCATGGATGCGCGCCTGAAGGTGGACTCGCCATTGCACGTGCGCCATATTGAAAACCTCGCCAACATGGCCAAGCAGGGTCTGTTCATTTACAAGGGCCGCGCCAATGTGCCAGAAGCCAGTTTTGTCTCCGGCGAGTGTGCCATGATCACAACGTCTGCCGGCTTCTATGGCAACGTCGCCAAGAACGCCAAGTTTGATTACGCCCTGGCCACGCTGCCCTATTACCCCGACGTTCCCGGTGCACCGCAGAACACGGTGATCGGCGGCGCCAGCCTGTGGGTCATGGCCGGCAAGAAACCTGCTGAATACAAGGGTGTGGCAAGCTTCTTCAACTTCATCTCCAGGCCCGAAGTGCAGTCTGCCAGCCACAAGCGCACCGGCTACCTGCCCATCACCACAGCCGCCTACCAGCTGACTGAAAAATCAGGCTTCTACAAAGAAAAACCCGGCACCGACATCGCGGTAACGCAGATGATTCGCAAGGTCACTGACAAGAGCCGTGGCATTCGCCTGGGCAACTACGTGCAGGTGCGTCAGGTGGAAGACGAGGAACTGGAACAGGTCTGGAGCGGAAAGAAGTCGGCCAGCGAAGCACTGCAGGCGATCGTGAAGCGCGGCAATGAGTATCTGGAGCGCTTCGAGAAAGCCAACAAGTAAGTGGAAAAGCGCGTCCAATTCCGGTCACCCTGGCTGCCCTGGTTGTTGCTGGCACCCCAGGTGACCATTATTGGCGTCTTTTTCTTCTGGCCTGCAGCACAGGCGTTGCTACAGTCCTTTCAGGTTCAGGACGCCTTTGGCATCTCGACCCAGTGGGTGGGGATGGAGAACTTCAAGCGCTTGTGGAACGATGCCAGCTACCTGGCATCTTTCAAGACCACGGCCACGTTTTCCCTACTGGTCGCGGTGCTGGGCATCGGCCTGTCACTGATACTCGCAATTTTTGCGGACCGCGTCATCAGGGGCGCGATGTTTTACAAGACCCTGTTGATCGTGCCCTATGCGGTGGCGCCGGCCGTGGCCGGTGTCCTCTGGATCTTCATGTTCTCGCCCTCGCTGGGCGTGGTGTCCTATGCTCTGGGAAAACTTGGCATCAACTGGAACCATTTGCTCAATGAAGGTCACGCCATGACGCTGATCGTCATGGCCGCCGTCTGGAAGCAGATTTCCTACAACTTTCTGTTTTTTCTGGCCGGTCTGCAGTCCATACCCAAATCCCTGATAGAAGCGGCGGCCATTGATGGTGCCAAGCCCTGGCGGCGCTTCTGGACCATCCAGTTCCCCCTGTTGTCTCCGACCACCTTCTTCCTGCTGGTCATCAACATGGTGTACGCCTTCTTCGACACCTTCGCCATTGTGGATGCCACCACCCACGGCGGCCCCGGGCAGGCCACATCGATCCTGGTTTACAAGGTTTACTACGACGGCTTCAAGGCAATGGACCTGGGCGGCTCAGCAGCGCAGTCGGTGGTACTGATGACCATCGTGATTGCCCTGACCGTGGTGCAGTTCCGCTTTGTCGAGAAGAAAGTGAACTACTGAAATGGTTGAACGCAGCCCGTTTCTGACATTCCTGGCGCATGCCGTGATGATTCTGGGCGTCATGATCGTGGCTTTTCCGATCTACCTGGCTTTTGTGGCCTCCACCCACACCGCGCAGGAAATCGTGCAGGCGCCGATGCCGCTTCAGCCGGGCAGCAATTTTTTCGAAACCTATGTCAAGGCCCTGTTCGGCGGTGGCGCAGGCGCAGGCTCCAGGGCGCCGGTGCTGCACATGATGCGGGTCAGCCTGATCAGCGCCCTGGTCATCACCTTTGGCAAGATTGCGATCTCGTTGCTGTCGGCGTTTGCCATCGTCTACTTCCGTTTCCGGTTCAAGTACTTCTTCTTCTGGGCCATCTTCGTGACGCTGATGCTGCCAGTGGAAGTGCGCATCGGCCCAACCTACAAGGTAGTCTCTGACCTCGGCATGCTCAACACCTATGCCGGATTGACCGTGCCACTGATCGCCTCGGCGACGGCAACCTTCCTGTTTCGCCAGTTTTTCATGTCAGTGCCTGACGAGTTGACCGAAGCGGCCCGCATGGACGGTGCCAGCCCGATGCGTTTTTTCATCGATATCCTTCTACCCTTGTCCAAAACATCGATTGCTGCGCTGTTTGTGATTCAGTTCATCTACGGCTGGAACCAGTACCTCTGGCCACTGCTGGCGACGACCTCGGAGAGCATGTACCCGGTGGTGGTGGGCATCAAGATGATGGTGGCAGGTGGTGATTCGCAAAATGAGTGGAACGTCGTCATGGCCACCGCACTGCTGGCCATGCTGCCCCCGGCAACTGTGGTCATGCTGATGCAGAAGTGGTTTGTCAAAGGGCTGGTGGATACGGAAAAATAATGGCCTCAATTACATTAAAAAACGTCATCAAACGCTACGGCAAAGGCAAGTCCGCCAACCAGGTGATCAACACCATCAATGCCGAAATTCTTGACGGCGAATTCGTGGTCATCGTGGGTCCGTCGGGTTGTGGCAAGTCCACTTTGCTGCGCATGGTGGCTGGCCTGGAAGAGGTCACTGAAGGCGAGGTTTCCATTGGGGGGCGCGTCGTCAACGACCTCGAACCTTCCGAGCGTGACATCGCCATGGTGTTCCAGAACTACGCGCTGTATCCGCACATGAGCGTGTTCGACAACATGGCCTACGGACTCAAAATCTCCAAGGTACCTCCGGAAGAAATCAAGGCCCGGGTCGACAAGGCTGCAAAGATTCTGGAAATCGGACCCTTTCTGCAGCGCACACCGCGCGAACTCTCGGGCGGTCAGCGCCAGCGTGTCGCCATGGGACGCGCCATCGTGCGCCATCCGAAAGTATTCCTGTTCGACGAGCCCCTGTCCAACCTCGACGCCAAACTGCGCGCGCAAACCCGTATCGAGATCCAGAAGTTGCACCGCGAGTTGGGTATCACCTCGCTATTCGTCACGCATGATCAGGTAGAGGCCATGACGCTGGCACAGCGCATGATCGTCATCAATCTGGGCGCCATGGAGCAGTTTGGTACGCCCGAAGAGGTTTACAACCGGCCGGCCAGCACTTTTGTCGCCGGCTTTATCGGCTCGCCGCCGATGAACCTGCTACAAAATGCCCCAGGTGCCGAGCCCGGCACCATCGTCGGTGTGCGTCCCGAGCATCTGGACATCACACAGACCGGATGGGCGCTACAGGTAGAAACAGTCGAAATGCTGGGCGCCGAGCGCCTCGTCTATGGTCGCTGGACGCACGGCAGCGGCAACGAACTGGTGATTCTGC
>CAIQVX010000162.1 GCA_903875275.1 uncultured beta proteobacterium | reverse complement strand
TACATGTTGAGGAAACGCCGGTGAATATGCTCGACCCGGGCGCGGGCACAACCAACCGCGCCTACCTCTGGGCTTATGCACGCAGCGGTTTCGATCTATCGCCAGGGGTGGTGTACGACTTCTGCGTGGGCAGAGGTGCGAAGTATCCGGTTGCCTTCCTGCAAAATTGGTCCGGCACACTGGTGTGCGACGGCTACGCGGCCTACGACACAGTCTTCAAACTTGAGAGACGAATTGAGGCTGGATGTCTTGCACACGCAAGGCGAAAATTCGACGAGTTGATCAAGGACAACCAAAGCCCGGTGGCCACACAGGCGGTGCAGCGAATCGCCATGCTGTACGGCATCGAGCGGGAAGCTCGGGGTTTATCGGTCGAGCAACGCCTGGACATGAGACAGGCCAGGGCCAAACCACTGTATGAGGAAATGCACGTCTGGCTGCAACTCGAACGCTCTCGCGTACCCGACGGCAGCGCCATTGCCAATGCCATCGACTACAGTTTGAACCGCTGGAGTGCGTTGCTGGCCAACCTGGCGGATGGCGACGTTCCCATCGATAACAATCACATCGAGAATCTGATGCGCCCCTGGGCCATGGGCAGGAAGGCCTGGCTATTTGCCGGCAGTGAACTTGCTGGTCAGCGCGCCGCCATCGTCATGAGTCTGGTTCAGTCGGCAAAGATGCAGGGGCACGATCCGTGGGTGTACCTGAAGGACGTTCTCACGCGGTTGCCCTCGCACCTGAACAGCCGAATCGACGAACTGCTCCCGCATCGCTGGCAGCCTCAGGTCTGAGCGCAGTCAACCGCCTCGCATAGTGCCGGCCCCTGCGTCAAGGTGCCATGGCTAGCCGCTTACCCTGCAACCGTCAAACGTGCAGGACAGTACGCAGAAGCCCTTTCAGGCGGTGTTTCAGCGCTTAACAAGGTGGTTGCTAGTGGCGCGGTATCAATCGCCGCTGCCGGTGTATCTCGGTGCGCTCTCAGTGTGCAAAACCCTTGATACAACCTTGAGGTGATATCTGTGCAGCTTAGGGTGATCTTAGTGCGATCTTAGTGTGCCAAACCCTTGCTGTAACCTTGCCGTGATCGCCTGTTATTAGGCTGTTACCAGGCTAAAAACGTTAGCTTAGGTTAACAGCCCGGACAGTGCCGCCTGTTTCCGGAAACCATGATTTGCAGCCTTCCACAACAAGCGTGTCGATAAGCTCCCGGGTGCTGGCATTGGGCGTTTTCTTTCTAAGTCGCTCGATTGCTGCCACCGCGTCCGGTGTCGGGAAATAATCAATGCGGGGGTTTTCCTTGCGGAATTTCCGCACCGCCGATACTTTTACCTGTTCCATGATTCCCTTCCGTTAACTATGCAAATTTGCAGAATTGCCCCTACTGGCCCAGCCAGTCCCGCTGCCCGCGTAGTGCCTGATTTAGTTCCTTCACAAGCTGGCGCAGTTTCACGGTTTCGCCGCCAGCCCAGGCATTGCGTGATGCTTTTGCCTTACCGCTTTCGCTCTGCGGCCCTGTGGACTTCTGCCACGGTTTCCACCGTTGTATGGCTTCGCGCTGGCGTTGCCGTTGCTCTGGTGTCCAGTTGCGTGCTGCCATTGCTTGCATCCTCTAAAAGTTCGTTTTGCAGGGGTTTGATTTCTTGCGCGTGAGATTGCGTCGCGGTTGGCACGCTGCCGTTGTTTACCTGTTGTGGCCCGTGGGCAATGTTGGCTTGCTTCACAAACGTGGCTTGCCGGGGATATTTCAGATCAACCAGCGCCGATATGGTGGCCCTGCTCTGTGCCTGTGCTTTCAAGGCAAGCCCTAGAAACGACTCGTAATGAGGCATTAGCGTTTGACTCGCTGCCCGCTTTGCCAGACTGGTGAATATGGTTTGCAGCGCCGTGGCCTGTCCGATCAGCATGGCCTCAAGGTTTGTCAAGTCGCCCGCTTTGGCCTTGTCTGTGGACTGTTGCAGAGCTTCGATCAGCGCCATTAGGTTCACATCACTGCCAAGAACGTTCGCCTGATACGCATCCATAACGTAGGCCGCATTCAGCGATGGAGATGCCGCCACTGCTGCCACCGCTTGCCCCTGTGTCTGTCCCTGCGCGAGTGAAAGATGCAAGGTTTTGGCATCTGTCGCCGCCGGTTTGTCTTTTGCTTTACTCATACTGCCCCCTTGAATCCGTCGCACCGTTGGAATTGATAAACCAGTTCACGGGGTAACTGCGCGTCCCATGCCTGAATTGCGATCCCTGTGCGCTGCCAATTGCTACAGCGCCACGATCCGTAGCCAGCCAAGTGCAAGCATTCAAGGCAAAGGTGCCTATCGTCTGATTCACGATCACGGATCACCAGTTTGTCTGCCAACGCTTCGCCGTCATCAAGGATCAGCCCCTTGTCCGTGAATCTGGATAACCGCGCCGT
>CAIQVX010000161.1 GCA_903875275.1 uncultured beta proteobacterium | reverse complement strand
GTGTGGCGCAATCGGCACCAGCACCCATCCCGGAATCGATGGATGCAGGATCGGACCCCCGGCGGAAAGGGCATAGGCGGTGGCGCCGGTGGGTGTGGCAATGATCAGACCGTCGGCGCGCTGGTTCGCCACAAAACGGCCATCAACCTCCACCCTCAGCTCAACCATGCCCGAGGTGGCGCCCCGGTTTACCACCACGTCATTCATCGCCATCGCGTCAAAAACGCAATGGCCGTCGCGCACGACCCTGGCATGAATCAGGCTGCGGTGGTCTTCCTCAAATTCGCCACGCAGCATGGGCGCCAGCGCGGTCTTGAAGGTGCCCAGCGGAATGTCGGTGATGAAACCGAGTCGGCCCTGGTTGATGCCGATCAGCGGTACGCCATAGGGAGCGAGCTGGCGGCCAATGCCGAGCATGGTGCCGTCGCCCCCCACCACCAGACCCAGGTCGCACTGCTCGCCTATGGCCCGCACCGTGGACACGGGGTAGCCGGAAATGCCCATGTTGTGTGCAGTGTCATGCTCGAAAACGACCTCACATCCCTGGGCATGCAGGAACTGCGCAATGTCTTCCAACACGTTGCGTGAGGACGCGCCCGACGCGCCCGACGCAATCGTCTGGTACTTGCCTATCAGTGCTACCAGCGGGAATTTTGAATTCATCCGCAAATTACATCACTAAAATGGTCCGATGCTCGATGATCGTGCCAAGTTGTTACTCAAAGCGCTGGTTGAGCGCTACATTGCCGACGGGCAGCCCGTGGGCTCGCGCACGCTCTCGAAAGCTTCCGGACTGGAGCTGTCTCCGGCCACCATCCGCAATGTGATGTCCGATCTGGAAGACCTTGGTCTGATCGTCAGCCCCCACACCTCGGCCGGGCGCATACCTACAGCGCGCGGCTACCGCCTGTTTGTCGACACCATGCTGACCGTACGGCGCGGACAGCTGGCCACCCAGAGTCTGGCGCCCGATCAGCCGCAAAAAGTGATCTCGAACGCGGCCAATCTGCTCTCGAGCCTGTCGCAGTTTGTGGGTGTGGTGATCGCGCCACGGCGCTCCTCGGTTTTTCGGCACATCGAGTTTTTGCGCCTGTCAGAGCGGCGCCTGCTGGTGATCATCGTCTCACCCGAAGGCGATGTGCAGAACCGGGTCATCTTCACGGAGGTCGATTATTCGCAACTGCAACTGGTGGAGGCGGCCAACTACCTTAACAGCCACTACGTCGGCCTGGCGATCGAGCAGGTGCGCGAACGCCTGCAGCGCGAGGTTGAAACCCTGCGCTCCGAGATTGCCAGCCTGATGCAGGCGGCGGTTGCCGTCAGCTCGGATGCCATCTCCGAGACGCAGGACGAGGTGGTGATTTCGGGTGAGCGCAACCTGCTGGCGGTGACCGATTTTTCGAACGACATGGGGCACCTGCGCCGCGCTTTTGAGTTGTTCGAGCAAAAGGCACAGCTCATGCGGCTGCTCGATATTGCCGGTCAGGCCGAGGGCGTGCGCATTTTTATCGGCGGTGAGAGCCAGGTCGTTCCCTTTGAAGACCTGTCCATTGTGAGTGCGCCCTACGAAGTCGATGGCCAGGTGGTCGGAACTCTGGGTGTGATTGGCCCCACGCGCATGGCCTACGACCGCATGATCCAGATCGTGGACATCACTTCCAAGCTGGTCAGCAACGCCCTGAGCCATCACAAGTAGGACACTACAATCCCCTTCGGTCGGGACATTAGCTCAGTTGGTTAGAGCAGAGGACTCATAATCCTTTGGTCGTAGGTTCAAGTCCTACATGTCCCACCATCAAATCAAAAAGGCAGATAGGTCTTTTCCCGCGTGTAGTGCATGTAGCCAATGCTCGCCCCGGTCCGCATTCCCACGCCCAGCCGGATAGGCGCCAGGATGATCTTGTCGCGCTGCTGGTAGTTGATGCCAGCGCCTCCAAAGTAATAGAAGCTGCCATCCACTGCAGGAAAGCGCTGGAACAGGCTGTCGCCGGATGGCAGGTGGTAGACCAGCACAAAGACCTTGGATACATTGGCGCCGACGTCGAAGCCTATCGAAGGTCCCTGCCAATAGACTTTCCTTGACTTTGCGCCTTTCAGACTGAGCGTTCCGTGGCCGTAGCGCAGGCCCACGGCGACCGCGCCACTGGCCTCCTCGCCCTTGATGTAGCCATTGGGGCGCCCCTGTTCCTTGAAGGCCTTCTCGATGATCCTGGCCAGGCCTTCGGTGCTGGAGCCAAAGAACTTCTGTGCGTCTTTGAGGACTGAATCCTGGTCGTAGGTGTTCCTGTCGGAATCGGATGAGCTGTCAGCGGCTCGTGCGGGCGCGGTTGTCAGCAAGGCGGCCACAAGGACCGGCTGCAGCAGGCGCGTGAAGAGTACGCGGCGAGTGAAAAAGGGCTGGAGATCAGGCATTGGTGTGGGTCCGGTCGATTTGGTGTTTTCAAGTGTCGCATGCAACTGAGACTTGCGCACGCGCTATTTGAAACCGATCGTAAGAGCGGGATGCTGCTAGAGTTACCCCATTTGGGAGCGCCGACATGGAACATAAAGCCACATTGTTTGCCGACGAGATATGCAGCAGCCGACTGGACGAATTCACCTATGACGGTGTCTTTGACCAGATTGTCAGTCTGGCCCAGACCGCAGACTCGGTCAATGGCAACTGGTTGGCGATGGTGATCGAAAGTGGTGACGACGGTCACACACGGCGCGTCTTCAAGTCGGTCAGCACCTATGGCGGTGAACTGTCAGGCTTGCTGCTCGACATGTCTGTGCAGGGGGTCGGGGCGCTGCTGGGGGGCAACACCGACCTCGACGACTGCATCGCGTCGCTGCAGGAGGCTGCGGTCACACGCTTGATGTACGGTGCGGTCCAGTTTGAGGCCAGTTGGCGCGAGCCCATGGAAGGGGGCGACTACTGGGTTTTCTACACCTTCAAGCTCTCGCCCAGTATCCTGCTGGCGGCCAGGGGCATAGACAGCAATCTGTATCTCAACGACCTGTCCTGGAACCTGATGCTGCCCGACATCAGCGCGCTCGACGACGCCAGCAAGCCCGGGACGGCGGCTGACTACCTGGCTCTGGGCGCCATAGATGCCTATCTGGAGATTTCCGAAGAATACGTGCCGCAACAGATTTGCGGTTGTCTGGGCGAGGCCAGAGCAAGTCTGTCGGCCTAGGCGTGGCCGTTACGGCCGGTTCCATCCCTTTTGCAACTCACGCCGGTCCTTCTTGGTGGGACGGCCGTGCGCAATGGTCAGCGCTGGTTCCGGACTCAGCCTCCGGTTTTCCTGGGCCAGCGCCCTGATCTGCAGGCTCTGCGGCGTCTCCTCATAAAGCGCCTGTGCAATCGGGGCCGGTCCGCGCTTGTCACTGATGCCCTTGATCAGCACCGTTCGGGCAATACCCGCCTGAACAATGGTGACGAGTTCGCCGGGGCGGACCTCCCTGGCGGGCTTGACATCGTGGCGATCCATCTGCACGCGGCCATGGCTGATTTCGTCAACCGCCAGCGAGCGGGTCTTGTAAAAGCGCGCAGCCCACAGCCACTTGTCAATGCGGATCTTGTCCATGTCTCAGGAGATGCGTTCTCGCACAAAGTCGGCGCAGGTGGACGAGCTTCAACTCAGGTGCGAGCCAGAACTGACGTATGCTGTGGAGGTACGCTGACAATTTGATTTCCGTTCCCTGCTGTTGTGATCGATGTCGCTTGACTCCATGATATTCTGCGGCGGGGACTTTGGCACGAAAACCCGCTAGTGCCACGAGCCGGGCGTCGGACAGGGCGGGACAACTCTGTGTACAATTTTCCCAGCCCACCGGTCCCGGGGGCACTTTTTAAAGATGGGTTCACGTGGCTACAGTTATCAAACCGTCCCAGGCCTACCTGAAATTTATCAGTCTGGTTCAGGCCGTCCGTGAATTGCCGGGTTTTCCCGACATGGACGCGCTGGAGGAACGCATGCTCAACTTGTTTGCGGCCAGCTGGCAGCGCAATCAGCAACTGACCGTCTTGCAGGCGATGGACATGGTGAGCGGGATTTCCCCTTCCACCGTGCACAGGCGACTGAAGGCACTGCGAAAGAAGGGCCTGATTGCCCTGGAGTCTGACGAGATCGACAACCGCGTCAAGTACGTCGTGGCAACCGAGCGCGCCAATCAGTACTTCACGCAACTTGGGCGCTGCTTGACCAAAGCGGTCGGGCGCTAGCGTTGTTGCCCTATCCCCCAAATGGGGGATGGCGGCAATGAATTGTCTGTGTCACCATTGAATGCACGGAGTAGCCGGCCATGGTGGCCGTGCCTTACCCGCTTCATCACAAGGGCATGGGGGCAGCATTCTGATACGCAAGAGCATTGGCATCATTGCCACAACCTGCGCCGCTTACTTTCTGCTTTGTCGGCTTAACACGGCCCTGTTTTCCTCGCTGGGCTATTCTGACGGCGTCGACTGGGTCTTTCTGCCCAGCGGGTTGCGGCTCGCGTTCGTGCTGGTTTTTGTCGAGGAAGGTGCCCTTGGCATCATGCTGGCCTCTGCGCTGGTGGGTGGGCTCTATCACTTCAGCGATGACGTGGTGACCGCTCTGGGCGCGGGTTTCATCTCGGGTTTTGCACCCTGGCTCGCGCGGCTGGTCTGTCTTGACCGGTTCAAGCTTGACGTCAATCTGCGCGGGCTCACTGCGGTCACGCTGATCAAGGTGTCACTGGTTTTTTCCGCACTCAGCCCGGTGCTGCATCAGCTGTGGTTCAGCTGGCGCGGCCGGACGGAAGATTTCATCAGCAGCACCGCCGTCATGGCCGTGGGCGACCTGGTCGGGACACTGCTGGTGATGTACAGCGTGAAGATGCTGGCTCAGCTTGTGCCGGCGCCAGGCACCGGCGGTTGAGCCGGGCTGGCGCGCTTATTTGCTGGCAGAAGCCGCCGACGCAGCAGCAGTGGCGGCTGCCGCTGGTACTGGCGCTGCCACCAGCTCAATCTTGGCCTTGCCCTTGAGATCGTCGAGCTGCTTCTTCAGATTTTGCTGCTGCAACTGCTGGCTCAAATTGGCTTTGACCTGTTCCAAGGGCGGCGGTTCGATGGGCCTGGAGTCGTCCAGAAGGATGACGTGGAAGCCAAACTGTGACTGCACTGGCTCCAGCGTGAACTTGCCTTTTTCGAGCTTGGCCACAGCGGCGCCGAATTCGGGCACCATGCGGCTCGGGTCAAACCAGCCCAGATCGCCACCCTTGGCTTTTGAACCGGGGTCTTTGGACTTTCCCAGAGCCAGTTTGGCAAAGGCGCCTGCGTCTTTCTTGAGTTTGGCGATGATGTCCTTGGCATCAGCTTCCTTTTCAACCAGGATATGGCGCGCCTTGTATTCCTTGCCGCTGACCGTGGCCTTGATCCGCTCGTACTCTGCCTTCACGGCCTCGTCGCTCACCGGATTGGCCTTGATGTAATCCTGCACGTAGGCGTTGGCGAGCACCGACTGCCGGACCATTTCCATGCGCTCGGTGACTTCGGGCGACTTGTCCAGTCCCTTCTTCACTGCTTCCTCGGCAATCACCATTTGCATGGCGAGCTGGTCAATGATCTCCTTGCGGGTTTCCGCACTGTCCTGCCGGCCGGCACCCGCGCCCTGCTTGATGATCATGTCAACACGGTTCTTGCCGATGGCAGTACCGTTGACCGTGGCCACCGTCGTGTCCTTTTCAGTTGCGGCCGAGGACTTGGCATTCTGCTCGGGATTGCAAGCCACAAGGGCCAGCATGGAGACTGCGCCAAGGACGCGTAGTGAGGATTGGATCGATCTCATTGAAGGGGTCCTGGGATGTTGAAACCCCCGATTGTCGCCGCAAGCGCGGGATGGCGCCTCAAGCCAGATGTGTCTTCAGAAAGGCAAGGGTGCGCTGCCAGGCGAGCCGCGCCGCATCCGCGTCAAAGCGCGGCGTCGTGTCGTTGTTGAACCCGTGCTGTACACCCTCGTAAACAAAGGCCTGGTAGCGTGTGCCAGCGGCCTTGAGCGCCGCCTCATAGACGGGCCATCCGGCGTTGATGCGTTCATCGACACCGGCATAGTGAATCAGCAGCGGCGAGCGGATGGCGGGCACATCCTGTGCCTTCGGCTGTCCGCCATAAAACGGCACGGCGGCGGCCAGTTCCGGTACCTGTGTGGCCAGGATGTTGGTCACACTCCCGCCGTAACAAAAGCCCACGGCGCCAAGCCTGCCCGTGCCCTCGGGCAGGGTCAGCAGGATGCGGGCGCACACCAGGAAGTCCTGGATGGTGCGGCCCGGATCGAGCCTGGAAAAGAGCTCACGCGCCTTGTCTTCATCGCCCGGGTAGCCGCCCAGCGAGTAGAGCGCGTCCGGTGCAACCGCGAGAAAACCGTCCAGCGCCAGGCGCCGCGCAATGTCTTCGATGTGCGGGTTGAGGCCGCGGTTTTCATGGATCACCAGCACCACGGGCAGTTTGCCCGTGGCTGCCGCAGGCTTGGCGATGTAGGCGCGCACCTTGCCATTTCCCTGCGGTGAATCAAACATCTGGAAGCGGGTCTGCAGACGGGCGTCGTTGGGGGCAATCTGCTGGGCCTGCGCGAACTTCGGGCTCAGCGCGGCCAGCACTGCGACTGCCGCACTGGCCGAGCCGGCAACACCGGCAGCACGGTCGAGAAAGCCGCGTCGGCTGATATCGCCGTGCACATACTGGTCAAAAAGGCGCAGCACTTCGGGTTGAAAATCATTGGCCGTCAAGCGGGACATAAACATCTTCCTCGGAAAAATTTCCGGCTATCTTGGCAGAAGTGGCCGTGACCTGCCTTGCCGCCGTTTCGATAAACCATTGCAGAGGTAGGGTCACGGACGCTCGAGGCGCCTGGGTGACTGTGGCCGCCGCAGGCGCGCCGAGAGTCACTCTATGATGCAGACCACCGTCTTGATGCATTGGACTGACCATGAACCGAGTTACTGCGCACACCGGCGCCCGTTACCCCATTCTTCAGGCGCCCATGGGCTGGATCGCGCGAACGGCGCTCGCTTCTGCCGTGTCACGCGCGGGTGGGCTGGGCATCGTCGAAACCTCTTCGGGTGAAACCGCGATCTGCCAGGCCGAGATCAGCAAGATGAGCGCGCTGGGCTTGCCCTTTGGCGTGAACCTGCCGATCCGTTTTCTGCGTGATGACCAGATGCTGCGCTTTGTCTGCGCATCGGGCGTGAAGTTCGTGACGACCTCGGCCGGCAGTCCGGCCAAATTTGTTGCGCCGCTGAAGGACGCCGGCATCACCGTCTACCACGCAGTGCCCACGGTGGACGCTGCGCTCAAGTGTGTGGATGCGGGCATCGATGGCCTGGTGGTGGAGGGCGCTGAAGGCGGCGGCTTCAAGAACCCGGAAGAGGTCTCCACGCTGGTCCTGCTGCAGGCGATCCGCGCCCGCACCGATGTGCCCCTGATCGCCGCCGGCGGCATCTGTGATGGTCGTGGCATGGCGGCCGCGTTTGCGCTGGGCGCCGAAGGCATCCAGATGGGAACACGCTTTGTCTGCTGCCAGGAGAGCCCGGTGCACGCCAACTACAAGAACGCCATCCTGGCGGCCACCGAGACCGGTACCTGGATGTTGAACAAGAAATCTACGCCCTGCATCCGCGCCCTCAAGTCGCATCGCACGCAGGCGATTCATGAGCAGGGCGTCATGAGCCCCGACGCGCTGCAGGGTATTCTGGGGGTCTACTTTGACGGCGACATGGAAGCGGCGCCCGCTCTGGCCGGGCAAAGTGCAGGCCTGATTGATTCGGTCAGGTCGGCACAGCAAATCATTGACGACACCGTGGCCGAATTCTTTGCCATCACGGCGCGGCTGGGCACCCTCGCAGGGCAGCGTTCATTTGGCTGAGGGCGCGTCGGGCTCGCTGTAAAAACAATCCGGGCAGGTGGCGCGGTAGCTGACGTTGCCGCCGATGAGGATCTGTTCGCCGGTACGCACGCGCCTGCCCTGGCTGTCGATACGCGCATTCATGCTGGCCTTTTTGCCACAGGCACAAATGGTCTTGATCTCTTCGATGTCATCGGCCAGTGTCAGCAGAATGGCCGCGCCTTCAAAAGGCATGCCCAGGAAGTCGCTGCGCAGGCCGTAACAGATGATGGGCACGTCGGCAAGGTGCGCCAGGCGATGCAGTTGATGGACTTGCGGCGGTGTCAAAAACTGCGCTTCATCGATGAACACGCAGGCGGTGTCGGGCTCCAGAATGCTCTGGTCAAAGGAAGTGGATTGATCGTAGGTCAGAGCGGTGCGCTCAATGCCCAGGCGCGAGTGGATGATGCCAATGCCATGCCGGTCATCCACGCCGGCCGTAAAGAGCTTGACCGACATACCCCGCTCCATGTAATTGTGGGCAGCCTGCAGCAGCATGGTGGACTTGCCGGCATTCATCGCGGCGTAACGAAAATAGAGCTTGGACATGGTAAATCTGCAGGTCTTGACGTTGTGCGGCAGCAAGGCTGATTCTAGGGGCGGGTAAGGCTCATGCCGAAGCTGCTTTCTGACTCATAATTCACGCTTCGCAGGAGCAGTTCCTGCAGTACCGACCACCACGGTGGCGCTGATCAGGGCCTCCCATGAACACCATCGAGCAGCTTCGAAAGATTCTCCGGCACTACCATACCCTGGCTGTCGTGGGTCTTTCTGCCGAGTGGCATCGACCGAGCTATTTTGCCGCCAAGTACATGCAGGAGCGCGGTTACCGCGTCGTGCCGGTGAACCCACGCTACGCCGCCTCTGGCACTGAAATTCTGGGCGAGCGCTGCTACGCGAGCCTGCTGGAAATTCCGGTCCCCGTTGACATCGTCGATGTTTTTCGCCGCTCCGAGGATGTGCTGCCGATTGCGCAGCAGGCGGTGCAGATTGGCGCGCACTGCCTGTGGCAGCAAATCGGCGTTGTCAACCTGGAGGCCGACCAGTTGGTGCGCGACGCCGGCTTGGACTCGGTCATGGACCGTTGCGTCAAGATCGAGTACGCGCGCCTGTTTGGCGGTTTGAACCTGGTCGGGGTCGACACCAAAATTATTTCCGCCAGGCGACCGGTCTAGAGGATGCCCATGTCTGAACATCAATTTCAAGCCGAAACCCTGGCCATACACGCAGGGCAGATACCCGATGCAGCCACTGGCGCCCGGGCGCTTCCGATCTACCAGAGCACGAGCTTCGTCTTTGACAGTGCCGAGCATGCGGCCAGCCTTTTCAATCTGCAGACCTTTGGCACCGTCTATTCGCGCCTGTCGAACCCTACGGTGGCGGCCTTGGAGGAGCGTGTGGCGGCGCGGGAGGGCGGCCGGGCCGGTCTCGCGTCCGCCAGTGGCATGGCGTCCGAAGCCATGGCGCTGATGACCCTCCTGCAGCAGGGTGACCACGTGGTGGCGGCCGGCGCGCTGTATGGCGGCAGTGTCTCGATGCTGGCGGTCAACCTGGCACGTTTTGGCATTGAAACCAGCTTTGTCGATGCCACGCAGCCGCAAGCGTTTGCCGCTGCCATGCGGCCCAATACACGTGCTGTTTATGCCGAGAGCCTGGGCAACCCGAGTCTGATCATGCTCGACATCGCCGCCGCGGCCGAGGTCGCCCATGCGCACGGCGTGCCGCTGGTGATTGACAACACGGTGCCCTCGCCCTTTCTGTGCAACCCGTTGCGCCTGGGTGCCGACATCGTGGTGCATTCGGCCACCAAGTACCTGGGCGGTCATGGCACCACGCTGGCCGGGGTATTGGTTGAGGGCGGCAAATTTCCGTGGGACAACGGCAAGTTTCCGGGCATGACGGAACCTTCCAAGGGCTACCACGGCGTCAGGTTTTACGAGACCTTTGGCGATTTTGGCTTCACCATGCGGGCGCGCATGGAGACCCTGCGTGTCTACGGCGCTGCGCTGTCACCGATGAGCGCCTGGCAGATCCTGCAGGGCATAGAGACGCTGCCGGTACGTATGGAGCGCCATTGCAGCAACGCGCTCAAAGTTGCCGAGTTCCTGAAGAACGATGCGCGCATCAGCTGGGTCAACTATCCCGGTCTGCCAGACCATCCGCAGTACGGGCTGGTCAGCAAGCAGATGCGCCAGCTCAACGGTGCGGCGGCAGGCTCGGGCCTGCTGGCCTTTGGTGTGAGGGGCGGGCTGCAAGCCGGTGTTCGTTTTATTGAAAGCGCACAGTTTCTGAGTCACGTGGCCAATATCGGTGACACGCGCACATTGATCATCCATCCGGCATCGACCACGCACCGGCAACTCGATGCCGACCAGCAACTCGCAGCCGGGGTGTTGCCGGACATGGTGCGCATGTCGGTGGGCCTGGAGCACATCGACGACATACTCTGGGACATTGACCAGGCGCTTGGGTAGGACACCCAGTTTCGATTCATATAAGGGAGCAAACCGTGTTACGTCAGAAGGCCTTCATCTTTTTCCTGGTCGCGGCAATCGCCGCATCTGCCAGCGCTGCCGGTTACGACCAGCCACCCAGAGCCATCCTGGAGGTGATGCGCGCGCCGTCACCGCCAACGGCCCATGTGAGTCCGACGCAGGACACAATTCTTCTGGTTTCACAGCAGGACTATCCGCCGCTGTCACGGGTGGCGACGCCCTTCTTGCGACTGGCCGGCGCGCGCATTGAACCGGGCAATCACAGCAAGCACGATACGCCCGGCGGCTATGGCATCCGGCCCTGCGTCCGGAGTTTTGAGCTGGTTCGCGTCGCCGATGGTGTGCGAACGGCGGTCGAGTTACCGGTCGCTGCCTGTCCGGAGTCGCCGGTCTGGTCTGCCGATGGAAGGCAATTTGTCTTTGCAAACGTGGCATCGACTTCGGTGGAACTCTGGGTTGGCGACGCCGGGACAGGCCAAGTCCGGCAGGTGACGGGCGTGCGTCTGAACCCGATGTTCGGCAGTGAACTGCAATGGATGCCAGACCAGAAAACGCTGCTGGTCAAACTGGTCCCTGACAGTTTGGGAGCACCACCACCCAAGCCGCTGGTGCCTGACGGCCCCAGCATTCAGGAAACCGGCGGTGCCCAGGGGCAAAGCAGTACTTACGAGAACCGCGACACCTTGGGCAACGGTCACGACGTGGATCTGTTTGACTATTACGCGGCTTCGCAACTGGCACTGGTCGATGCCGGCAGTTCTGCCATTACAAAGCTTGGAACTCCGGGTCTGTACGATTTGCTGGAGAGCGCGCCCGACGGTCGGCATCTGCTGGTGAGCGCGATTCACAAGCCCTACTCCTATGTCACGACGCACGACCGTTTCCCGCGCACGGTCGAAATCTGGGACACAGCGAAGCGCGATCGACCCGTTGTTCAGACCATCGCCAGACTCGCGCTGGCCGACCGCGTGCCAATTCACGGCGAACCGCTGGGGCCGCGCGACTTTTCCTGGCGTGCCAGCGAACCCGCCACGCTGCTCTGGGCGGAAGCACTCGATGGCGGCGATTGGAACGTCAAGGTGCCAGCGCGTGACAAGGTGATGATGCTGAAAGCGCCGTTTACCGCAACGCCGCTTGAAATCACACGCACTGAACAGCGATTCCAGGGATTTTCCTGGAGCGAGCGACCCGAACTCTCGCTCTTGCATGAGTACGACCACAATCGGCACTGGAGACGCACGGTGCTGTTCAATGTGGACGATCCCCAGCAAAAGCCGCGCGTGCTCTGGGATCTGTCGACCGAAGAAAAATACGCCAACCCCGGTCAACCGGTGCATCGGCAACTGTCCAATGGATTTTGGGTGATCCGGGTTGACAGTGATTCGATCTACCTCTCGGGCAACGGGGCGTCGCCGGACGGCGACAGGCCCTTTCTGGATCGCATGGACCTGAAGACACAAAAGACCGAGCGCCTGTTTCGCAGCGACAAAGAGTCTTATGAGCGATTTCTCTCCTTCCGGGGGGCCGACCCACGCAGTTTTCTGACCTGGCATCAGTCGGTGAACGAGCCGCCGAACGCCTATCTGAGAACGCTGGGCGCGGCGCTGCAGGCGCCCGCCAGCGAGGCGGTGTTTGCCTCCAGCAGGGCGGCCGTGACGCATATAGGCGATCCGACACCTGCAGTGCGTGCCATCAAGAAGCGACTGGTGAAGTACAAACGTGCGGACGGGCTGGATCTTTCTTTCACGCTGTACACGCCGCCTGGCTACCAGGAAGGCACGCGCGTTCCGACCATTCTGTACGCCTATCCCCGGGACTATGCGGATGCTTCCAAAGCGGCTCAGGTGACCGGATCGCAGGTCACGTTCACCCGACTGCGTAACTATCGGCTGCTTCTGCTGGCGGGTTACGCCATCATC
>CAIQVX010000160.1 GCA_903875275.1 uncultured beta proteobacterium | reverse complement strand
TGTTGAAGCCAACCCAGGCGTACAGGCCTTTCATGAAACGGTTGCGCTCGGGCAGGCTTTTCAGTGCGTTGAGGACCTTGCGGTCCATCAGTCTGAAGTCGCCAGCATTGGGCGGGATCTTGACCCGACTGCCAAAGTTCACCAGCTTGTAAAAAAGCGCGGTCAGTTTGACCTGCAGACCCGACTGATCGTGGCGGGTCTTGCGCACCGCGTAGACAACGTCCGAGCCTTGTTGCCATTTTTTGAGCATCTCGGGCAGCAGGCTGACCGGGTGCTGGCCATCGGCATCCATCAGGATCAACACATCGCCACGTGCTGCGTCAATGCCGGCGGTAAGCGCTGGCTCCTTGCCAAAATTTCGTGAAAACTGCAGGTAAACCAGCTCGCGGTGGCTGGCACACAAGGCCTGCATGACTTCGCTGGTATTGTCGCGACTGCCATCGTCAATCACGATCAGTTCGACCTGCGGGCTCAAGCGTGACAGCGTGGCCAGAATTTCAGGCACCACGACGCCAAGATTGCGCGCCTCGTTGAAGGCCGGAATGACACAGGAGATGGTGGGAGACGAGGTAGTGCGGTGCATCATGGCCGCATCATGCCAGCTATTTGCTCAGGCCGACAGTCAGGAGGGTGAGTCGCTGCAAAGACGATGACAAACGCTTTCCCGGCCACACCCGTAAAATCAGGCGATGCTCTCCGTAAAAATTGAATTGCTCGAAGCCTTGGCCCTGGTGCTGGAAAAAATGTTGCCTGGCGCGGCTGGCAAAGCGGCTTTTGAGTCGCCCAAGCAAGCGGCGCTGGGCGACCTGGCCAGCACGGCAGCCATGCAACTGGCCAAGCCCCTGAAACAGAACCCGCGACAACTGGCGGAAAATTTGCGGACCGAACTGCTGTTGATGTCGGCCTTTGCGCGCTGGGTTGATGCAATCGATATCGCCGGCCCCGGTTTCATCAATATCCGGCTCAAGCCGGCGGCCAAACAGCAGATCGTGCAGGAAGTGTTGTCGCAGGCGCAGCAGTTTGGCAGCCAGGCCGCCACGGAGAATCGCCTGCTGGTGGAGTTTGTTTCTGCCAATCCAACCGGCCCCTTGCATGTCGGCCACGGCCGACAAGCCGCATTGGGCGACGCAATCTGCAATCTGTACCAGACCCAGGGCTGGCAGGTTTACCGCGAGTTCTATTACAACGACGCCGGTGTCCAGATCAGAACCCTGGCCAACAGCACACAGCTGCGCGCCCAGGGCTTCAAGCCGGGCGACCCGCAGTGGCCCAGCGGGGAGAATGCCGCCGCCTACAACGGTGACTACATTGCCGACATCGCCGCCGACTTTCTGGCGCGCAAGACCGTCAAGTCCGATGATCGGGAGTTCACGGCAGGCGGCGATGTCAACGATCTCGACGGCATGGCCGAATTCGCCGTGGCCTATCTGCGCCACGAGCAGGATCTGGACCTGACGGCCTTTGCCGTCAAGTTCGACAACTACTACCTGGAGAGCAGCCTGTACACCAGTGGCCGGGTTGACGACACTGTCAAGCGTCTGCAGGCAGCGGGCAAGACCTACGAAAAAGATGGTGCCCTGTGGCTCAAGTCCACCGATTACGGTGATGACAAGGACCGCGTTATGCGCAAGGGTGACGGCAGCTACACCTACTTTGTGCCGGATGTGGCGTACCACATCAGCAAGTGGGAGCGTGGTTTTGAGAAGGTGGTCAACATCCAGGGGACCGATCACCATGGCACGATTGCCCGCGTCCGGGCCGGTTTGCAGGCGGCCAATGTCGGCATCCCTGCGGGCTACCCTGACTACGTGCTGCACACCATGGTGCGTGTCGTGCATGGCGGCGAAGAAGTCAAGATTTCCAAGCGTGCCGGCAGTTACGTCACCTTGCGTGATCTGATCGAGTGGACATCGAAGGACGCGGTGCGCTTCTTCCTGCTCAGCCGCAAGCCCGACACCGAGTACACCTTTGATGTCGATCTGGCGGTGGCGAAGAACAACGACAACCCGGTCTACTATGTGCAGTACGCGCACGCCCGCATCTGCTCGGTGCTGGCCGCCTGGCGCGATAAGGATGGCGGTGATGTGGCCAGTCTGGCGCTGGCGGACCTGACTCCCTTGCAAAGTCCGCAGGCCCAGTCCCTGATGCTGCAACTGGCCCGGTATCCCGAGATGCTGACCTCGGCGGCGCAGGACTTTGCACCGCACGACGTGACCTTTTATTTGCGCGAGCTCGCCGCCAGCTATCACAGCTACTATGATGCCGAGCGGATTCTGGTCGATGACCTGACCGTAAAACGGGCCCGGCTGGCGCTGGTCGCCGCCACGGCACAGGTGCTGCACAATGGGCTGGCGGTGCTGGGTGTCAGTGCGCCGGAGAAGATGTAATGACTTTGCGGGACAGATCTTTAGCTCTGTCCCCAACTGTTTAGGGAAGGATGGGCATGAAACAGCAACGCGGTGGAACCTTTCTGGGTTTTGTCATGGGGGTCGTGGTTGGACTGGCCGTGGCCCTGGGAGTGGCTGTCTACGTCACCAAGGTTCCTGTCCAGTTCGCCAACAAGGGGCAAAGTCGCACGCCGGATCAGGAAGCGGCCGAGACGAAGAAGAACAAGGACTGGGATCCCAATGCCCCCCTGTACGGCAAAAACCCGGCCAAACCTGCAGTGTCAGCAGAGGCGGCCGGCTCGGTGCCAGGGCCTGCTGCTGCGGTGGCCTCGGCACCGGCTGGCAAAAAGGAACTCAAGCCGGCAGTGACAGCCGATCCGCTGGGCGACCTGGCCAGTGCCCGCAGCGGCGCCGCCGGCAACGACCCCTTTATCTATTTTGTCCAGGTCGGTGCCTATCGCACGGCCGAAGATGCCGAGAGTCAGCGCGCCCGACTCTCCCTGGGCGGCCTGGAAACCAAGGTATCGGAGCGAGAGCAGTCCGGTCGGACCGTCTTCCGGGTTCGGGCCGGTCCTTTTGACAAGCGCGAAGAGGCCGACAAGCTCAAGGAAAAGCTTGATGCCATGGGCATGGAAACCGCTCTGGTGCGGGTGCAGCGCTAGTCGCTGATGTATTTGTTTAACTGGAGTGCTTGAAGATGAAGCGTCGTGATTTTTCCCTGGCTTGTGGTGCTGTTGTCGCGGGCACGGGTCTGTTTCAGTCCACTGCCAACGCACAGGGCAAGACGCCCGAAGCGGGCGTTGATTACCTGCCACTGGACAAGCGCGCTCCGGTCGAGGCGCCGGCCGGCAAGATCGAAGTGGTCGAGTTCTTCTGGTACAACTGTCCTCATTGCCATGCCTTTGAACCGGCGTTCGATGCCTGGAGCAAACGCGCGGCCAAGGACATTGCCATACGGCGCGTGCCGGTCGCTTTTCGGGACGACTTTGCGCCGCAGCAGCGCCTGTTTTACGCGCTTGAAGCCCTGGGACTGGTCGATAAACTCCACGCCAAGGTGTTTGCTGCGGTCCACGTGGAAAAGAAAGACCTGACCAAGGGAGACGCGATAGCCGACTGGGTTGCCAAACAGGGCGTTGACAAGGCCAAGTTCCTGGAACAGTACAACTCTTTCACGGTGGCGACCAAGGCCAGCCGCGCCGCCCAGTTGCAGAACGCCTACAAGATCGACGGCGTGCCGGCGCTTGGCGTGGCTGGCCGCTATTGGACCGATGGCGCCATGGCCAAGAGCATGGAGCGTGCCCTGCAGGTGGTGGAATATTTGGTGGCAGGGGTCCGAAGCGGCAAATAGGGCTGCGCTCGCTCGCTACAATCCGAAGGCAAGGTCTTCTTGCAAGATTCGTGCCTTTATGAAGCTACCCCTTTTCCACCTCAGTCTGCTCATTGCCATATCCCTTCCTGGGGCTGCGGTCTTTGCTGAAAAAGCAGACCGCAACAAGCCCATGAATGTGGAGGCTGACGCCCTTCGCTACGACGATCTGAAGCAGACCAGCGTCTTCAGTGGCCGGGTGGTTCTGACCAAGGGCACGATTCTGATCCGGGCGGCCAAAATCGACGTGCGCCAGGACGCGCAGGGCTACCAGTTTGGCCTGATCACCGCCGAGCCGGGAAAACTTGCTTACTTTCGGCAAAAGCGTGAGGGCTTGGACGAGTACTTCGAGGGCGAAGGCGAGTTGATCGAGTACGACGGCCGTGCCGACACCGCCAGGATCAGCAGCAAAGCACAATTGCGACGCTACCGCGGCGCGACCCTGGCCGATGAGTTCACCGGCGAGGTCATTGTTTACAACAACACAACCGACATGTTCAGCATTGACGGCGCTGTACCCAAGGCTGGCTCCGGTGCGGCGCCCGGCGGGCGGATCAGGGCCATGCTGATTCCCAAGCCGGAGGCGCCAGCGCCAGCCGTTCCAGCGTCTGACGCAGCAGCCGGGTCGGGCTTGCGCTCCAGCACCACGCTGGGCGGGGAAAAGAAGTGAGCGTTGCCGGGTCAGCAACGCAAACGCCAGACAGGGCCGATGGCAGCCACTGCGACAGCCGCCTTGAAGTCAGCCATCTGCAGAAGTTCTACGGCAGCCGCAAGGCCGTCAAGGATGTCTCGCTGACGGTTTGCAAGGGTGAAGTGGTGGGGCTGCTGGGCCCCAATGGCGCCGGCAAGACCACCTCTTTTTACATGATTGTTGGCCTGGTGCAGGCCAGTGCTGGCGACATCACCATTGACGGTCAGTCGATTGCGCACATGCCGATTCACCGGCGCGCACGCCTGGGTCTGAGCTACCTGCCGCAGGAGGCTTCGATCTTTCGCAAGCTCAATGTGGAAGAGAATGTCCGTGCCGTGCTGGAACTGCAGCGTGACGAGACAGGCCAGCCTCGGGCCAAAGCCGAGATCGAGAAGCGACTGACGGGTTTGTTGCAGGACTTGCGCGTGGAGCATCTGCGTCAGACGCCGGCGCTGGCCCTGTCCGGCGGGGAGCGGCGAAGGGTAGAGATCGCGCGCGCACTGGCCACGCAACCGCGCTTCATATTGCTCGATGAGCCCTTCGCCGGCATTGACCCGATTGCCGTGATCGAGATTCAGCGCATCATCAGTTTCCTCAAGCAGCGCGGCATCGGTGTCCTGATCACCGACCACAATGTGCGCGAGACGCTGGGCATCTGTGACCATGCCTACATCATCAGCGATGGCAGCGTGCTGGCGCAAGGCACGCCCTCCGAGATTGTGAACGACGCCGAAGTGCGGCGCGTCTACCTCGGCGAACACTTCAAAATGTGAACGTGTGGACCCCCACGCTCTGCACTGCCGTGTCATCGCTGCCCCCCGAGGGGGTTTGGCCTTGCTTGGGGCGGCCCGGCGCGGCGGCCTGACATGAAGCAAGGTCTCTCACTCAGAGTCTCACAGCATCTGGCGCTGACGCCGCAGTTGCAGCAGTCGATCCGCTTGTTGCAGCTCTCGACGCTGGAGCTGAGCCAGGAAGTTGGCCAGATGCTGGATGAAAATCCGTTTCTAGAACTCGGTGCGGATGAAGCGCCGCGTGAGGATTTTGGGCTGGCGCAGGCCGATGCCCCGGTCCGCAGGGACGATGTCGAGGCCGAGTATGTGGGCAGCGCGGGCGCCGACCACGCCTCCTCAACCGTCGCTGCTGCCGACAGCGATGCCGACGCCAGTCCGCTCTCCGCCGATGCCGAACCGAACTGGGAGGGCGACGGCTGTGCCCAGATCTCGCCCGATGACAGCGAGTGGGGAGGTGATGCGCGCGCCCACGGCAACAACCTGAACGACAACGAAGACGCCGAAGTCACCGAACTGGCGCGCTCCCAGGAGTCGCTGCAAAGCCATCTGCACGCCCAGGCGCTGGCCCTGCGCCTGAGCGCGGAAGACAGCGCCGCCCTGAGCTTCCTGATTGAATCGCTGAATGACGACGGCTACCTTGAAGACACGCTGGAAGCACTGGCCAGCGGTCTGGGGCCCGGTGACGAGGAACAACGGGAACAGCTGGTGCATCACTTTACGGTCGCCCTGGGACTGTTGCAAAGCCTGGAGCCGGTCGGCGTGGGCGCCCGGGACATGGCCGAATGCCTGACGCTGCAGCTCAAGGCCTTGCTGGCGCAGGCGCTGCGCGAGCCCGGAAAAACCGGCGCCACGCTGAACGTGGCCTTGCGTATCTGCAAGCAGCCGATGGACCTGCTGGCGCGGCGCGATATCAAGCGGCTGGTGCAGGTCTGCCACGCGACCGACGCTGCGATACGCGAGGCGATCGCCCTGATTGGACACCTGGAGCCCAAACCGGGACGGCGTTTTGTCAACGTCGAGCGCAATATCGTGGTTCCCGATGTGCTGGTGGTCCGGGTCGGCAAGGGGGCGCAAGCCCGGTTTCAGGCCCGGCTCAACCCTGACGTCATGCCGCGCCTTCGTGTGCACGACATCTACGCCAACGCCCTGAGACAGCACAAAGGTGGCGGCAGCGATGCTTCCAGCTACGCCGCGCTGCAGCAGCGCCTGCAGGAAGCGCGATGGTTCATCAAGAACATCCAGCAGCGCTTTGACACGATTCTGCGCGTCAGCTCGGCCATCGTCGAGCGGCAAAAGAGCTTCTTCACCCACGGTGAGCTGGCGATGCGCCCGCTGGTGCTGCGCGAGATTGCTGACGAGCTCGGTCTGCACGAGTCCACCATCAGCCGCGTGACCACGGCGAAGTACATGGCCACACCGTTTGGCACCTTCGAGCTGAAGTACTTCTTTGGCTCCGGGCTCGGAACCGATTCGGGCGGCAGCGCCTCCAGTACGGCCGTGCGCGCCCTGATCAAGCAGTTCATCAGCGCTGAAAATCTGAAGAAGCCGCTCAGTGACAACCAGTTGTCCGAAATGCTCAAGGAGCAGGGCATCGATTGCGCCCGTCGCACCGTGGCCAAATACCGGGAAGGGTTGCGGATTGCGCCGGCCTCGTTGAGGAAGGCACTTTGAACAAACTCCAACTCTTCCTCCCCTGCGCGGCCGGCGTCGAGGATTACCTGGCACCTGAAGTGCAGCGCATCACCGGGTTGCCGCTGGCCGAGGTCCTGAAGCAGCGTGGCGGGGTTGCGCTGCGCAGCTCCTGGCGCGATGTGCTGCTGCTGAACCTGCACAGCCGCCTGGCGCAGCGCGTGCTCGTGTTGCTGTCGTTCACCGAGTACCGCAACGAACAGGATCTGTACCGCGCGGCCAGCGAGGTGGCGTGGGAGGCCTGGTTCACACCGCGCCAGAGCATCAAGGTGGAAGTGACGGCGCAGCACAGTCCGCTGACTTCGCTGAACTTTGCCGCCCTGAAGATCAAGGATGCGGTGTGTGACCGCTTTCGCGTCAAGGCTGGCGGCGTGCGTCCCGACGTCAACACGCAGTGGCCAGACGTGCGCATCTACACCCACCTCAGCACCGATGCCTGCTCGCTCTACATCGACACCTCCGGCGAGCCGCTGTTCAAGCGCGGCTGGCGTCAGGACAAGGGCGAGGCACCGCTGAAGGAGACGCTGGCCGCTGCCATGCTGGCTGCCAGCGGCTGGATGG
>CAIQVX010000159.1 GCA_903875275.1 uncultured beta proteobacterium | reverse complement strand
GGGGCAACTGCAAGAAACTTTTGTTTTGCAGCCTGGCATCAAAGAGGACGATGTGGTGCTGGCTTTGCAGCAGATGGACGCTGCCCAATAGCAGCCACTGGATTGCGGGTCAGGCCCGCAATGACGACGCTGCGTCGTTTCTTATGGACCGTCGCTTCACTACTTTAAGGTCGCGCCAGGAACGCCGACAGGCTGCTCTGCTGAAATTCACGTTGCGCGGCGCAGAGTCGGATCGTCTCCACTGATTGCGCCAGGCTGCTGGCGCCGCCTTCAAAGTGCGCCAGTGCCGGACCAAAGAAGCGCTCCGCGGCAAGTGCCTGCTCCGTGCTGCACAGGCCGCTGAAGAAGCGCGGGAAGCGACTAACCGACTCGGCCGGCAGGCGTGCTGCCAGGGCAGAAAAGTTCTCCTTCATGAATTCCAGCATGCCGCTGGCCGAGGCCTGTCCGGCGGCTCGGTCCGAGGCGGCTTCCAGCACTTCACGAACGTCGTGCTGTGCTGACAACCACAAGGCACGCGCCGAGCGCGCCAGTTCGGGAGACTGAAAACGGCTCAGCGCCGCGTAAATATCGGCCCGCTCGGAACGGTCGTGGCTGGTGCTTGCTTTGCGCTCGAGAGCGTCGAAGAAGGCCCTGTCGCCGTCGAGCGCCGCAACGCTCAGGACCAGAGCCCGATTGGCTGGCGCCAGCGTTGCCGGGTCCTTCAACCAGCCCTGCGCCAGCGCCCTGCCCTGCGCACGCAGGCTGTGGTCCTGCCCCAGATCTGCCAGAGCGCCAACCCAGTTTTCACGAACCAGACGTTCATCGTCGGAGTCTGCAGCGCGTTCCAGCAGGCCCAGCGTACGCCCCCGCTCACCAAGCGCGCGCTGCCACAAAGCGGCATAGGCGGTGCGCTGTTCAAGAGGCAGCGAGGGCTCGACGGATCGAATGATGTTCAGGGCTGCATCCAGCACTTCGGGGCGTGAATCTGCCGTGTAACGCAAGGCCAGTGCCAGCGCATCGTCCAGCGGCAGGTCGCCGGACTCGGTCAGTGCCTGTGCGTCGTCCAGGTTGGCCAGCACTTCAGCGATATTTGAATCTGCCTTGGCCAACAGCTTCAGCAACTGCCCCGGCGCATAGACCGGACGGTAGTAGCCTGCGCCATCGGCATTGGCTTCGACCCAGGCCGGGCAACTGCTGTCAGGCAGCGGCAGTTGTCCCGTGCGCTCTTGCAGCAACAGGCGCGCTGAGCCAGCCGGTGTGCGCACGGTCACCGGAATCTGCCAGACTGAATCCGGCGCAGCGCTGGAGCCCCTTGGCAGAAAGCGCGACTGTGAGAGTTGCAGATACGGCTTTCCATCGCAAACCAGCGCGACGTTCAGACGCGGTATGCCGGGCTGCTCGATAAAGCTCTTGAAGGTGCTGGCCAACTGCGCCTGGCCCGGCGCCAGCGCAGCAACAAAGTCGTCGCCCGTCGCACTGCCCCAGGCGTGCTGCTTCATGTAGCGCTGCACCCCGGCACGAAACTCCTGCGCACCGAGCCAGCTTTCAAACATCGCCAGCACCGCCTGACCCTTGCTGTAGGTGATGCTGTCAAACGCACTCTCCAGTGCCTCTGCGTCTTCCACCGGTTGATGGATGCGTCGCGCCACCGCCAGACGATCCAGTTGCATGGCCGCACTGCGTGCCTGCTGGACCTTGGTTTGCGAAT
>CAIQVX010000158.1 GCA_903875275.1 uncultured beta proteobacterium | reverse complement strand
GCATGCTGGCCGCCGTGGGCAACCGGGTGGAAGGGCTGCACCGATCAGAGCGTGAAGGTGCGGCTTACTTCTTGACCGTAACCGTGGCTTCTTCGATCAGCAGCGGGTAGGAGTAGCCGCTACCAAAGTCGCGATCCAGCACCACGGTACCGGAAATGCTGACCTTGTCGCCAACGGCGGCGGTTTGCTTGCTGGTAACGACCAGGTTGTTGGTGCTGGCCTTGGCGTCTCCGGTGCCGTCCTGCACATGAACAAAGTTGCGTCCCATGATGCCGTTATTGACCTTCACCACCTTGCCTTCAACGGTGATCTGCTTGCCTTTCAGCGCGGCCTTGTCCTTGTAAGTGGCAGCAACCGTCTTGACGGCAGCATCAGCAGCGCCGGCGTTGAAGGAAACAAGGCCCAGAGTGCCAACAATTGCGGCCAGTGCTATGGATAAAAACCTCATGAAAACTCCTGTGAATGGTTGCGCCAAGTATATCGGCAGCGCCAGTTGTCATCCCGGACTCGGCAGGTGTCACCCCGCACTGCGCAGATGTCATCCCGGACCTGATCCGGGATCCAGTGCTACGCCGCGACTGGATTGCGGGTCAAGCCCGCAATGACAATGCCGCGCGCAGCTTGTCTTTCTTGCTTGGACGCTTGCCCTTGATGCCGCCACCGGCTGCTGCCACTGGGCTGCTGGTCGGCGTCGGCTCAAAGCCGGCAATCTGCTCCAGCGGCAAGTTCAAGCGTTGACGTTTTTCGATCAAGTGGAAGTGCGCCTGGCTCTCTGCACTGACAAAGCTGATGGCCACACCGCTCTCGCCGGCGCGACCGGTACGGCCGATACGGTGCGTGTAGTCGAGCGCCGAGCGTGGCAGGTCGTAGTTCACCACCACTGGCAGCAGCGCGATATCGAGGCCGCGCGCGGCCACATCGGTGGCAATCACCACCTTGACGCGAGAGGCCTTGAAGTCCGCCAGCACCTGGCTGCGCTTGCCCTGGCTCAACTGGCCATGAAAGGGTTCGGCATTGATGCGGGCCTTGCGCAGCTTGTCGGCAATCATTTCGGCGCCGTGGCTGGTCGCGACAAACACCAGGACCCGGCTCCAATGGTTTTGTTGGATCAGATGGCGCAAGAGCTGGGTCCGGTTCGGTGCATCGACGGCAATGGCACGCTGCGCAATATCGGGCTCGCTCAGTGGTTCCGGAGTCACCGTGACGCGAAGCGGATCCCGCAGCAACTGCTGCGCCAGCGTCTGCACCGCTGGCGGGAAGGTGGCTGAGAAGAACAGGTTCTGCCGCGCGGCCGGCAGCAGCGCGAGGATGCGCGCGAGTTCTTCGGCAAAACCCAGGTCCAGCAGCCGATCGGCCTCGTCGAGCACCAGCATCTCGACAAAGGAGAGATCCAGTGCGTTGTGTGCCACCAGATCGAGCAGACGCCCCGGCGTGGCCACCACGATGTCGGTACCGCCGCGCAGACGCAGCAGTTGCGGGTTGATGGACACACCACCAAACACGATGGAAACCTTGAGCGCAGGCGACAGATGCGCACCCAGACTGCGGATTTCCTCGCCAACCTGCGTGCTGAGTTCACGCGTTGGCACCACAACCAGTGCCCGGGGGCGACGCACGCCGATCATCGGCTTGACTTCGAGCAACTGCAGCAAAGGCAGCGCAAAGGCCACTGTCTTGCCAGTGCCTGTCTGGGCCGAGCCAAGTACATCGCGTCCCTGCAAGGCGGCCGGAATAGCGGCCAGTTGGATCGGCGTGGGCTTCACGTAGGCCTTGTCGTTGACACCCAGCAAGAGCGCTGGCGACAGACCGAGGGAGGGAAATGACATGGGGTCAGTTTAGTCCTGCGCCGGCCAGGGTGTTCAAGTGCTGGGATAATCGACGCTTTTCCACCCATTCACTGGAGTCAGTTTCATGACCAAAGAGTTCCGTACCGAAGCCGAGCGCAAGGCAACCCCCCGTCCCGTGCCGCCCAGAGGCGTCTGCTTCACCGCACCGAAGGGACAACTGCGCAGTC
>CAIQVX010000157.1 GCA_903875275.1 uncultured beta proteobacterium | reverse complement strand
CCGCTGTCATCCGTGACCTGTTGTGTCACCAGCAGATTGGTTCCAAAAGCCCAGTTCCCCGTGACCTTGACCGCGGCCACCTCGCCCTAGAGGAAGTTGCCGCTGCGGTAATCGGTCTCGGTGTTGGTGCTGTTGATGCCGTAGGAAAGACGACCGGCAAGGGTGACGCCGGCATCCCAGGCCGTAGCGCCGTGATCGGGGTTGAGCGAGTAGGTCAGGGCAATGCCCGGGCGCAGGGTGTAGAAGCTGCCAAAACCGGTATTCGGGCCACGTGTCTTGTCATAAACGCCGGTCGGAACAAAGAGCGACACACCGGCCGCGATCTTCAGCCGGTCCTGGTGCTTGATCCAGACCATGGACAGCTCGGTATCACCAAAGCCGGACACCTCGGCGTTGTGGGTGGCCGCCACGGCCGCCACACCGGCTTGCACCTGCGCGTTGACAGCGGCGCCAACCGCCGCAATGGCTCCGCGAAGTGGCGCCGGCAGCGCCGCTGGTGGTGTTGGCGTGACGGTGCCGGCGGGTTGCACGGCGATGAAAGTGCGGCTCTGACGGATCAGCGGAACATTGATGGCAAAGGCGATACGCCCCCCGCTGAACAGACTCTCGGTGAGGTAGCCGCCCACCAGGTTCAACTGGGTCTGCTTCTGGTCGAAATCGATGATGCCAGCCGGCACGCTGAGTGAGAACGTTCCGTTGGCCACCGCACCGCCAGTGGGCGTACCGGTTGGCAATGGCAGCGTTTTTGCCGAGAGCGAAATATTGTCACCGTTGGCATCCGTCACCTTGTAGATGTCGGCGTAAGAGACGCTGGCGGTACCGAACAGGCCCGGGTTGTCGGCCGGCGCTGCGATCTCGCCGCCAAAGGCGCCGACCGGAGACTGACGCAGTTTGGAGCCCTCGCCTGCGCTGGCGCTCAGGCCAGTGATCAACAGTGCCACACAGGTAGCGACTTGCGCAAGGCGGACACCGGCTTGCTGACGGGACGGCGTGTTTTTCATGTAGCATCTCCAGATTTGTTCCGTACACACATGTACGGAAAGTCAATATAGCACCCCCAAGCAGACCCGTATGTCAGGGTTTTCGCTAGGACGGCAGGCTCAGGGATGCTTGAAGAAACTGGTGAGAATGCGGGACCATGCTGGAACAAACGGGTACTCGATGAAAGCAGCGTCAAAGCCGAAAATACGGCCGGAAGCCGTGCGACTGACGCGCGACGACTGGCTGGACGCTGCCTTCAAGGCCGTGGTGGAAGGCGGCTTTGACAAGGCACGTGTGCTGCTGCTGGCCGATGCGCTGGGTGTGACGCGCGGCAGCTTCTATTGGCATTTCACGGACCACGCGGACTTGATTTCAGCCCTGCTGGCACGCTGGCGTGAGCGCGAGATCGAGCTCGACCGTATTCTGCAATCCGAGTCCACGCCGAATCCGCAGGCCGATCTGGAACGGCTGCTCGATGCCGCGCTGTCCCACGCTGGTGCCAATCTTGAAAACATGCGCTTCGAACTGGCCCTGCGCGGTCTGGGCCGACGCGACCCGGGCGTGGCGCAGATGCTGCTGGAAGTCGATCAGCTGCGCTTCGATCTGTTTGAGCAGAAGTTCCTGCGCCTGACCCGAGACAGCAAGGTTGCGAGCGAACTGGCGGCCCTTTTCTACCTGGCCATTGTGGGCAGCAACCAGGCACTAAGTCGGCCCTCAAGCCCGCCGCAGGCCAAGGACTATCTCAAGGGTCTGATCGTCAACTACCTGATTCAGCGGCAGTTGCCAGCCTAGCGTTCAAGAATCGCCACCACGCCCTGGCCACCGGCGGCGCAGATCGAGATCAGGCCGCGGCCCGATCCTTTTTGGGCCAGTAACTTGGCCAGTGTCGCGAGCAGTCGCCCACCGGTGGCGGCAAAAGGATGACCCGCAGCCAGCGAGCTGCCGTTGACGTTGAGTTTTTCCGGCGCAATTGCACCCAGCGCGCGTGGCAAACCCAGGCGCTCCTGGCAGTACTTCGGGTCTTCCCAGGCTCTCAAAGTGCACAGCACCTGCGCCGCAAAGGCCTCGTGAATTTCATAGAAGTCGAAGTCCTGCAACTTCAGCTTGGCGCGCGCCAGCATGCGCGGCACGGCATAGGCCGGCGCCATCAGCAGCCCCTCCTTCTTGTCAAAGAAGTCCACCGCCGCCACTTCGCTGAACGTCAGCCAGGCCTGCACCGGCAACTGCCGCGCACGGGCCCATTCTTCGCTGGCCAGCAGAACCGCCGAGGCACCGTCGGTGAGAGAGGTGGAATTCCCCGCTGTGAGCGTGCCCTGCTCTGGTGCCACCTTCTTGTCAAACACCGGCTTCAGGGAAGCCAGCTTCTCCAGCGTCAGATCGGCACGCAGGTTGTTGTCGCGGCTGACCCCCATGAAGCTGGTCATCAGATCCACAAAGAACCCGCTCTCGTACGCCTGGGCCAGATTCTGGTGGCTTCTGAGCGCAAACTCATCCTGTTCTTCGCGCCGGATGCCCCACTCACGCGCCATCAGCTCGGCGTGTTCGCCCATGGACAGACCCGTGCGGGGCTCGCCATTTCTTGGCAGCGAGGGACTGAACAACATGCCCGGGCGCATTCTCGCCAGGATGGTCAGACGTTGCGCCGCGCTCTTGGCGCGACTGGCATCGATCAGAATCCGGCGCATCTTCTCGTTCAGGCCAATCGGCGCGTCCGAGGTCGTGTCCACACCACCGGCAACACCACATTCGATCTGGCCCAGCGCGATCTTGTTGGCAACGACAATGGCCGCCTCCAGACCGGTGCCGCAGGCCTGCTGCAAATCGAACGCCGGGGTCTCACGCGACAGGGTGGTGGAAAGCACCGACTCGCGCACCAGATTGAAGTCACGCGAGTGCTTCATCACAGCACCGCCCACCACGTCACCCAGGCGTTCGCCGTGGAGCTGGTAACGGTCCACCAGGCCTTGCAGGGCAGCGGTCAGCATCTCCTGGTTGCTGGCCTGCGAGTACACCGTGTTGGAACGGGCAAAAGGGATGCGATTGCCTCCCAGGATGGCGACGCGACGGATACGGTTGTTGGTAGTCATTTGATTTGATAGCTGAGTTGACCGCGCAAATGCGGCTTGTCGCCCTTGGCGTTGCGAACCTCGAACAAAGCACCGGATTCGGATGAATTTTGCGGCTGATGGCGTGTCCACAGGCTTGCCCTCGCCGGCAGGAACAGCGGCGTCTTGAAGTCCACCGCCACCTCGGCCTGATTCAGGGGTTCGAGCGGCAGCAGGGCCGCGAGGGCGCGGGCGTGGGTCCACATGCCATGCGCAATGGCCCGGCGAAAACCAAAGAGCCGGGCCGACAGCGCCCACAGATGAATCGGATTGCGGTCACCCGAGACGCTGCCATAACGCCGTCCAGTATTTGCGGGAGCGGAGAAATCCGCCTGGTGTGACAGTGGCAAATCGCTCTGCACGTGGCCGCCAACAACCGCACCGGCAGGCTGTTTGACGCCCCGTCGCAACAGGCTCTGCGTTGCTTGCCAGACCAAATCATCACGACGCAGAATTTTCAGGTCCAGCTCGAAGATCTGCCCTTTTTCGTGCGCCAGCAAAGCGCCGGTACTTAGTTCCACGCGCAGCGTGTCGCCCGGCTGCAGGGTCTGGTGCTGCACGATGCGGTTGGCCAGGTGAACCGTTCCCATGGCTGGCCAGGGGCACTCGCCCGAGGCATAGTAGGCCAGCAGCAGCGGGAAGGTCAGCAGTTGCGGGTAGGTGAGGGGAACGCCGTGCCCGGGTTTGAAGCCGCAGACCCTGGCGTACTGCGCCAGGTGCAGGGCGTCGAGCTTGACGGCTGGCTGCACCAGCCTGAGGGCCGGCAAGGCCTGCACCGCAGCGCCCTTTTTGCCGCCACCGCGCAGCGCACCCAGATAGAGTGCGGCGATGCTGGCAGGTTGCGTGACCTCAATGGTCTTCATGGCAGCTCAGGCACCAAGAAGGCTCTGCCCGCAGACCCGCACCACGTTGCCAGTCAGGCCACTCGATGCCGGCGAGGCAAACCAGGCAATCGCTTCCGCCACGTCCTGCGGCAGGCCGCCCTGGCTCATGGAGTTCATGCGCCGGCCCGCCTCGCGGATGGCAAAAGGAATGGCCGCGCTCATCTGGGTTTCGATGAAGCCGGGCGCCACCGCATTGATGGTGATGCCCTTGCCGGCCAGCAAGGGCGCCATGCTTTGCACCATGCCGATGACGCCGGCCTTGGATAGCGCGTAGTTGGTTTGCCCCCGGTTGCCGGCGATGCCCGAGATCGAGGACACACAGACAATGCGCCCGCCTGCGCTGAGGGCACCGGATTCGACCAGCGCGTCGTTGATGCGTTCCTGCGCCGACAGATTGACGTCAACCACCATCTGCCACAGGTGCGGCTTCATATTGGCCACGGTCTTGTCGCGCGTGATGCCGGCGTTGTGCACCACCACATCCCAGCCGCCCTGCGCCTGGGCTGCGGCCACCAGTTGCTGCGGCGCGTCCGCGGCGCTGATGTCCAGCGCAATGGCGCTGGCACCGAGTCGCAGGGCGATCTGATCGAGCTCGCCTTGCGCCTGCGGTACATCCAGACAAATGACGGTGGCGCCTTCGCGCACCATCACCTCGGCAATCGACGCGCCAATGCCGCGCGACGCACCCGTCACCAACACTTTCTTGCCAGCCAGCGGCTTGTTCCAGTCCGAAGGAAGCGCTGCGGTGCCCACCGGCAGGCCAATGCGGATGACCTGCGCCGAAACATAGGCCGAGCGCGGCGACAGCAGAAAACGCAGCGTCGATTCGATCTGGTCCTGCGCGCCTTCGGCGACGTAAAGCAATTGCACGTTGATGCCTTTGCCCAGTTCCTTGGCCAGCGAGCGCGTCAAGCCTTCGAGCGCACGCTGCAGCGTGGCCTGGCGCGCGCTCTTGCACGCCTCAGGTGGCCGACCCAGGATCACAACGTGACCGCAGGGCAGCACGGAGCGTGCACTGTCGTGAAAGAAGGTGTAAAGCGCATCGGACTGGCTGCTGTCACTCATGCCGGTGGCGT
>CAIQVX010000156.1 GCA_903875275.1 uncultured beta proteobacterium | reverse complement strand
TTGAAACTTGTAAATGCACAGCTGTCATACCGGGCTCGACCCGGCATCCATGCAGTCGGGGCCATGGATTGCGGATCAGGTCCGCAATGACAAGCTGGCGACGCGCAATGACAAGCAGGCGACGTGCAATGACGAGCTGGCGACGCGCAATGACGAGCTGGCGACGCGCAATGACAATGCTGGGAGTTGTCATGCCGGGCTCGACCCGGCATCCATGCAGTCGGGGCCATGGATTGCGGATCAAGTCCGCAATGACAGCTATTTCAAACCGGCGCTCTCGGAATTTCTGTCTCCTTTGGCAGCGCGGAAAGCTGGCGCGGTATTTGCATGAAAAACGGAATGGACGCACAGTCATGATCGAGATAAGACGCATCTTTACGCAGGTCGAGGAAATCCGCCATGAGTTTGGTCCGGTCGCGGCCACGCCGCTGCTGCGTGGCGCCATCGGTGCCGTGCTGACCAATCCCTTTGCGGGTCGCTATGAGCCGAATATTTTGCCCATGATGGATGAGCTGCAGCCGGTGGGTGTCCAGATGGCGCAGCGCCTGCTGGCCGCCATGCAGGTGCCGGCCGGGCGCATCGAGGGCTACGGCAAGGGTGCCATCATTGGCGCCGCTGGCGAACTGGAGCACGGTGCGCTCTGGCATGTGCCTGGCGGCTACGCGATGCGCGAACTGCTGGGCTGGAAGGGCGACATTGCCAGCTACACCAAGGGGCAGGGCGAGACCAAGACCGGTCAGCCCGGCAATGCGCTGGCCATCGTGCCATCGACCAAAAAGGTGGGTGGACCGGGTGCGTCGCTGGACGTCCCGCTGACGCACATCAACGCCAGCTATGTGCGCAGCCACTTTGATGCGATGGAAGTCCGCGTTCCGGGTGCGCCCTCGGCCCAGGAGATTGTCTACATTCTGGTGATGAGCACCGGGCCGCGCATTCACGCCCGCGTTGGCGGTCTGGCGGCCAGCGGCATCAGCAAATGGGACGGCTTGCGCTGAAGCCCTCTCCACCACCAACTTCTGAAGGAAAGACCATGAGCGCCAAGATTCGAAAAATCATTGTCCAGGTGGACGAAACCATGATCGAAATGGGCCAGGCCGTCAGCCCTCCGACACGTCGGGCACTGGCCATGGCGGTGATTGAAAACCCTTATGCCGGAAAGTATTCGCAGCAGCTCGATAAACTGATCGCCATTGGCGAGGAACTGGGTGGCTTGCTGGGCGGCAAGTGCGTCGAGGCCCTGGGCATCACGCCGGCGCAGGCACAGAGTTACGGCAAGGGCGCCATTGTGGGCGAGGCCGGTGAGTTGGAACACGCGGCGGCCATCCTGCACCCCAAGCTCGGTGCGCCGCTGCGCAAGGCGGTAGAACAAGGCGCAGCGCTGGTGCCCTCGGCCAAAAAGATGGGTGGTCTGGGCAGTGCGCTCGATGTGCCGTTGGGCCACAAGGATGCAGCCTTTGTGCGCAGCCACTTTGATGCGATGGAGGCACGCGTCAGCGATGCGCCACGTGCCAATGAAATCGTGGTGGCCGTGGTGGTCACTGCCAGCGGGCGCCCCTTGCCGCGCATTGGCGGCTTGCAGGTGAGTGAGATCGTCGGCCAGGACGGCCTGCGATAGGGGAGATGAATATTCGCGATTTGCCCTTGTCATGCCGGACTCGATCCGGCATCCATGCTATTTTGCCAGCCTTGGTTTTTTTAACTTTTATATGAGGAGACTTTGACATGA
>CAIQVX010000155.1 GCA_903875275.1 uncultured beta proteobacterium | reverse complement strand
GAGCGCCACGATGGCCAGGCCGTGACCTGTGATGACTTTGCCCAGGCCATTGCGGACGCCAATCCGCAGTCGCCGCTGGCCCTGCATCTGGAGCAGTTCAAACGCTGGTACAGCCAGGCCGGCACACCTCGACTTTCGGCAAGCGGTGCTTACGACGCCCAGGCTCGCAGCTACACGCTGAACTTGAGCCAGAGTTGTGCGCCCACCCGTGGCCAGGCGCTGAAGGAAGCGTTTGTGATTCCGGTCGAGCTAGGGCTGGTCGGCGCCAGCGGCACGGCACTGCCGCTTCAGTTGCAAGGCAGTGACGGCCCGGCCGCCAGCGAGCACCTGCTGGTGATGACACAGCAGACTGAGTCGCTCACCTTCGTCAATCTCGACGAGGAGCCGGTGCCATCGATAATGCGCGGCTTCAGTGCACCCGTGCTGCTTGATTTCGACTACACCGAAGCGCAACTGCTGACCTTGCTGGCGTACGACAGCGATCCTTTCAACCACTGGGAAGCCGGTCAGCGGCTGGCTTTGAGCAGTGCCATCAAGGTCATCGCCGACAGTTCCACCAGCAACTTCACTCAGGTGCTTGACGATGCTTACATTGCCGCGATGCGTACTGTGCTGCGCCATCCAACGCTGGACGCCGCGTTCAAGGAACTGGTGCTCACGCTGCCGTCGGAAACCTATATCGCAGAGCAGCTCGACGTGGTGGACCCGCAGCGCATTCACGCGGTTCGCGAGGGCATGCGCGCACAGTTGGCCAGCGCCCTGCTGAGCGACTGGCAGTGGGCGTTTGAGGCACATGCCAGCAACGGCGGCTACAAGCCCGACACGCACTCAGCTGGCCGGCGTGCACTGGCTGGTCTGGCCCTGGCCCAACTCTGCCTGGCTGCGCAGTCCAGCGGTGACACTGTCTGGCCCGGAAAGGCCTACCAGTATTTCAAGGACGCCGGCAACATGACCGATCGCATCAGCGCACTGCAAGCGCTGGTGGGCAGCGGCCATGCGCTGGCCGCTCCCGCACTGACGCGTTTTCACGGCCTGTTCAAGGCCGAAGAACTGGTGCTGGACAAGTGGTTCGCGCTTCAGGCAGGAGCCTGCGACCAGGGCGGCAGCGTGCTGCCCGTAGTGCGCCAACTCCTGAAACATCCTGACTTCCACATTCGCAATCCAAACCGCGCACGCAGCCTGCTGTTCAGCTACTGCAGTGCCAACCCGGGCGCTTTTCACCGCGCCGACGCAGCAGGCTATGTATTCTGGAGCGAACGGGTTGTCGAACTGGACGGCTTCAACCCCCAGGTGGCTGCCAGACTGGCGCGAGCCCTGGACCGCTGGAAGAAACTGGCCGACCCGTACCGCAGTGCCGCCCGTGAAGCCATTGCACGCATCGCTGCCAAGACCGACTTGAGCGCCGACGTGCGCGAGGTGGTGGACCGGGCCTTGGCCGACTGATACCCGGGCTATAATTTAGCCTGTGAAGGCCGGTGTAGCTCAGTCGGTAGAGCAGCTCATTCGTAATGAGAAGGTCGGGTGTTCGATTCATCTCTCCGGCACCACTCAAATCAAGAAATCCCGCTATCTAAACCATAGCGGTTTTTTTTCGCCTGACGGAGAATCGGGAAGAGTGTCATCACTGGCAGATCGTGCGTGCATTCGATACCAACAACTCAATATGGGAGTCACAATCACATGAAAGCAGCCAGCCGTGCCCTGCAGAATCCCAAGATCGTTCAAATCGGCAAATTGACAGTCAAGTGCATCAGTCTTGCTATCGGCTTGACTGCCTGCACATCACTCCAGCCCACATTCAGGTATGCAACGCCTGACCAGCCCAACGATCCCGTTTCTTATCAGGAAAAACCTGGCTGGGCCACACAGGGGTTTGCCGTGGCTGCCGCGAATCCGCTGGCCACGGACGCAGGCTACCAGGTTCTGCTGGCCGGAGGCTCAGCCATTGACGCGGCCATTGCTGTTCAAATGGTGCTTACGCTGGTTGAGCCGCAGTCCAGCGGCATTGGCGGTGGGGCTTTTCTGTTGCATCACGATGGAAAAAAGATCGATGCCTATGATGGCCGAGAAGCGGCGCCTTCGGCGGCCAATGAAAAGCTCTTTCTGGATGCGCAGGGCAAGCCACTTCCATTCATTGAGGGTGTCGTGAGTGGCCTCTCGGTTGGCGTGCCTGGCGCTCTGAGCGCGCTTGAACTGGCACACAAAGAACACGGCAAGTTGCCCTGGGCCGCGTTGATGGAGCCAGCCATACAGTTGGCCGAGCAAGGCTTCAGGCTGAGCCCGCAACTGCACAGAGCGCTGCTTGCCGAGAACTATCTGATGAACGATCCGGTCGCTGCGAGTTACTTTTACGATGCAAAAGGCAAGCCTTTCCCGGTAGGTCACATTCTGAGGAACCCGGAACTCGCAGCGGTTCTACGCGACATTGCCATCAGAGGCTCCAGGGTGTTAAGAGAAGGCGTGGTGGCCGAAGCGCTGCTCAACAAGGTGCGCCAGCACCCAAGCCGCCCCGGCAGCATGACCATGCAGGACCTGGCGAGCTACAAGGCCAAAAAACGCGAGCCCCTGTGCTTTGAACATGCTGTCCAAACCACAGGCAAGACCTATCAGATCTGCGGCTTTCCGCCACCGAGCTCAGGCACTTTGGCCATTGGCCAGATGCTGGGCATGCTGAACAACACAGCCGCTGGCAGTATGCCGCTCGAACAGGGTCTGCCTTCGGCCCAGTGGCTGCACTATTACACCGAGGCAGCCCGGCTTGCCTTTGCAGACCGGGGCCAGTATGTGGGCGACCCCGATTTTGTTACCGCACCGGGTGGCGACTGGCGCACCCTGTGGGGCCCCGCCTACCTCAAGCACCGTAGCAGCCTGATTGGGGCCCACAGCATGAAGGTAGCGCAACCCGGCAATCCTGCAACCACCAGGACCGCCCATGCTCCCATGCCTGCTCAGGAAGAGCACGGTACCAGCCACATCAGCGTCATCGACAGGGAAGGCAACGCTGTCGCCATGACCACCTCCATCGAGGCCGTCTTTGGCTCCAGACTGATGGTGAATTCAGGCCAGGGACGAAGCGGCGGCTTCCTGTTGAACAATCAACTGACCGATTTCAGCTTTGCTCCGCGGGACGCACAAGGCGTGCCGATGGCCAACCGGGTTGAAGGTGGCAAACGCCCACGCTCCTCCATGTCGCCGACTTTGGTCTTCGAGAAAGACACCGGCAGATTGAAATTGACGGGAGGCAGTCCTGGCGGCGCCGTCATCATTCACTACACGAGCAAACTCCTGATCGGCGCTTTGCAATGGGGCTTGAACACGCAACAGGCCATCAACCTGCCCAATTTCAGTTCGCTCAATGGCCCGACGGTATTGGAGGAGAAGCGCTTTTCCGCTGAAACCATCAAGGCCATGAAAAGCAGGGGCCACGAGGTTCGCGAAACGCCCTTGCCCAGCGGTCTTCAAGCCATTGAAGTAACATCCACGGGGTTTTTTGGCGGTGCTGACCCGCGACGTGAAGGGGTCGTCATGGGTCCAAAACCTTAAATTTCACACACAAAGGAGAGAAGACGATGACATTTCAGGAATCCATCCAGGTCTGCTTCGCCAAGTACGCGGATTTCAACGGCCGTGCATCGCGGCCAGAGTACTGGTGGTTCATGCTGTTTCTGCTTTTGGTCAGCGCCGCCACGTCCCTGATCAGCCCGATGCTCAGCGGCCTGTTCTCAATCGGAACCCTGCTACCGGCACTGGCGGCAGCAAGCCGGCGCCTGCATGACACCAATCGCAGCGGGTGGTGGCAACTCATCAGTCTGGTTCCGGTGGCCGGCCTGGTCATCATCGTCATCTTCCTTGCCCAGGAAAGCAAGGCTCCAAGCCCATAGACAAGCAGGCAAGAAAAACGGGACACGAGGGCCCGTTTTTACAATTTACCTGGCGGAAACGGAGGGATTCGAACCCTCGATGAGGCTCTACACCCCATACTCCCTTAGCAGGGGAGCACCTTCGGCCACTCGGTCACGTTTCCTGAATTTGCAAGCCGTGATTATCTCACGTCTTGCCGCAAATTCTAGAGCACAGGCTGTTCAAGCTCAAATGCCTTGTGCAGCGCGCGAACCGCGAGTTCCATGTACTTTTCGTCAATCACGACCGATGTCTTGATTTCGGACGTGGAAATCATCTGGATGTTGATACCTTCTTCGCTCAGCACACGGAACATTTTGCTGGCGACACCCACGTGGCTGCGCATACCGATGCCCACGATGGAAACCTTGCATATCTTGGTGTCACCTACAACCTCTGTCGCACCCAGGCCAGGCAGCACCTTGTCCTTGAGCAGGCCCACCGTCTTGGCGTACTCACCGCGGTTAACGGTGAAGCTGAAGTCGGTCTTGCCGTCCTTGCTGATGTTCTGGATGATGACATCCACTTCGATGTTGGCATCGGCAACAGCACCGAGAATCTGGTAGGCAATACCAGGCCTGTCGGGCACGCCCAACACTGAAATCTTGGCTTCTTCGCGGCTAAATGCAATGCCGGAAACAATGGCTTGCTCCATGTGTTCATCTTCCTCAAAAGTAATCAGGGTGCCGGAGGTGGCTTCCTCGTTGATGTCAATATCCCAGGGGGTGAAACTGCTCAGAACGCGCAGCGGCACTTTGTACTTGCCGGCAAACTCGACTGAGCGGATTTGCAGAACCTTGGAGCCCATCGATGCCATCTCGAGCATCTCTTCAAAGCTCACCGTGTGCAGCCGGCGTGCTTCG
>CAIQVX010000154.1 GCA_903875275.1 uncultured beta proteobacterium | reverse complement strand
CCGGATCAGGTCCGGGGTTTCAGCACCCGCAATCCAGTCGCTGTGCGGCACTGGATCCCGGATCGAGTCCGGGATGACAAATGGCTAGTCCGGGATGACAAACGGCGAGTCCGGGATGGCAAGGGGACGGTTGAAATTTCCGTTTCCCTTAGCGTTTGAGGGTCAGCAGCCAGGCCAGAACGTCAGCCTTTTCACCCGCTGTGCACTCGCGGCCCATGACGTCGTTGCAGTTGCGGCGGAACCATTTTTCAGCTTTGGCAGCGTCGGCAAAGCGCTCCGGGTTGGAGGCGGGTGCCATCGGTGCGATGGCCTTGCCGGTGGTAGCGTGTTTGCCTTCCACTGTAGGTGTGGCGGTATGGCAGGAGGAGCAGCTCCATTCCTTGCCGTGCTTGCTGGTAAACAGGGTCTGCCCTCGGGCGGCTTGCGCCGGCGCGCCGGCTTGCGCTGTGTAGGCGGCGAGTTGTTCGGTGGCGGTAATGGCGTTGGCAGAAGTGCATAGCGCTCCAAACAGAGCAGCGCTGGCGCCAATGGTGGAAAGTAGTTTCATGGCAATTCCTATGGAGCCGCCAACAGTAACCAGGCTTGATTAAGCTTTTCTTAAATGCACGTCTTTAGCCCAGACCGCGCACCACTTCCATGGCCTGCTCGACGCGCTCTACCGCGTGAATGCTCAGGCCTTCAATCGCCTTCTTTGGCGCGTTCGCCTTGGGCACGACGGCGACGGAGAAGCCGAGCTTGGCGGCTTCCTTCAGGCGCTCCTGACCGCGCGGCGCGGGACGCACCTCCCCAGCCAGACCGACTTCACCAAAGGCAAAAAAACCCTTGGGCAGCGGCTTGCCGCGCAGGCTCGAAGTGATCGCCAGCAACACCGCCAGATCCGAGGCGGGCTCGCTGATGCGCACACCGCCCACCGCATTGACAAAGACATCCTGATCCATGCAGGCCACGCCCGCGTGACGGTGCAGCACCGCCAGCAGCATCGCCAGACGGTCCCGGTCCAGGCCTACTGACAGTCGTCTGGGTGAGGGACCACCGCTGTCCACCAGGGCCTGAATCTCCACCAGCATCGGCCGCGTGCCTTCGAGCGTGACCATGACACAACTGCCCGGTACTGGCTCGCTGTGCTGACTCAGGAAGATAGCACTCGGGTTGGAGACGCCCTTCAGTCCTTTTTCAGTCATGGCGAAGACGCCAATCTCGTTGACCGCGCCAAAGCGGTTCTTGATGGCGCGCACCAGTCGAAAGCTGCTGTGGGTGTCGCCCTCAAAGTAGAGCACGGTGTCCACCATGTGCTCCAGTACGCGCGGCCCGGCCAGCGCGCCGTCCTTGGTGACATGGCCGACCAGCACGATGCTGACACCCGTGGCCTTGGCGGCCCGCGTCAGGTGGGCAGCGCATTCGCGCACCTGCGCCACCGAGCCGGGTGCTGAGGTGAGTTGGTCGGAGTAGACGGTCTGAATCGAGTCGATCACCGCGATGTCGGGCTGCGTCGCCTCCAGCGTGGCCAGAATCCGCTCCAGCTGAATTTCCGCCAGCACTTTCACCTGGCTGTTGTTCAGGCCCAGACGGCGCGAGCGCAGTGCCACCTGGGCGCCACTTTCTTCACCCGTCACGTAGAGCGTGTTCTGCCCGCTGCGCTGCAGGGAGTCGAGCGCTTGCAGCAGCAGGGTCGATTTGCCGATGCCGGGGTCGCCGCCGATCAGCACCACGCCGCCTTCCACCATGCCGCCGCCCAGCACGCGGTCGAGTTCCTCGTGGCCGGTGGGCGTGCGCGCCATGTCCACCGCGTCAATGTCGCCCAGCGTCGCCACTTCGGCGGTTTTGGCGAGCGAGGCGAATCGGTTTTTGGTAGGAGCTGTGCTTTCTGGAAGCGACTCAACCAGCGTGTTCCATGCGTTGCAGCTCGGGCACTTGCCGAGCCACTTGGGACTGGTGCCGCCGCAGTCGGAGCAGATGTAAACCGTTTTTTCCTTGGCCATTGTCTTGCGAGTGGCAGCTAGTTGTTGATGAGGCCGCTGACAACATGGCCCGAGGGAACATGCATGGAGGCAGAGGCTACGTGGCCAGTCTGGTCGTCAAAAAAGAAATCAGGCTCGAATTCGCGCAAGAATTCACCTTTGGGCAGGCCGCCCAGGAACATGGCTTCGTCAACCTCAATGTTCCAGTCCATCAGGGTGCGGATGGCGCGCTCGTGCGCTGGCGCGCTGCGCGCCGTGACCAGCGCGGTGCGCAGACGCATGTTCGGGGTGCTCTCCTTTTGCAGGCGTTTGAGCGCGTCCAGCAGTGGCTTGAAAGGCCCGGCCAGAAGGGGCTGCAAGACCTTGTCCTGCTCGTGCTTCTGGAAAGCGCGCAACCCCTGGCTCTGGTAAACACGCTCGGCTTCGTCGCTGAAAAGGACGGCGTCACCGTCAAAAGCAATCCGCACCTCGCACGGGTACGCGTCGCTGGCGTGGGCCGATTGCGGATAGACCTGCGCCGCCGGCACACCGGCGTCCAGCGCCGCACGCACGTCGCTCAAATGGGTGCTCAGGAACAGGTTGGCGTGCAGCGGTTTCAGGTAGCGCCAGGGGGGCTGTCCGCGCGTGAAACTGCCGCGCTCTATCAGCAAGCCGTAGTATTGGGCCGAGCGAAAAACACGCATGCCCGAGACCGGGTCGTTGCGTGACAGGATGACAACCTCGACGGGCTGGCTGGGGAGGCCCTGCTGGCCTTCGACAGGCTCAGGCCGAACGGTGGTTTGGCCAGCTTGAACGGTGGTTTGGCCAGCTTGAGCGGTGGTTTGGCCAGCTTGAGCGGTGGTTTGGCCAGCTTGAGCGGTGGTTTGGCCAGCTTGAGCGGTGGTTTGGTCGGCTTGAGCGGTGGGGTGGTCGGTCGCGGCACGGTTGAAGGCCAGCAACTTCTTCACCAGTGAAAACGCGACGCCGGGTTTGGCGGGCGTGTCGAGCCTTTGCAGTTGCAGCGCCATGTAGGCGCGGTCATCGCTTTGCTCGAAGACCTCGTTTTCTTCCTCGAAGTCAAACAGCGCGCGGCTCGAGATTGCCACCACCAGTTTGCCATCCAGGGATGTGCTCATGATTGCAGGAACATCCGGTACACGGGGTTGCTGGTTTCTTCCACGCAGGGATAGCCCAGCGTTTTGAGGAACTTGTTGAAGGCGGCGTCGTCCGTCTTCGGTACCTGCAGGCCGACCAGAAT
>CAIQVX010000153.1 GCA_903875275.1 uncultured beta proteobacterium | reverse complement strand
GTCAGCGTTTCTTGCAGGGAGGTCAACCCAGCCTGGAGGCACAGCTTTGCAATCTGGCAGATGAAATTGCCTACAACGCTCACGATATTGACGACGGCGTGCGTTCCGGCCTCATTACGCTGGAGCAGTTGCAGCAGGTAGCCCTGTTCGATGATTTCCGACGCCAGGCGCTGGTCGAGTTTCCCCACTTGCAGGAAGCATCGGCCGGTCGGCGCCTGCTTTACGACAGTATTCGCCGCATGCTCAGCGCGCAGGTTGACGATGTTATTGGGGCGACCCGCAGTGCGTTGCAGACGGCGGCGCCGCGCAGCGCCAATGAGGTCCGCCAGATGCCACCCTTGGTACAGTTCGGTGAAGAAATGAAGCTCAAGTCACAAGGCTTGAAGCACTTTTTGCTGCATCAGCTCTATCGCCATCCCAGAGTCCTGCACACCACAGGCCAGGCGCGCCAGATGCTGCGCTCGCTGTTTGACGCTTACCTCGCCCATCCCCACGAGATGCAACCCCGTTTTGTTGCGCGCTTCGAGGCAGTGCGGGGGGGGTCCGGCGGGGCAGTGGCGTCGGCCCGGGTCATTGCAGACTACATTGCCGGCATGACAGACCGGTTTGCGACGCGTGAACATGAGCGCTTGAGCCAACTTGATTTGTTGGGCAAGCCATCCAGCGAGGACGCCCAAGTACCATGACAAAAAAGTCGCATGCAGTCAAAAGCGCTGCGGGTCAGTCTGCCGTAGCTGCAGTGATGCCTGAAATCCGGCCAGGTCAATCCATCGAGTTGCTCAAGGAGTTGCACATCCTGACCCGCGAGGGCAAACTCAATCAGGACACGCGGCGCAAGCTCAAGCAGGTCTACCATCTGTTTCAGTTCATCGAGAAGCTGCTGCTGGAACTGGTGAACAGTGGGAAAAGCATCACGCTGGCTGACCATGGAGCTGGCAAATCGTATCTGGGATTCATCATTTACGATCTCTTTTTCAAAGGCCTCGCCGCGGGGCATATTTATGGTGTGGAGACCCGGGCCGAGCTGGTTGAAAAATCCCGAGCTCTGGCGGCAAGGCTTGGTTTTGAGCGCATGTCGTTCCTGAACCTGAGTGTTGCCCAGGCCGCCCACTCAAAGCAGCTTCCAGATCAGGTCGACGTCGTGACGGCGCTCCACGCCTGTGACTCGGCAACCGACGATGCCATTGCGTTCGGTCTGCAAAAGCACGCCAGGTTCATGGTGCTTGTCCCATGCTGCCAGGCTGAGGTTGCGCGGTGCTTGAACGAGCACAAGGCCTTGACACTGTCGCGAACGCCACTGGCTGAATTGTGGCGCCACCCCATGCACGCCCGGGAGTTTGGCAGTCAGCTCACCAATGTCCTGCGTTGCCTGTACCTGGAGGCTTCTGGCTACCAGGTGAGCGTCACCGAGTTGGTTGGATGGGAGCACAGCATGAAGAATGAACTCATCATTGCCCGCTTTACGGGCCAGAAGAAACAAAGTTCAGCGCATCGCCTGCGTGCCATCCTGGAGGAGTTCGGGTTGTCGCAACTGCTCGCGACCCGGTATGCTCAATAATTGGGGTCAGACACCGATTATTTGTCATGGCCCGACTTCCCCGACTCACCTTACCTGGTTACCCGCATCATCTGATCCAGCGCGGAAACAATCGCCAGGCGATCTTTCTTGCGTTAGCCGATTACCAGACGCTGATCGAACTTGTGGCGATGCATGCCAGCAGGTTTGGCGTAGCGGTCCATGCTTATGTGTTGATGACCAACCATTTTCACCTGCTTGCCACGCCGGAGACGGCGGACGGAGTTCCGCAAATGATGCAGGCGGTCGGTAGAAGTTATGTGCGGTATTTCAACAGCAAGCACCAGCGCAGCGGTACCCTGTGGGAGGGGCGTTACAGATCGACCTTGATCCAGAGTGAGCGCTATTTGCTGGCGTGCATGGCCTATATCGACCTCAATCCGGTTCGCGCGGGCCTGTCGGCGCAGCCAGGCGAATACCCGTGGTCCAGCCATGGACACTACACCGGACGGCGGACCGACAGGTTCATCACCCCCCACGCATTGGTGTGGGAACTGGGCAATACCCCGTTTGCCCGTGAGATCGCATACGCTGAACTGGTGCAGGCAGGTATCAGCGCGTCGCAGCAAGTCGCGTTCACAGACTCCGTGTTCGGCGGGTGGGCGCTCGGTGAGGGTGATTTTGTTTCAGAGCTGCAAGGCAGAACGCAGCGGCGTATCACCAAGCGCACGGCCGGTCGGCCGATCCTGCATGAAAAGAAATCAGGTTGAGGATGCGCACTCGCCTGACTCGGCTGTTGCGGTCTTGCTGTATCTGTCCCCAATTAATTAAGAACTGGCGAATTAGACAAATAATCGGAATCTGACCCCGATTAATTTTTTTTTTGTTCTTGTTGCAGTGCGGTATTCTCTGTCGATCTGATTACTTTAGGAGTCCGCCATGACGACGGCTGCCGAGATTTCGCATCTCCAGGAACACGGTTTGTATTCTTCTGCCCAGGAGCATGACGCTTGTGGTGTCGGTTTTGTGGCACACATCAAGGGCACGAAATCACATGAAATTGTCAAGAACGCGCTGAAGATCCTTGAAAATCTGGATCACAGGGGTGCGGTAGGCGCAGACAAACTGATGGGAGACGGCGCTGGTATCCTGATCCAGTTACCGGATGCGCTCTACCGTGAGGAGATGGCTGCGCAGGGTGTTTTATTGCCACCCCCAGGCGAGTACGGCGTCGGGATGATTTTCCTGCCAAAGGAACATGCCTCGCGCCAGGCTTGTGAGCAGGAGATGGAGCGAGCCATCAAGGCCGAACGCCAGGTGCTGTTGGGTTGGCGCGACGTTCCGGTGAACCACGAGATGCCGATGTCGCCCACCGTGCGCGAAAAAGAACCCGTCATTCGCCAGGTCTTCATCGGTCGTGGTAATGACGTCATTGTGCAGGACGCACTTGAGCGTAAGTTGTACGTGATCCGTAAGACTGCAAGTGCCAATATCCAGGCGCTCAAGCTCAAGCACAGCAAGGAATACTACGTCCCCAGCATGTCCAGCCGCACGGTGATCTACAAGGGGCTCCTGCTGGCTGATCAAGTTGGTACCTACTTCCGCGACCTGCAGGATCTGCGCTGCGTTTCAGCGTTGGGTTTGGTGCATCAACGGTTTTCCACCAACACCTTCCCTGAGTGGCCGCTGGCGCACCCTTACCGCTACGTTGCTCACAACGGCGAAATCAACACCGTCAAGGGAAATTACAACTGGATGAAGGCGCGCGAAGGTGTGATGTCCTCACCGGTGCTGGGCGAGGACCTACAGAAACTCTACCCCATCACATTTCCGGGCCAGTCTGATACGGCCACTTTTGACAACTGCCTGGAACTGCTGACCATGGCCGGATACCCGATCAGCCAGGCGGTAATGATGATGATTCCCGAGCCGTGGGAGCAGCATACAACCATGGATCAGCGCCGCAAGGCCTTCTATGAGTACCACGCCGCCATGCTGGAGCCCTGGGATGGCCCGGCGTCCATCGTTTTTACCGACGGGCGCCAGATCGGTGCCACTCTGGACCGCAATGGGCTACGTCCGTCGCGCTACTGCATTACCGACGATGATCTGGTCATCATGGCATCGGAATCGGGCGTGCTCCCGATTCCGGAGAACAGAATCGTGCGCAAATGGCGCCTGCAACCGGGCAAGATGTTCCTGATCGACCTGGAGCAGGGGCGCATGGTCGACGATGAGGAGTTGAAGGCGAACCTTGCCAATGCCAAGCCCTACAAGCAGTGGATCGAAAACCTTCGAATCAAGCTCGATGATGTGGCTGTTGGGGGTGAAGCTGCGACGGCGCCGACCGGCGCGGCCAGTCTGCTCGATCGCCAGCAGGGCTTTGGTTTCACTCAGGAAGACGTCAAGTTCCTGCTCACGCCGATGGCCACCGCAGGTGAAGAGGCCCTGGGTTCGATGGGCAATGACAGCCCGCTGGCGGTACTGAGCGACAAGAACAAACCTCTTTACAACTACTTCAAACAATTGTTCGCGCAGGTCACCAATCCGCCGATTGACCCCATTCGCGAAGCCATCGTGATGTCGCTGGTGTCTTTCATTGGTCCAAAGCCAAATCTGCTGGACATCAATCAGGTCAATCCTCCCATGCGACTCGAGGTGGCGCAACCGGTGCTGGATTTTGCCGACATGGCCAAGCTGCGCGATATCGAGCGGCACACGCAAGGAAAGTTCCGCAGCTATACGCTCGACATTACCTACCCACTGGCCTGGGGACACGAAGGCGTCGAGGCGAAACTGGCATCCCTGTGTGCCGAAGCCGTCGATGCGATCAAGACCGGCAAGAACATTCTCATCATCAGCGACCGTTCCATCAGTGCCACGCAACTGGCCATACCGGCGCTGTTGGCCCTTTCGGCCATACATCAGCATCTGGTGCGGGAAGGTCTGCGGACCATCGCCGGATTGGTGGTGGAGACCGGCACTGCGAGGGAAGTGCACCACTTCGCCGTGCTTGCAGGCTACGGGGCGGAAGCGGTCCATCCTTATCTGGCGATGGAAACGATTGTCGCCATTCACCGGGAACTGCCGGGTGAGTTGAGCTCCGACAAGGCTCTTTACAACTACGTCAAGGCGATCGGCAAGGGTCTCTCCAAGATCATGTCCAAGATGGGTGTGTCTACCTATATGAGTTACTGCGGGGCGCAGTTGTTTGAGGCCATAGGCCTGTCCAGCGATACGGTCGACAAGTACTTTGCTGGTACGCCCAGTCGCGTCGGTGGCATTGGAGTCTTTGAAATCGCAGAAGAAGCGATCCGGATGCATAAATCGGCCTTCAGCGAGGACCCTGTCCTCGTCAGCGATCTGGAGGCAGGTGGCGAATACGCCTGGCGTGCACGCGGCGAGGAACACATGTGGACGCCTGATGCCATTGCCAAACTGCAGCACAGCACACGCTCCAACAACTGGAACACCTACAAGGAATATGCGCAACTGATCAACGACCAGAGTCGGCGCCACATGACCTTGCGTGGTTTGTTCGAGTTCAAACTCGATCCGACCAGAGCCGTTGCCTTGGAGGAAGTGGAATCAGCCAAGGAAATTGTCAAACGCTTTGCCAGTGGTGCCATGTCTCTGGGCTCGATCAGTACGGAGGCGCATGCAACACTCGCTGTGGCCATGAACCGCATTGGTGGCAAGAGCAACACTGGCGAGGGGGGTGAAGATCCGGCGCGTTACCGCAATGAACTCAAAGGGATTCTGATCAAGGCCGGGGATTCGCTCAAGAGCGTAATCGGCGCCGACGTGGTGGAGGTGGATTTGCCATTGCAGGACGGTGACAGCTTGCGCTCACGCATCAAGCAGGTTGCATCCGGCCGCTTTGGTGTGACCGCTGAGTACCTCAGCAGCGCCGACCAGATCCAGATCAAGATGGCGCAGGGCGCCAAGCCGGGGGAGGGGGGACAACTTCCTGGCGGCAAGGTGTCGGAATACATTGGCAAATTGCGTTACTCGGTGCCGGGCGTGGGATTGATTTCGCCGCCACCGCACCACGATATCTACTCAATTGAAGACCTGGCACAACTGATTCATGATCTGAAAAACGTGGCACCGCATGCCAGTATCAGTGTCAAGCTGGTCAGTGAAATCGGGGTCGGTACCATCGCTGCGGGTGTCGCCAAGTGCAAGAGCGACCATGTGGTGATTGCCGGGCATGATGGCGGCACCGGCGCGTCGCCCTGGTCTTCCATCAAGCATGCTGGCAGCCCCTGGGAAATTGGGCTGGCGGAAACCCAGCAGACGCTGGTCCTGAATCGGCTTCGCAGCCGCATCCGCGTCCAGGCCGATGGCCAGATGAAGACCGGTCGTGACGTGGTCATTGGTGCTCTGCTGGGTGCTGACGAATTTGGCTTCGCTACTGCGCCGTTGGTGGTCGAAGGCTGCATCATGATGCGCAAGTGCCACCTCAACACCTGTCCCGTCGGTGTGGCGACGCAAGACCCTGTGCTGCGCAGAAAATTCTCCGGCAAGCCCGAGCATCTGGTGAACTACTTCTTCTTCATCGCTGAAGAGGTGCGCGCCATCATGGCGCAACTCGGCATCCGCAGGTTCGATGATCTGATCGGACGCGCTGATTTGCTGGACACGCGAAAGGGTGTCGCACACTGGAAAGCCAAAGGGCTGGACTTCAGTCGCCTGTTTGCCCAGGCCAATGCACCACTGTCTGTCTCCCGTTTCCAGACCGAGAGCCAGGAACATGGCTTGGCCCATTCCCTTGACAACGTGCTGATCGAGAGATCGCGCGCAGCGATCGAGCGTGGCGAGAAGGTTCAGTTCATCGAGGTGGTGCGCAACGTGAATCGCTCCGTCGGAGCCATGCTGTCTGGCGCAGTGACCCGGGTCCATCCCGAGGGGCTGCCGGACAACTCGATTCACATTCAGCTCGAAGGTACCGGTGGTCAGTCGTTCGGCGCATTCTTGGCGCGCGGCATCACCCTGTACCTCATCGGTGATGCGAATGACTACACCGGTAAAGGCCTGTCAGGTGGTCGTGTCGTGGTGCGCCCCAGCATCGATTTTCGGGGCGAGGCGATCCGCAACACGATCGTGGGCAACACCGTCATGTATGGCGCTACCAGCGGTGAAGCCTTCTTCAGCGGGGTTGGGGGCGAGCGCTTTGCCGTGCGGCTGTCGGGTGCCACTGCGGTAGTGGAAGGCACCGGCGATCACGGTTGTGAGTACATGACAGGAGGCACTGTGCTGGTGCTGGGACGCACGGGACGCAATTTCGCCGCCGGCATGAGTGGCGGCGTGGCTTATGTCTATGACGAGGATGGGCAGTTCGCCAAACGCTGCAACACCTCGATGGTGTCGCTGGAAAAAGTACTGTCGGCAGCAGATCAGCAAGCCAGCGTGGAAACCGGACTATGGCATCGGGGACAAAGTGACGAGGCGCAATTGATCAAATTGCTTGGCGATCACAACCGCTGGACTGGCAGCAGGCGGGCACGGGAACTACTGGACAACTGGGAGCAGTCCCGGCTGAAGTTTGTCAAGGTCTTCCCTCACGAATACAAACGGGCTCTGGCCGAGATTCACGCAAGCAAAGTCGCAGGCAAATAGGACGGAAATTATGGGAAAAGTCACAGGTTTCATGGAGTTTGATCGTCTTGAGGAAGGTTACCGGCCGGTACCCGAACGCCTGAAGAACTACAAGGAGTTTGTCCTGGGTCTGGACGAAGCGCAGGCCAGGACACAGGCGGCGCGCTGTATGGACTGCGGGACGCCGTTTTGCAATAACGGTTGCCCGGTCAACAACATCATTCCCGATTTCAACGACCTGGTTTACCGGGCTGACTGGAAGAAGGCGATCGAGGTGCTGCACAGCACCAACAATTTTCCGGAATTTACCGGACGCATCTGTCCGGCGCCATGTGAGGCTGCCTGCACGTTGAACATCAACGACAGCGCGGTCGGCATCAAGTCAATCGAACACGCCATCATTGATCGGGCATGGGACGAGGGCTGGGTCCAGCCCCAACCAGCCGGGCGCAAGTCCGGGAAGAAGGTGGCTGTGGTCGGATCCGGACCTGCTGGCATGGCTGCCGCACAGCAGCTTGCGCGCGCGGGTCACGATGTCACGCTGTTCGAGAAGAACGACCGCATTGGCGGTCTGCTGCGTTATGGAATTCCAGACTTCAAACTTGACAAGGCGCATATCGACCGCCGTGCCAGGCAGTTGCAGGACGAAGGGGTCACATTGCGCACCGGTGTGCTGATTGGCGAGATGCCAGCCTCAGGCGCGGGTGCCAAGGTTACCAACTGGTCTGGAGAGACCATCGGCGCAGCTCAGTTGCGTGCGGAATTCGACGCGGTCCTGCTCTGTGGCGGGGCCGAACAATCACGCGACCTGCCTGTGCCTGGGCGGGAGTTGGACGGCGTGCATTTCGCGATGGAATTCTTGCCCCAGCAGAATAAACTGAATGCGGGTGACAAACTCAAGAGCCAGGGCATCAGCCAGATCAGGGCTGATGGCAAGCATGTCATCGTGATTGGCGGTGGCGATACCGGCTCCGACTGCGTTGGTACCAGCCGACGCCATGGTGCGGCAAGCGTGACGCAATTCGAAGTGATGCCTCAGCCACCGCTGCAAGAGGACAGGCCGATGACCTGGCCCTACTGGCCACTGAAATTGCGTACCAGTTCCAGTCACGACGAAGGGTGCGCCCGTGAATTTGCCATTTCAACGCAGGAGTTCATTGGTGCGAAGGGCAAGGTCACTGGCGTGAAAACCGTGCGCGTCGAGTGGCACGAGGGGAAGATGCGCGAAGTGGCAGGAAGCGAACAGGTCTTAAAGGCCGACCTGGTGTTGCTGGCGATGGGCTTTGTCAGTCCGGTCAGTGCCTTGCTGGAGGCTTTTGGTGTGGCAAAGGACGCTCGTGGCAATGCCAGGGCGAGCACCGAAATTGTCGGTGGATATGCTACCAGCGTCAGCAGGGTCTTTGCCGCTGGCGACATGCGCCGTGGGCAGAGTCTGGTGGTCTGGGCCATTCGTGAAGGTCGGCAGGCAGCGCGCGCGGTCGATGAGTTCCTGATGGGAGCCAGCGTACTTCCACGGTGATCGGGGTAATCCCTTATGATGCGGAGGCGGGGTGTCCACCGACCCTGCTATCTTTCATGTCGGTACCATCTGCTTCTCTCGTTGAATTGCGCCATCTGACCTTTGGTTACGGTGAACGTGTCATCTTGGATGACGTGTGCCTGACCGTGCCGCGCGGCAAGGTGACGGCACTGATGGGAGCTTCGGGTGGCGGAAAAACCACCATTCTGCGGCTGATTGGTGGTCAGAACCGTGCACAGCGAGGGGAAATGCTGTTTGACGGGCACGATGTGACACGCATGGATCAGGAGCAACTCTACACAGCGCGTCGTCGCATGGGCATGCTGTTTCAGTTTGGCGCATTGTTTGCGGACTTCTCGGTGTTTGAAAATGTTGCCTTTCCTTTGCGCGAACACACGGGTTTGCCCGAGGCATTGATCCGTGACATTGTCCTGATGAAACTCAATGCGGTGGGTTTACGTGGTTCGCGCCACATGATGCCCAGCGAACTTTCTGGCGGGATGGCACGGCGCGTTGCACTGGCGCGTGCGATTGCCCTGGACCCGGAACTGGTGATGTATGACGAGCCCTTTTCCGGCCTTGACCCGATTTCTACCGGTACGGCGGCGCGTCTGATTCGCCAACTCAATGATTCCATGGGGTTGACCAGCATTTTCGTCTCACATGAATTGGAACAAACACTTGTGATCGCCGATCACGTGATCATTCTGGCCAACGGCAAGGTGGCGACTGAGGGCAGTCCGGATCAGGTGCGACACAGTACGGATCCGCTGGTGCATCAGTACGTCAACGCCGAAATCGACGGACCGGTTCGATTCCATTACCCGGGACTGTCGGTTGAACAGGATTTTGGTGTGGGAGTGGCACCGTGAGTTGGTACAACATCACCGATGTCGGGTTCGCAGTCCGACGGCAACTCGCAGACATCGGGCACGGCGCCCGGCTGTTCGTCAGACTTCTGACCACTTTGGGTGGCAGTTTGCGTCGTTTCGGGCTGATTCGTGACCAGATTCATTTTCTGGGTAACTATTCGCTGGCCATCATTGCTGTGTCGGGCCTGTTCGTCGGGTTTGTGTTTGGTCTGCAGGGTTATTACACTTTGCAGCGCTACGGCTCGTCCTCTGCGCTGGGATTGCTGGTGACGCTTACATTGGTTCGAGAACTCGGGCCGGTTGTGACGGCGTTGCTGTTCGCCGGGCGGGCCGGCACCTCGTTGACGGCCGAGATTGGTCTTATGAAGGCGGGTGAGCAGATCAGCGTCATGGAGATGATGGCTGTCGACCCGGTACAGCGCGTTCTGGCGCCACGATTCTGGGCCGGCGTGATTACCATGCCCTTGCTGGCGGCGGTTTTCAGTGCCATGGGCATCATTGGTGGCTGGATCGTCGGCGTGCTCATGATCGGCGTCGATGGCGGTTCTTTCTGGAGCCAGATTCAGGAAGGCGTCGATGTGTGGCAAGACTTCGGGAATGGCGTTATCAAGAGTGTGGTATTCGGATTCACGGTCACTTTCATCGCGTTGCTGCAGGGCTTTGCCGCCCAGCCGACGCCCGAAGGTGTTGCCAGCGCGACAACGCGCACCGTGGTTGTTGCCTCCTTGTCGGTGCTGGGACTGGATTTCATCCTGACCGCCATGATGTTTACGATTTGAACCAGCCCCTGTCGGCTGAAAAACGAGTGATATATGCAGCGTTCAAAAAATGATGTGTGGGTGGGACTGTTTGTTCTGATCGGTGCAGTCGCGATCCTGTTTCTTGCCTTGCAATCGGCCAACCTTCTGAGTCTGAGTTTTCAGACCAACTACATGGTCAACGCAAAATTTGACAACATTGGGGGGCTCAAGCCAAAAGCGGCCGTGCGGAGCGCCGGCGTCGTTGTGGGACGTGTGGAGAAGATCGTCTTTGACGACAAGTCCTTCCAGGCCCGCGTCACCCTGGCGCTGGAGAGTCGCTATGCGTTTCCCAAAGACAGTTCGCTCAAAATTCTGACCAGTGGCCTGCTGGGTGAGCAGTACCTGGGTTTGGAGCCAGGTGCGGGCGAGAAGCCGCTGGTGGCTGGGGATACCATTTCCAGTACACAATCTGCCATGGTGCTGGAGAGCCTGATTGGTCAGTTTCTCTATAGCAAGGCAGCTGAGGGTGGTACCACTGACAAGGCAAAGCAATGACGATAGGCAGGGTGTTGTCATTTCTCGGAATCCGGCGTCGCACACTGGCCCTTGAGGCGAGCCTGCCCCTGATTCTGCTGCTATCGGGTTGTGCGAGTGGACCCAACCCTGATCGGCGCGACCCCCTCGAACCGCTCAACCGCGGGGTGTACAGTTTCAACAATACGCTTGACGTTGTCGTATTGAAGCCTGTTGCCAGCGCTTACCGGGATGTGGCTCCAGTGCGGGTGCGACAGGGTGTTGGCAACTTCTTTGGCAATTTGCAGGATGGTTGGTCATTTGTGAACAACGTCTTGCAGTTCAAGGGCCAGGCGGCCGTGGACAGCCTGCGCCGTGTCGGGGTCAACACTTTTCTGGGCTGGGGTGGTGTTTTCGATGTGGCGACCGAGATGGATATCGAAAAGCACACCAAGGATTTCGGACATACGCTGGGCTACTGGGGGGTTGGTAGCGGACCTTATCTTGTTCTGCCTTTTTTCGGGTCTTCCACCTTGCGCGATACCGTGGCTCTGCCCGTGGACTGGAAGGGTGATCTCGTTGGTAGCGTCGCCCATGTGCCGACACGCAACACGGCGACGGTGCTGAGGCTCGTTGACCAACGATCAGATTTGCTCAAAGCCAGTACCATGCTGGAGGAAGCGTCACTCGACCCCTACACTTTTGTCCGCGAAGCGTTTCTTCAACGTCGGCGCAGCGTCATATTTGATGGCAATCCGCCGGAAGACGACAATGCGCCGTCTCAGTAGCCAAGAAAGTTAGATCATGTGCAAACGATTGTTGAGCCGTTGGATCGCCATTTTTGCCGTCGGCCTGTTGGGCCTGATCGGGCTTCCCGTCACCGCTGCAGACGAAGCGCCAGATGCCTTGATCAAGCGACTGTCATCCGATGTACTGGACAATATCCGTTCCGACAAGGCGATCCAGTCGGGCGACGTAACAAGAATTGTCGCGCTGGTCGATGGCAAGATCATGCCGAATGTCAACTTTCAGCGCATGACTGCGGCGGCGGTGGGCCCGGCATGGCGCCAGGCCAGTCCGGAGCAACAAAAGCGGTTGCAGGACGAGTTCAAGATTCTGTTGGTGCGTACCTATGCCGGTGCACTGACCCAGGTCAGTGATCAGACTATTTTTATCAAACCCCTGCGGGCGGCGCCTGACGACAAAGAGGTGGTGGTGCGGACCGAAGTGAAGGGGCGCGGTGACGCAATCCAACTGGATTACCGATTGGAAAAGACACCAGGGGAAGGTGCAGGTTGGAAGATCTATAACCTCAACGTGCTGGGGGCCTGGCTGGTAGAGACCTACCGCAGCGATTTCGCGCAGCAGATCAACTCAAAGGGCATCGATGGCCTGATTAACGGGTTGACCGAGCGCAACAAGGCGAACGCCAAGAAGGGGTGAATATTGTTGGTATTGCCAGAAGAACTGACCCATGTCCAGGCCACCGCGTGTCTGGAACTGCTGCGCCAGGGTTTGGGTTCGGAAAGTGGACGCCAGGTGGTGGTCGATGCTTCCAGACTGAGCCGCTTTGATTCGGCGGCGCTGGCGGTATTACTCGAATTCAGGCGCGAGAGTCTGGCGCTGGGCAAGGATTTTTCGATTTCTGCATTGCCCAATCGTTTGCGTGACCTGGCAACCCTGTACGGGATTGTTGACTTGCTGCAAGCACAATAGCCCCTTCATGTCCGCCATTTCTTTTCAGTCGGTCTCCAAGTCTTTCGCGTCGGCACGCGGACCCAAGGGCAGCAGTTTCCTGGCGCTCGACGGCGTTAGCCTGAACATAGAAGAGGGCGAATTTTTCGGGTTGTTGGGCCCCAATGGTGCCGGCAAGACCACATTGATCAGCATACTCGCAGGGCTGTCCCGGGCGAGTTCGGGCACGGTCTCGGTGCTTGGCCATGATGTGCAGCTTGACTACACGAGGGCGAGGCGCAGTCTGGGCGTGGTTCCGCAGGAACTGGTCTTTGATCCGTTCTTCAACGTACGTGAGTTGCTGCGTTTTCAGTCGGGGTATTTTGGTGTCAGAAACAACGATGCCTGGGTTGATGAACTCCTTGAAAGTCTAGGTTTGACGGACAAGGCTGACGCCAATATGCGCCAACTCTCAGGGGGAATGAAGCGCCGGGTGCTGGTGGCGCAGGCCTTGGTACACAAGCCGCCTGTGATTGTGCTTGACGAGCCGACCGCCGGGGTTGACGTGGAATTGCGTCAGACGCTTTGGCAATTCATCGCCAAACTGAACAAGGCGGGTCACACGGTGCTGCTGACAACCCATTATCTTGAGGAGGCCGAGGCACTTTGCGGACGCATTGCCATGCTCAAGACCGGTCGTGTTGTGGCACTCGACGACACCAGTGAACTGCTCAAGGCGGCTTCGAGCAATGTGCTGCGCTTCAAGGTTGACGGCGAATTGCCGCGTGCACTGGCCGAGCAGGCGCGCGTGACCGGGCGCATCGTACAGTTTCCGGCGCACGATGCGCTGGAGATAGAACGCTATCTGGCTGCAGTGCGCGAAACCGGATTGGTCGCACGCGACGTCGAAATCCGCAAAGCGGACCTGGAAGATGTGTTTCTCGACGTCATGAAGAGCGCCTCGGAACGGCACATGAGCCAGGTCCAGTTGCCCAGTGGGCCAAAGGTTCCGGCGGTGCGCAATGCAGGACGGGAGGGGGGTCCATGAACGGCTGGGAGATGTTGCTGTACAAGGAGGTGCTGCGCTTCTGGAAGGTGGCATTCCAGACCATTGCCGGTCCGGTGCTGACGGCGATGTTGTATCTGCTG
>CAIQVX010000152.1 GCA_903875275.1 uncultured beta proteobacterium | reverse complement strand
TCCGGATCACCACCACGCAAAGCGAAAAACAAAAGCGCGCACTCGAATTGATCGCTCAGATCAAAATGTAGACAGAACGCGGAACCGGAATTGCCGGGCGCGTCAGAGGGAAAACTCGGATTCTTGGGGGAAGAACTTCAGGCTAGCCTTTACGATGTTGTCCACCAACTGCGTGGTGAGCTGAGCGTTTGTCAGGCTCTCGGGGTAAACGTCGGTGAACTGATGCTTGGTCGTGAATATGTTGACGATTTGCTGTAACGTCAGACCGTAGTTCCACGCTTCTGCAAACTGGTTCATGTACTCCACACCCGGTGCGGCGGCAAAGGCGACAACGAAGAAGTGGTAAAGACCGTCCACGGTCTGCGTGGTGAAGTTGTAATCGCTCAAGCCAGCGAATGCGTTGCCAGCCAGATCCTTGATGGCGCCCGGGCTGATTTCAACCTTGTAAGTGGTAAAGATACTCAGATCGGCCGTGGGGTTGAGCGTGAGCGTGTTGCCCGTTACCGTCAGGTTGCCGCTCGTTGCCACATCGTATGCCGCTACGGTAGAACCGGCGATGGTCTTCAGCAGGATGGCTCCCACTCCACGAAGGATGAACTCGTCAAAGCCGAACACAATGTTGCTACTCACTGTTGCAGCTATCGATTCATCAACTGGGCTGAATGCAGTGATGACAGGGGCGCCTGTGTCGGGCGCAGCACCTGTGCTGAAGTTGTACTCGGCGGACCCTAAATAGTTGTTGCCGAACAAGTCTTTGACCGAACCAAATGAAAACTCAACTTTGTAGCCGCTATCGTACGCCAGGTCGAATGTTGGATCGATGGTCAAGGTGTTGCCGGAAATGCTCAAACTTGTGCTAGTCGCTGCATCATAAGAGGCAACCGTAATCCCCGCAATTGTCTTCAGGACAATCGTCCCGCTTCCCACTGCAATTGATTCGCTAAAGGTGACAATGATATTTGTGTCAACAGGAACATCTCTGGCTTCATCAGTGGGACTAAAGATCGTCGCAATTGGTGAAACGGCACCGAATTGTGTATCGAGATTGCCATCGGAGTTGTACCTAGCCAATGCGAAGGCTGAGCTGCCACCGATATTGGCGTTGCCTGTAAGTAATATCTTGCCATCCGCCTGCACGGTGACGCTAACTGCTTCTTGGGATCCACCAAAATCCGTCGTCACCTTGCCGTCTACACCAAAGCTCCTGTCGATGCTGCCATCGGTGTTGTACCGAACTAGAGCGAATTCAGAATCAGCTGTTCCAGCGACCAAAATCTTGCCGTCGGCTTGCGTTGTTACGCTTGCCCCGTAATCAACCGAGTTGAACCCAACATCTGTCCTCAATCTGCCAGCTGTGCCAAAGGATGCGTCTAAGGTTCCGTTGATGTTGTACCTGGCTATCGCAAAGTCAGAAGATGTAGCGCCGTCACCGTAGCCAGCCACTAGTATTTTTCCGTCGGCTTGGACCTTGACGCTGATGCCTTGGCAATTCGGCTCGGCATCAATCAACTTTCCTGCCGAAGCGAACGTTGTGTCCAGAGTGCCACTTGACGTATAGCGAGCTAGAGAAAAATGCGACAGACCACCTGTGGTAGTGGTTCCGGCCAGCACTATCTTTCCGTCTGCTTGAAGTGTGGCGCTATAGGCGTAATCGTAAGTCTTTGATCCAATATCGGTTATGGTTTTTCCGACGTTCCCAAAGGTGCCGTCCATACTTCCGTCTGAGTTGTATTTCACCAAGACAAAGTCATATGAAGGCGGGGAATTACTGGTCATGCCAGCAACCACAATCTTGCCATCGCCCAAGACAACGACACTTGTTGCAGAATCGTCCGTACCAGATCCGACATCAGTCGTAACGATTCCTCCTTGGCCAAAGGTGCCATCCAGGCTGCCATCTGTGTTGAAGCGGATCAACGCGAAATCGTTGGAGTCGGTCGTCCTCGTCGTCCCTGCGACTAGTATTTTCCCGTCCGACTGCAGCTTGACTGTGTAACCAGCTTCCAGTGGTCCGATACTTGCTACGGTCTTGCCACTGCTGCCAAAAGTGCTATCCAGACTGCCATCTTTGTTGTAGCGGGTCAATGCAAAATCGTAGTATGCCGCCGTCCTGGCCGTCCCTACTACCAAGATCTTGCCGTCAGCCTGGATCGCTGCACAACCGCCCCACACATCTAAGCCGAAATCAGTTGTGACCTTTCCAGTCCCGATAGAAAGTGTGCCAATCAGACTGCCACCCTGTAGCGTCAGCGCTTCTATGTGTCCGACCGATTCCTCAAGTACCCAATCTCCACCCCAGGTCGTCGCTCCCGTAGCATCGGTCGAAGCAGCCACGTCCGCTTTGGTGCAACTTGACAATGAGTTTATGAATCGCAGTCCGACACCCCCTTGCGCCACGCTGCAGCCATACAAGAGGATGTCACCTGTCTGGCTAAGCGAGTGTCCAATGCTGGCCAGCTGCAAGCTGTAGGCTGACAAATTGTCGCTGTTCAAGAGTGTGCTCCCGAGATACAGCGCACCCGGGCTTCCGTGCGAAATCACGTGGATGGCATCAAAGCCAGCACTGTCATCCAACCTCGCCAGAATTTGATCTAGGCCATCTGAATGGCTGTCCAGAATGAATACCTCTGTCGAGCTTGGCAGACTGTCGATCAAAGAGAGGTAGTCAGTGATACGTGAGTCGATGAAAACAATACTCTTAATGCCAGGGGAGATTTGCATTAGATTCCATGAGTTGTCACGGCTCGCTTTGAATTAAAATTTACGGCTTCGCACATATTAGGCAGTATGACAACTAGCACCTATCCCCCAAATGGGGGATAAACACTGGTCAATCGACTAGACTTGACTTGGCGCAAATGTGCCAGACGAGAAATTGAAGATCTGTGCTGAGACAAAAGCCAGCCAGCGCCTCAGCCCAAAGGAGTAGGCAAAGCTTTCCAAGTGCTTCCGGCGGAATCATCCATCCACCAAGCTTTTGAGAGTACTTGCAGTCAACTTCGAACCCGGCTATCTCATAGTCGAGTTCGGCCCCATCGGAAAATTTGAACTCTCGATGCAAGTTAATTTCGACAAGTGTGCCGCAGTGGGTCCTCTCTGTCTTGTGAAGTTGTTACCCATCCTGCGCCCTCGACCTAACCGTCCTGGGCGGCTTTCTTTGGCCCCCACCAACGCGAAAGGATTTCCCATGTTCCTCCCATTCCTCGCCGCCGCATCCGTCGCCGCTGCCTTTGCCCAAGTCGGCGCACTGTCTACCAAGATCGCCCCCGTCGGCATCAGCAATGGTATTGGAGTTGACCGTGCCGTCATTGACCCTGAACGCAAAGCTGTCGGAGCCGTTGTAGTTGGCTTGGCTGGCTTGGCCAACTCCGCTGTAAGTCAGGATATCACCGTTTGGGTCGCCTGCCACCAAACTGCCGCCGCGAGCTATGTCTTCGTTGCCGGAAACGTTCACGCATGAATGCGGGCAAGACGCTATTCGCACAAGTCATGGAGTTTGTGCGTTGGAAGACTTTTGGCCGAATCATCGAACGTCATCGCGGCGACTCGGGTGTGCGCACTCTCGGATGCGTCGACCTTCTTCCAGGCAATTATCGGCAACGAGTCCTCATCGTCCCAGCGGATTCCGTGGGCTAGACATTCTGACAAAATCATTATTTTTCCCAGGCCAGAACCATGGCATAGCGTGATCAAATGATCTCGACAGAATTCACGCATCTCCAGCGTGTGTCCCTCGCCACCGTGAAAACGCAAGTCACTGAAACGTTCTACAGAGCCGTCGCGCCGTTGGTTGACTAGAATCTTTTCACCATCCTGTTCCATGATCTCGAATTTGTAGAGATTTGGAAAATGTTCTGTCGTGGCCACTGCGGTGGTGTACGGTACCGACAGCAACAATGCACCGCCCGGCTTGAGCAACTGAGCTGCGCCCGCAAAGGCGGCCGCGACCGGAGGTTGCACATGCTCGAACACATCGGAACTCATAACAAAATCCATCTGGCCGCACAGTTCGGCAGGGGGGGCAGTTATATCTAACGCTGGCTGCCGCGTATAAAACGTGTTGACGTACGACAGTTTGTTTGTCAAAGGTTGCGCGTAGCCTTCCCAATCGCTTAGACCTATTCCCCTGACATCCATGCGAACAGGCATGTCAGCGATAGACAGTGATTTGCCGTGGACGAACTCCGAGAGGAGCCAAACCATCGAACGCATTCGTACAGTGGATCCACAGCAGGTGCAGGAGGAATTTTCGCGTTGCAGAGAGGATAACTCTGCTGAGTTTGTTGAATCGCAAATGTTGCAGGTGAAGGCGATCATTGTTTACAGATCAAAGTGCCCACTGTATCAACATTAGCTTCAGTGGAATTAATTGGTATTCGCTACACACTTTGCTACACACCGAATTTACGTCGTTGTTTTTATTACCTGTTTTCAGCCTTTCTACTCTCTTAATCCGTAGGTCGAAAGTTCGAATCTCTCAGTTCCACCAAATATTTCGACATGACCGCTGTGCCTGCCCGGTGCGGGCACCACGCGCCTCAGATCCAGCGGAAAATCTTCCTCAGCATCCCCAGCAGCCAGGGCGGCACTTCACCCGCCTTGAACATTTTGGTGGCCAGGCTCATGCGGGTTTGCACAATGCCGCGCTCATGGCTGAAGGTCCGAAAGCCGTAGCGCCCGTTGGCGTTGCCCATGCCGGAATTGTTCACGCCGCCGAAGGGCAGATGCCCGTGCAGGTAATGAATGATGGAATGGTTCACGCAGGCGCCACCTGAAGAGGTGTGCGCCAGCACCTTGTCGATTGCCGCCTTGTCCTCGCTGTAGACGTAAAGCGCCAGCGGTTTCGGCGCGGCGTTGACGTGTGCGATGACTTCGTCGAGGTCGTTGAACGTGAGTATTGGTAGCAGCGGCCCGAAAATTTCTTCGTGCATGATGTTTGCATCCGGCGGCACACCGTCAAGCAGCGTGGGCGCGATAAAGCAGTCGTCCAGCGCCACCACGTCCCCAGTAAGGGCACGTGCACCGCGTGCCTTGGCGTCGTCCAGCAGTGCCTTGATGCGCCCGGCATGGCGCGTGTTGACGATGCGGGCAAAGTGCGGGCTCTGCGCGCCCGGGTCTTTTCCGAAGGCTTGCACCAGCTGCGTGCGGCAGCGATCCACAAAGGCGTCTTTCACCGAGGCGTGCACAAACACGTAGTCGGGTGCAATGCAAGTCTGTCCGGCGTTGGTGCACTTGGCCCACATCACGTTCTGCGCGGCCTGGTCCAGATTGGCGCTGGCGTCAACAATGGTCGGGCTCTTGCCACCCAGTTCCAGTGTGACGCTGGTCAGATGCTTTGCCGCAGCCGCCATCACCACCTTGCCAATCATCGGGCTGCCAGTGAAGAAGATGTGGTCGAACGGCAGTGCCAGCAGGCTCTGGGCCACCGATGCGTCGCCCTCAAACAGCGCCACCTCGTCCTCGGTGAACACCTCGCGCACCAGCTTGGCCATCGCAGCCGCCAGATTCGGTGCCATTTCCGAGGGCTTGATGATGACGGTGTTGCCGGCGGCAATGGCCGCGACCAGAGGGCAGAACGTCAGATTGACCGGATAATTCCAGGGCGAGATGATCAGGCAGCGCCCGCGCGGCTCGTACTTGACCCAGGACTTCGTACCCATGAGCATGGGTGTTGGCCACACATGGGTCGGCTTCATCCAGGACTTGAGGTTGCGAATGGCGTCGTTTGCCTCCACCACCACCGGAAGCACCTCGGCCAGTTCCACCTCACCGGGAGGCTTGCCAAAGTCGGCCCAGCCGGCCTTGCACCAGGTGTCTGTGTAGGCAATCACGGCGTCGCGCAGGCGCTTGAGCTTCTCGATGCGTTCGGCTGCGGTAGACGTTCGCAGACGCAAGGCCGTGGCGCGCTGGCGCTCAAAAACATCAGCAATGGGCTGGTTCACAGTGGAACTTTGAATTTCCTGCATGTCGGTTCTCCTCGTTATCGAGAACCGCATTTTGCGCCCAGTTGCGCTGGCGGGTGTCTAGAGCGTCTGCGTCACCAGTTTGAAGTCGGCGTCGTCCGGGTAAGCCTTGATGGTAAAGCCAAGGCCCCGCATCAGCTTGAGCATGGTCGGGTTGTTGGCCAGCACCAACCCTTCGATCTCGGCCAGACCTTTTTCGCGGGCAAAGTTCATAATGGAAAGCATCAGGCGCGAGCCCAGACCCTTGCCCTTGCTGTCGTCTGCCACCACCAGAGAAAACTCGCAGCTGCTGCGGTCCGGGTTGGTGATGTAGCGCGAGACGCCCAGCATGCGCGAGACCTCGGTGACCTCACCGTCCGCGCCAACAGTCTGTTCTCGTTGAACAGCCACCAGCGCCATCTCGCGGTCGTAGTCGATCAGCGTGAAACGGGCCAGCATGCTGGCAGGGAGCTCCTGCATGCTCGAAATAAAACGGAAGTAGCGACTCTCCGGCGAGAGATTACGCACAAACTCCTGCAGCATGCTGGCGTCGTCCGGGTGCACCGGGCGCACCGTGTACTCACCACCGCCACGCAGCGGCCAGACCTGCTCGTGCTGCGACGGGTAAGGCAGGATCGCCAGGTGGCTGTAGTTGTGCATGCCGGGTGGCGCGTTGTCCACCACGATGCGCGCATCGACGGCCACAGCACCGGACTCGTCAACAATGATGGGGTTGATGTCCATCTCGCGCAGTTGGGGCAGTTCGCACACCATTTCTGAGACCCGCAACAGCACCTGCTCCAGCGCATCCATGTTGATGGCCGAGGCGCCACGCCAATCACCCAGCGTTTCGGCCACACGGGCGCGCGCAATCAGGCTGCGCGCCAGGAACTGGTTGAGCGGCGGCAACTCCATGGCACGGTCGTTGATGAGTTCAATCATGGTGCCACCGGAACCGAACACAATCACCGGTCCAAAGGGCTCATCGGTCACCATGCCAATGTAGATCTCCCGGCCACGTTTCTGGCTTGACATGTTCTGCACCGTGACGCCGTTGATGCGCGCCTCGGGCTGCAAGCGCGCCACGGTCTGCACCATCTCGGCATAGGTGTCGCGCACGCCGACCGCATTGAGTACGTTCAGTGCCACCCCCTGCACATCCGATTTGTGGCTTATGTCGGGTGAGTCGATCTTCAGGGCCACCGGAAAACCAAGCTGGCTGGCGATCATGATCGCCTCGTTGGCACTGCGCGCCAGGATGGTCCGCGTTACCGGAATGTGGAATGCCGCCAGCAGCGCCTTGGACTCCATTTCGGTCAATACCTTGCGGCGCTCGGCCAGCACACTCTCGATCAGCATGCGCGCGCCTTCGACGTCGGGCTTGGCCAGATCAGACATCGGCGGGGGGGTCTGCTGCAGCAGTTGCTGGTTCTGATAGAAGGAGGCGATGTTGCCAAAGGCACCCACTGCTGCTTCCGGCGTGCGAAAGGTCGGAATCGCTGCATCATTGAGGATCTGGCGCGCCTCGCCCACCGATGCGTCACCCATCAGGCAGGTCAGCAGCGGCTTGCCCAGCGTCTTGTTGCTGCTCGCCAGCACCGAGGCAATGGTGGCGCTGTCAATACCAACCTTGGGAGAATAGATGGCAAGCACTCCATCCACCTGGCGTGCCTTGTCGGCTGCTTCCAGCGCAGCCTGGAAGTGCTCGGGACCCGCTTCCTCTGACACATCAATCAGGTCAGACAGCGAGGCCAGTGCTGGCAGTTGAGTCTGCAAAGCTCGCGCCTGCTCGCCCGTCAGGCAAGCCAGCTGCAGGTTAACCTCGCTGATCCAGTCGGCCGCCAGCACGCCGGGGCCACCGCCATTGGTCACAATCGCCAGCCGGCGTCCCACTGCGCGGTAGCGCGAAGCCAGGCACTTTGCGGCGGAAAACAGCGCCACAAAGGATCGCACCCGCACCGCACCGGCGCGCCGCAGGGCCGCGTCAAACACGTCGTCGCTGCCAACAATGGCGCCCGAATGGGTCAGCGCTGCCATGTTGCCCGCCGGCTTGCGGCCGGACTTGAGCACCACCACCGGCTTGGCATTGGCGGCAGCGCGCAGGGCGCTCATGAAGCGGCGCGCATTGCTGATGCCTTCAAGGTAGACCACGATGCTGTGCGTCTGCGCATCAGCCGCCAAAAAATCGAGTACCTGCGCCATGTCGACATCCGTATTGCGTCCGAGCGAGACCACGGTTGAAAAGCCGACGCCGTTCTTTTGCGCCCAGTCCAGAATCGACGAGGTCAGCGCACCCGATTGCGACACCAGCGCCAGTGGCCCCTTGGCACACAGCTCACCGGCCACGCTGGCGTTGAGCTGCAGTTGCGGCCGCTGGAAGCCCATGCAGTTGGGGCCGAGCAGATAGATGCCGTCACGCCGCGCAATCTTGTGCAGTTCAAGCGCCTGCGCAGCGCCCATGCCACTGGAGATCACCAGCGCGGCGCGGCACTTGATGCGGCCGGCCAGTTCAAGTGCCGTTGCCACCTCGTCGGCTGGCAAGGCGATCAGGGCCAGATCGGCCTGGGCCTCCGCCAGATCGGCCAGTGTGCCGGTGGCATGAATGTCCACAAAAGTCAGCGTGCCCGCATATCGTTGTGCACGCAGCGCCTGAAGCAAGACCCGTCCCTGTGGCGTCTGCGAGTCTGGCTCGTCCGCCCGGCCGGCGAATACGGCAATCGAGCCGGGCGTAAAAAGTGGCGTCAGAAAGTGCTTGTCCATGCTGATTCCATTTTGTAAGGCTATTGCGTTGCAGCATACCGTCTTTGGCGTTTACATGCCTTGATCCTGATC
>CAIQVX010000151.1 GCA_903875275.1 uncultured beta proteobacterium | reverse complement strand
TCCGGATCACCACCACGCAAAGCGAAAAACAAAAGCGCGCACTCGAATTGATCGCTCAGATCAAAATGTAGACAGAACGCGGAACCGGAATTGCCGGGCGCGTCAGAGGGAAAACTCGGATTCTTGGGGGAAGAACTTCAGTTTAGAAACCAGCGCTTCGAGCCAGCCGGGCTAACTTGGAGGTACATCCCACCGGAATCTGTAAACCGGGCCTGTTTTTTGCCGAGCGGACAGACCGCGTTTCGGCATTTGGCATCAGTCAGCATGGGAACATCCCGATCAACTGCTTGGAAAATTCATGCGTTCTCGCTGGGGAAAGAGGTGCAGCACAAGTGACTGATTTACCAATGAAAAAGGCCTCCGAGTATCACTACCTGGAGGCCTTTGTACTATCAGATGGTGCCGATTAACGGATTCGAACTGTTGACCTACCGCTTACAAGGCGGTTGCTCTACCAACTGAGCTAAATCGGCACAGGGTTATTTTAGCGGAGACTTCCGGCGCTGCTGCCGCAGAACCCGGCTATTTGATGCGGGTCAGCGCGGGTCGTGTTCCCGGCCTTGTGGGCCGTGGTGGCTGCGGCTCACCGTCGGGCTGGTCCCGGCGCTGATCGGAGTCGACGCGGGTGAGTTGCACCGGCTTCAGTTCGGCTGCAGCCGGAGCCAAGGCATGAGGCTCTGCATCGGCACCCTCACCTTGGGCGTCAGCGATGGCCATCGGAAAGGCCATGCCCTGCCCGTTTTCACGTGCATAAATGGCCACGACCTGTCCCACTGGCACCGAAATATCACGTGCGACACCGGCGAAACGGGCCTTGAACTCGATGAAGTCATTGCCCAGCTGTAGCGCTGTGGTGGCGTCAAAACTGATATTCAGGACTATCTCACCATCCTTCACGTACTCGCGCGGCACCTGCACACGCTCGTTCACGAGCACCGCAATATAGGGCGTGTACCCATTGTCGTTGCACCACTCGTAAAGCGCCCGGATCAGATAGGGTCGGGTTGAGGTAGCTTGCGGGGCTTCGGTCATCGGCGTACGCCCGGCGCTTACTTGCGCATTACTTTTTCGGAAGGCGTCAGTGCCTCAATGTAGGCGGGACGCGAGAAAATCCGCTCGGCATACTTGAGCAGCGGTGCTGCGTTCTTGCTGAGGTCGATGCCGTAGTAGTCAAGGCGCCAAAGCAGTGGAGCAATGGCCACGTCAAGCATCGAGAAACCGTCACCCAGCATGAACTTGTTCTTTAGGAACACCGGGGCCAGCTGTGTCAGGCGGTCCCGGATATGGGCACGCGCCTTCTCCAGCACTTTCTCGTTACTCTTGGCCGCACGCGACTCCAGAGTTGAAACATGAACAAACAGTTCCTTCTCGAAATTGAGCAGGAACAGACGCACGCGGGCGCGGTCTACCGGATCGCCAGGCATCAGTTGCGGATGCGGAAAGCGCTCATCGATGTATTCGTTGATGATGTTGGACTCGTACAGGATCAGATCCCGCTCCACCAGGATCGGGACCTGGCCGTAAGGGTTCATGACGCTGATGTCTTCGGGCTTGTTGTAGAGGTCAACATCGCGAATCTCGAAGTCCATGCCTTTTTCAAACAGGACAAACCGGCAACGATGGGAAAATGGGCAGGTAGTACCTGAATACAACACCATCATGGTGGGACTCCTAAAAAAACCAAAGAGTGGGTTGCCTCAGGCAATCCCACTCCGGGAACCTCAGCCTGCACCCCTGCGAGTGCCAGCCGAGCCGTTTGTCTGTGCTACTTGACTTCTTTCCAGTAAACCGCGTTGAGCCGCCAGGCGCAAAAGGTAAAGACCGCCAGGAACAGCAGAACCCACACGCCAAGGCGAACACGGCTGTTCTGAACCGGCTCACCCATCCACTGCAGGTAAGCCACCAGGTCGCCAACGGCCTGATCGTATTGCGGGCCCGTCATGGTACCGGGTTTCAACTGCTCCCATCCTTTGAAAACACTGTTGGCAGCGCCGTGCTCCTTGACTTCCTCAAAGACGGCCCGGCGTTCGCCCTGCAGTTCCCACAGCACGTGCGGCATGGCCACATTGGGAAACACCAGGTTGTTCCAGCCGGTCGGCTTGGTGTCGTCCTTGTAGAAACTGCGCATGTAGGTGTACAGGTAATCGGCCCCGGTTCCCCCCGCGCCGGCGCGCGAGCGTGCGATCACCGTGAGGTCTGGCGGGTTCACGCCAAACCAGGCCTTGGCCTGCTGCGGATCGATGGCGGCTTTCATGGTGTCACCAATCTTGCTGTTGGTCACCAGCAGGTTGGATTTGATCTGCTCCGGTGTCAGGCCGATGTCGCGCAGACGGTTGTAGCGCATGAAGGCGGCCGAGTGGCAATTGAGGCAGTAGTTGACAAACAGCTTGGCGCCGTTTTGCAGTGCCGCCATGTCGCTGGTGCGGTTGGGCGCCTTGTCCCATGCCGGACCGCCAACGTTGGCCTGGGCACCCAGCGTGAACCCGCACGCCAGCAACAAGCCGAGAATGAATTTTTGAGTGAAAGTCATGGTCTTCATGATGGTGTCTTCCCTTCAGTGCGCCGTATAAGTGACACGGTCCGGCACCGGCTTGGTCTTGCCAATTTGACTCCACCAGGGCATCAGAATGAAGAAGGCAAAGTAAAACAGCGTGCCAATCTGCGCAATCCGTCCGTAAATTGGTGACACCGGTTGCGTGCCCAGGTAGCCCAG
>CAIQVX010000150.1 GCA_903875275.1 uncultured beta proteobacterium | reverse complement strand
CAGCGCCAGCGCCTGGCAATTGCGCGGGCGCTGGCGCTGGAACCCAAGCTCATCGTCTGTGATGAACCGGTGTCAGCGCTCGACGTTTCGGTGCAGGCGCAGGTGGTAAACCTGCTGACCGATCTGCAGGCTGAATTCGGCCTGGCCTACCTGTTCGTCGCGCACGATCTGGCCGTCGTACGCCACATCAGCCACCGCGTCGCCGTGATGTACCTGGGCCACATCGTCGAAGTGGCCGACCGTGACACCCTGTTCAACGCTCCCCGTCACCCCTACACCGAAAGCCTGCTGGCCGCCGTGCCGGTGCCCGATCCCCGCGTCACGCGAGAGCGCATCCTGCTGCAGGGCGACCTGCCCAGCCCGGCGAACCCGCCACCGGGGTGCCGCTTTCACACCCGCTGCCCGCTGGCACAAGCCATCTGCAAGGAACAACGCCCGCTGCTCACGCAGCGCAATCAAAACGATCAGGGCGGCCAATGGGTGGCCTGCCATCTGCGCTGAAAGGACTTCTCATGACGAAACCTGTGCACTACGACATCCTGATTCGCGGCGGCACCTTGATCGATGGCACCAAGGCGCCGCGCTTCTGCGCTGACCTGGGCATCATCGACGGGCACATTGCCGCCATCGGCGATCTTGCAGGCTGCAGCGCGGACGAGGTGATAGCTGCCAGCGGCCACATCGTGGCGCCTGGTTTCATCGACGCGCACACGCACGACGACATGGCTCTGCTGGCGCAGCCCGACATGAGTTTCAAGGTCTCGCAGGGCGTCACTACCGTGATTGCCGGCAATTGCGGCATCAGCGCGGCGCCGCTGCGCAGCGACATGGAGTTGCCGATGCCGCTGAACCTGCTGGATGCACCCGGCGGCAGGCGCTTTGGAAATTTCATCGACTACTTTGCAGCCCTGCGCGAAACGCCGTCGGCGGTCAACGTGGCTGCCATGGTCGGCCACTCGACGCTGCGCGTGATGGCCATGGAATCTCTGGACCGCGAGGCCACGGCCAGCGAGATTGGCGCCATGCAGGCGCTGGTGCAGGAAGCACTGGCCGCCGGTGCCATCGGCATGTCCACCGGCACCTTCTATCCGCCGTCGGTGAAAGCCACAACCGAGGAAATCATCGAGGTCGGGCGGCCACTGACGGCGCACCAGGGCCTGTACGTGACACACATGCGCGACGAGTCCGACAAGGTGATGGAATCACTCGACGAGACCTTTCGCATCGGGCGTGAACTGGGCATCCCGGTGGTGGTGTCGCACCACAAGGTGCAGAACACAGCGAACTTCGGCCGCTCGGCGGTCACGCTGCCGTTCATCCAGGAAGCGATGCGCCATCAGTGCGTGTCTCTCGACTGCTATCCCTATACCGCAGGCTCGACCATGATACGCACCGACCGAGGCATGCTCGACGGCCGGGTGCTGATTGCGTCGAGCGCGCCGCACCCCGAGTGCGCCGGGCGCGACCTCGACGAGATCGCTGCAGAGTGGGGCATCGCCAAGGACGAGGCAGCGCGGCGCCTGCAGCCGGGCAGTGCGATCTACTTCCTGATGGATGAGAACGACGTGCAACGCATTCTGGCGTTTGACGAAACGATGATTGGCTCTGACGGCATCCCGGTGGGCGAAAGCCCGCACCCGCGCCTGTGGGGCACCTTCCCGCGCGTGCTCGGGCACTACAGCCGCGATGTCGGTCTGTTCCCGCTGGAAACAGCGGTGTGGAAGATGACTGGCCTGACGGCACGCAACTTCGGTCTGGCCGGCCGCAGCACCCTGAAGGTCGGCCATGCCGCCGACGTGGTGGTATTCGACGCCGCCAGCATCCGCGACACCGCCAGCTACGCCGCGCCGATCCAGGCCGCTGCCGGTATCGACACCGTGATCGTCAACGGCGTCGTCGCCTGGCGCGATGGCGCCCACAGCGGCGCCCACAGCGGCGCGCGCAGCGGCCAGGTTCTGACCCGTACCCCTGTCCCAGCAAAGGAAGTCCCATGAGCACCATCACACGCTACCCGACGCCGCTGCCAGCGCCATTTTCCAAAGCCGTCAAAGTCGGCGGCTTTTTGTTTCTCTCGGGCGTACTACCGATGGACGCCCAGGCCAATATCGTCGGCGCCGATGTCCAGGAGCAAACCAGGATCGTGCTGGAGCGCATTGCGCTGACGCTGTCGGAGGTGGGCGCCAGCATGGCCGACGTGGTGCGCGCCACCATCTGGCTGTCCGACCTGAACAACTTTGCCGCTTTCAACGCCGAATACAGCAAGCACTTCGCCGCCGGATTGCCGGCGCGCTCCACGGTTCAGGCCGTGTTGTACAAAAGTGCCTTGGTTGAGATCGAAGTTCAGGCCTGGGTTGGCAGCTGATTTCAGTGAAGCGCTACGGCTAGCCCCGGGCATGCGTGACGCCGCCATCGACCACCAGCGTGGAGCCCACGACATAGTCTCCGGCGCGTGATGCCAGGAAGATGGCGGCACCCGCCATGTCTTCGACGGTTCCCAGACGTCCGGACGGAATGCGCGCAGCCACTGCAGGCCCATGGTCGCGTGCGACCTTGTTCATTTCCGAGGCAAAGGCGCCTGGCGCAATGGCAGAAACGGCGATGTTGTCCTTGATCAAGCGCAGCGCCATCCGGCGTGTCAGGTGAATCAGACCCGCCTTGCTGGCGGCGTAGGAGTAGGTCTCCTGAGGAT
>CAIQVX010000149.1 GCA_903875275.1 uncultured beta proteobacterium | reverse complement strand
CGCCTGGCAGCAGGGTTTCAATGCCGGTGGCGTAAGCCGCTTCGTAAATGTCAGACGGCGTCGTATACAGATTGCCGTAGGCCTTCTGGAAACTGGTGAAAATCATCGGCGAAAAAATGGTCCCGCCGGCGTTCACGTTGCCATAGAAGGTGGCATCCGATTGGGCTGCCAGCGCATAAGGGCCTGACATCGGGGCTGAGGCCGTGACTGGAATGCCAGCTGCCTGCATCGCGCGGTGCGCTGCCATCGCGACAAAGCCGCCTTGCGAATAGCCGGTCAGGAAGAGTTTTGCGCTCGCCGTGGTCGGTGAAATCAGGGTGGGCAAGGCCTTCTTGGCAGCCGCCAGAATGTCCATCATTTCCTTGGATTGCTGATCAGCATTCAGGTAGGGGTGGTAGCTCAGACTGGAACTGTCGTAGCCAGCGTAATTGGGCGCCACCACGATATAGCCTTGCGCTGCATACAGCGCTGCCAGCAACACTGCCTCTGAAAAAGCCGGATTGGTGTCATCGGTAAAGTTGGCCAGGTTGTAGCTCTTGGTGATGTTGGTGCCGTGCGAATAGACCACGATGGGGCGCGCGCCCGTGCACTTGGCATTGCTGCCGGTGGGTACCATCAAGGCGCCCGAGGCATCCGTCGCTTCGCCGGCACCGCCTACCGTGCCGTACTTGATGTACTGCACATCCACACCGCAAACCGGTGCGCCGGCAAGTTGCAGCAAACTGGCCGACTTGGCCGTCAGCAGCGCCGTGAAGTCAGAAGCGGTCATGGACGTGATGCGTGGCGGCGGGCTCTGCATCAGGGCGCCTCGTGCCGGCTTTGCATCCTGAGTACCCAGGGGCCCTCCGTCTCCGCCACCGCAAGCTGCGACCAGCAGCGTTGCGCCGAGTGCGGCCCATGAAGCCTTGAAATTGATCATTCGTGTTCTCCGGTTGTGTGAGGCTGAAATACAAAAAAGAACGCCCGTGCGTTTTTTTTGATTTAAATCATATAACCCATTGATAGCTGAAAAAATCGGGGTAAACCCTCTGGAAATTTGACTCGGACGGCTGGCGCCAGGAGTGCCACTGCGTCGCCCTAGCTGTAGCGCAGTTTCATCGTCAAAATGGTGGCCGCCAGCGCCAGCGTTATTGCGTTGGCAATCACCACCGGCCAGGCGCCTATCAGCAGCCCATAAGCGAGCCAGCAGGCCACGCCGACGGTGAACACGCTGTACATGCCCAGCGAGATGCCGCTGACATCACGCGTGCGAAACGTGTGCCAGGCCTGCGGTACAAAACTGGCGGTGGTCAGGACGGCCGCGATATAGCCGATGATTTCAGTGGAGTGCATGGCGCGCGCAGAGTGCGAGTTGGCTGGGGCTAAGGCAGATTATGCGGTCACTGATAATCGCTGCCATGCATTCAACGTCCATTGTTCCGGCAAGCCGGTTTTCACCGCGCGCAGTGGGACTGGCCGCCGCAGTGGTGACGGTGCTGATCTGGACGTCTTTCATTGTCATAGCGCGCGCCTCGGCCGACCCGAACCGCGGTGGCACCCTGACGCCTTTTGACATTGCTTTTTGCCGAATCTTTGGTGCCGGTCTGGTCCTGCTGCCCTGGGGAGCATGGCTGTCGCGTCGCGACCACAAGCGGGGTCAGGCTTCGTCCTCGCTGCTGGGTCTATCGCCTCTGCCGGTACGTCTGACCTGCACCATCGGGTTGTTTGGCGGATTGCTCTACGCGCTGATTGCCTACAACGGCTTTGTCTTTGCGCCAGCCTTGCATGCGTCGGTGCTGATGCCCGGGAGTCTGCCCCTGTGGACCACCTTGCTGGCCTTGTGGCTGCTCGGTGACCGTGTCAGCGCAGCGCGAGCGCTTGGTCTGTTTCTGATCGTGATGGGCGACCTGATGGTGGGCGGCGCCAGTCTGCTGCGTGCGTTTGAAGGGGGCGAGGTCTGGAAGGGCGACATTCTGTTCATGCTGGCGGCTTCCAGCTGGGCCATGTACAGCGTACTGGCGCGGCGTCACGCGCTGGACGCCGTGCGTGCCACCATCGCCGTCACTGCGTTTGCCTTTGTTGCCTACGTGCCCATCTACACAGTCTTGCTGCTGGCGCAGTTGGTGAAGGGCCAGGTGTTCCTTGCGCCCTGGCGCGAAGTGCTGTTCCAGACGCTGTACCAGGGCTGGGGGTCGGTGGTGATTTCGGGCATTGCGTTCACCAGGATGATCCAGTACTTCGGTCCGGTGCGTTCCACCATGATCACAGCGCTGGTGCCCGGTCTTTCGGCGCTGGGCGCCGTGCTGTTTCTCGGCGAGCCGCTGCACTGGAATCTGGCCGCTGGCCTGGCCTTGGTGACCTTGGGTATTCTGTTCGGGGTGCGAGTGGGGGGCAGGCCATGAAGCTTCTGGCCTTTGACACCAGCACCGAGCGCATGTCGGTCGCGGTGCAGCGCACCGTCGGCGACGACATTCGGGTCTGGCAGCACAGTGCAGAGGGAGGCGCGCGCACATCAACCCATCTGATCCCGGCGATTCAGGACCTGATGGGGCAGGCGGGGCTGCAGTTTTCGGAACTCGAGGCGGTGGTATTTGGCAGGGGTCCCGGCTCATTCACCGGCTTGCGCACGGCCTGTTCCGTGGCGCAGGGCCTGGCGTTCGGCGCTGGCATCAAGGTGCTGCCCGTTGACACCTTGTTGGCGGTGGCGGAGCAGGCGCGTTTTGAACACGCGCCTGAGCAGACCCGGTTGCGGGTGACCGCCCTGCTTGATGCGCGGATGGACCAGATCTACGTCGGGTGCTATGACTTTGCGGGTGGTCAGTGGAGTCAGTCCGGCGGCTTTGAACTGGTCCGGGCGCAGGAGTTGAGCAGCGAAACGCCGGGGTACCTGGCCGGCAATGTTTTTGCGACCTACGGAGCGCGCCTGCCAGCTGCCTGGGTGCAGCGCTTCGATGCCATGCCGACAGCCGCCGCCCTGCTGCGACTGGCCCCCGCTTTATTGGCCTCAGGTGCTGCGCAGCAGCCTGAGCAGGCACTGCCGCTGTACCTGCGCGACAAGGTGGCCCAGACGACGCTGGAGCGGGCAGCGCAGAAAGCACTGCCGTGACCGAAACCCCGGAGCCGCTTGAGGTGCGGTTCGAGCCACTGGGCCTCTCGCATCTGGAAGCAGTGTTGCAGATCGAGCAGCAGGCCTACGCGCATCCGTGGTTGCGGGCCAATTTTCTGGACTCCTTGCAGGCTGGCTACCAGGCGCAGTTGCTGCTTGCTGGCGAGATCTTGCTGGGCTACTTTGTTGCCATGAAAGGGGTTGAGGAAGTGCATCTGCTCAACATCACGGTGGCGCCCGCCTGCCAGCGGCGTGGCTGGGCCCGGGTGATGCTGGACGCGCTGGCCTTGTGGGCGCGCGGACAGGGTGCGCAGTGGCTGTGGCTGGAGGTGCGCTCTGGCAACCGGCGTGCGCTGGAGGTGTACCAGGCGCACGGCTTTCGCACGGTCGGCGAGCGCAGGGCCTACTACCCGGCGGCGCAGGGTGGGCGCGAAGATGCGCTGGTCATGAACCTGCGTCTGTAACTGGGTGAGAATACAGCCATGAGCCTGGATCTTGACAGCCGACAGCGTGCCATGTTGCAGGAGATGGGTGTGCGCGTCTGGCTGCCCGAGCGCGACGCTCCCACAGCGCCAACGGCCAAGGCGCAACCCCTCGCTGCGGTGCCGGCAAGCCCAACACCCGCACCGGTGGCTCAGACAGGAACTCTGGCGGACGGCATTGAGGCCATGCCATGGGACGCTTTAGCGCAGGCCGTGGCCCAGTGCCAGGCTTGCAGCCAGTGCCAGGGCCGACGCGCGCCTGTGTTCTCCACCTCGGCAGCGCAGCGTCAGGCAGACTGGCTGGTGCTCGGTGAACCACCGGACGACAACGAGGAGCGCCTGGGACTGCCGTTTGTCGGGCAGGCAGGTCAGTTGCTTGACAACATGCTCAAAGCGGTCGGACGTCACCGCGGGGCCGATGCTGCCGGTACCGTTTACGTCACCAATGTCATCAAATGCCGACCTTCCACTGCGCGCAACCCGCAGCCGCAGGACCTTGCCACCTGCGAACACTACCTGCGGCGCGAAGTGGCGCTGGTGCAACCCCGGGTCATTCTGGCGATGGGGCGTTTTGCGGCGCAGGCTTTGCTGCAACTGAGCCAACCCGAACTCGCGGCGGTGCCATTGGGCAAACTTCGGGGTCAGGTCTACCGTTATCAGGGTATCCCGGTGATCGTCAGTTATCCGCCCGCCTACTTGCTGCGCACGCCTCAGGACAAGGCACGCGCCTGGGCCGACTGGTGTCTTGCGCTGTCGGTGATTTGATTCAGCACGCAGCGCCCGCAGCACAGGTGACCAGGGGCGAGTTTGATGGCACCACCGGTCTACCCTCCCTGGACCAGACGTTGATGCCAGAAGTCACGTTATAGACCGTCTTGTAGCCAGCCTGTTGCGACATGAACTGCGCCACCGTCCGGGAGCGGTTGCCGCTGCGGCAAATCAGGACAACGGGCTGCCCCGGCTTGGTCAGCGACTTCAATTGGCCAAGCCAGTGGGCTGGATCGGACTGTCCCTTCTCATCAAAGAAGGTCAATAATTTGCTTCCCGAAACAACGCCAGTTTCTTTCCACTCGGGGGCGGTGCGGATGTCGATGACTGCAGCGCCGCTCGCGCTGAGTCGCGCCAGTTCGGCGTTGTCGATGTTGATCACTTCGGCGTGGACTGCCATCGCTAAAGGCAGCAAAAGCGTAGCAAGGATGGATGGTCTGAACATTGGAAAATCCCGGTAACCGTTACATATTAGTATATAGTGATATATAAAGCAGATCAAGCAAACTTCAAAATTCATCCCCGGAGAAATCATGAAAGCCTTTCAGGACTACTACCCAGAAAACGTCTCCCACTGCTATGGTTGCGGCTCCAAGAACATCCATGGGCACCGGATCAAGACCTATTGGGACGGTGAAGAAACCGTCACGCACTTCACCCCCGAGCCCTACCATACGGCGATTCCGGGCTTCGCCTACGGCGGCCTGATTGCCTCGTTGATCGACTGTCACGGAACGGGAACCGCTGCCGCCGCCATGTACCGCGCCCATGGTCGCGAGATGGACACCTTGCCACCCTTTCGCTTTGTTACCGGCTCCTTGCATGTGGACTATCTGAAGCCCACGCCGATCGACGGTGTGCTGGAAATTCGTGGCCGCATCAAGGAGATCAAAGGGCGCAAGGTGGTGGTTGAAAGCACGGTTTACGCCAAGGGTGTCGCAACCGCGCGTGGCGAGGTGGTGGCGTTGCAGATGCCAGAAGGCTTTGGGGCCTAGCAAAGGGGTGATGTGGATTTTCTGAATCTTCTTGAAAAGTACTGGCCATTCGTGGCTCTAAGTCTTTGGTTTGCGTACAAGTGGTGGAATTCAAGAAGAGTCATTGCTTTGTTGCCAGAACTCAAACGGAACGGCGCAACACTTGTTGACGTCAGATCCGCTGGGGAGTTTGCAAACGGGAACGCTCCCGGAACAATCAACATTCCCCTCAACGAATTGGGAAACAGGCTCCGTGAGATACCGAAGTCTTCCCCGGTTGTGCTTTGCTGCGCCAGCGGAACAAGAAGCGGGATGGCAAAACTGTTGTTAAGAAGCAAGGGATACCAGAAGGTTCATAACATCGGTACCTGGAGCAAGTTGCTGGGTTAAGCACAAAATGTGGTGACACGAGCATTCAAGCATTGAGTTGAAGTCATGACACCTCTTGATCAATTCCTGAAAAGCTACCCAAGCTATGCAAAGACCCATGCCTTGGACGCGTTGCGGGCATCCGACTATGGCAGGCTCGACGCCCAGGGCCAGGTCTATCTGGACTTCACCGGTGGCGGTCTGCACGCGGCCGCCCAGGTGCAAGAGCATGTGCGGATGCTCAACGAGGAGGTACTTGGCAATCCGCATTCGGTGAATCCCAGCTCCACAAGAATGACGCGCCGGGTCGAGGAGGCCCGTGCAGCCGTGCTCGACTACTTCCATGGCGCCGCAGACTACACGGCCATCTTCACCCTGAATGCTTCGGCTGCACTGAAACTGGTGGGCGAGGCGTATCCGTTTGGCCCGGGCGGGAGACTGTTACTCACCACGGACAACCACAACTCAGTCAACGGTATCCGAGAATTTGCAAAAAGGGGCGGTGCGAGCGTGACCTATGCGCCTCTGACCCGCCCTGAGCTTCGCCTTGACATGACAACGATGGATGCATTGCTGGCTCAGGCTGACTACGGGTGCCCGAGGCTGATGGCATTTCCGGCGCAGTCGAACTTTTCCGGCGTCAAACATCCACTGTCGCTGGTTGCCTCGGCGCGTGCTGCGGGATGGCACGTCTTGCTTGACGCCGCTGCCTTTGTTCCCGGCAACCGCTTGGACTTGCGGGTGGTGTCGCCAGACTTCGTTGTGATGTCGTTCTACAAGATGTTTGGCTATCCCACCGGGGTGGGCTGCCTGCTGGTGCGCAATGAAACGCTCGGGTCCTTGCGCCGCCCGTGGTTTGGTGGCGGCACGGTCAACTTTGCGACGGTGCAGGGTCGCATGCACGTGCTGTCCAGCGGCGAAGCCGGCTTTGAAGACGGCACGCTGAACTACCTGAGCATTCCAGCCGTGGAAATCGGGCTGAGGTATCTGCAAAAGGTAGGCATGCAGACCATTCAAACACGAATCCATTGCCTGACAGACTGGTTGATCAAGCAGCTACTGGCATTGCGCCACAGCAACGGTCGACCGCTGGTGCGCCTGTATGGGCCGGCCGACATGATCGAGCGCGGCGGCACCGTCACGCTGAATCTGTACGATCCAACGGGTCACCTTGTGGACTATCGCCGCGTTGAAGAACTGGCAGCTCAGGAGAACATCTCGCTGCGCACAGGTTGCTTCTGCAACCCGGGAGCCGGTGAGACTGCCGAAGCCCTGAGCGAAGACGACATGCGTGCAGGCCTTGCCCAAGCAGGTGCCGACATCAACCTGCAGCGCTTCCTGCAAGCCATGCAGGACCGCGGTGGCAAGAGCGCCGGTGCGATCCGTGTGTCCCTCGGACTGGTCAGCAACTTCTCTGATGTGCATCGGTTCGTGAACTTTGCGGCGGGGTTGCGCGATCAAACCGCGCTGACGATTGGTGCAGTGTCGTTTGACATTGCATCCTGTCGCGTTGTTCGCGATGGCGGGTAAGCAGACACCCGTATTGCCGCTACCTGGCGATCGGATTGCCCTTTTGCAAATAAAGCGCAGCCATTTTGTCGGCCAGCGTGGCCGTCGACAGCGCGCCCACGTGGCTGTTCACCAAATGTCCGCTCGCGTCATAAAACAGGGAGGTCGGCAAGGCGGTTGATCCGATGGCCCGGCCGAGTTCGCTGCCGGCATCGATCAGGACGTTTTCCAGTTTGAGTTGAGAACCACTCAGGTAGCGCTGAACCTTGGCTGCATCATCCCCCTGACTGACGAAGACAAAAATTACTCCGGTTTCGCGCAGTTGCGCCTCCGCCAGCACCGGCATTTCGCGACGGCATGGCGGGCACCAGGTCGCCCAGAGGTTGACCACCATCGGTTTCCCGTGGGACAGCGCGGCCAGATTTGTGGTGCCTCCAGCGAGCGTTTTCAGCTCGACTGCCGGCAAAGCCATTTGGGCGTTCATGCCAAGCATGCCGGGCGCACCGGACAGGGTCCAGGCCAGCGTGCCTGCGAGCAGGCCCAGACTTAGTGGTTTGCGCAGCTCGGGGTGTCTTGCTGCGTGCCAGATGGCCACCGCGGTCGCAGCGGCAAGGCCCGCCCATGAATTGAAGCCGCCATCACGAATGTCGAAGACCGACCAGGGGGCATCACGGTACTGATCAAACCAGAGCGCAACAAACACTATGCGTGCTGCCAGCATCGCCGCCAGCAGCATGTCGATCAACACATTGCTGATGCCAAGGCGCTGAGGCCGTCCAACCAGATGACCCACGACAGCGGCGATCACCATGGATACCAACAAAAGCAGATGGCTGGTCTGAAAAGCGAAAGGACCGATATTGACGTTCAAATGCGCATTCCTGACAGGTTCTCAACGCCGGTTGATCTGGTCGTACACCGTCGAGGCCACGCGTGCAAGTGTGCCCTTGTCCAGGCCGGCTGACAGCGCATAGCCAAATTTCCCATCGATCCAGTAAAAGACATTGACCTGACCTTCCTGGGAGAAGCGAAAGGCCGTGTCCTGGTTTGCCGGAATCTGATTGCTGACGTACAGCGTGAGGCGCTGACCACTGGCATCCTGGTACATAAACTGTGCCACTGGGCCGCTGCTGCCAGGCAGCAGCCGCCCACCGACCAGCTCAAAGCCCTGCGCGCCGAGTTTGGGCGCGCGCACCGGCGTGCCCAGCCGCTTGGACAGCCAGGTGACCAGTTGGTCTTCGTGTTCGGCACTGATTTCCACCGGGCGTCGTACATCGGGGCTGTAGACCGCGTGCGCAATCGCAGCCTGGTGTGCCAGTGGCGAGGTTTGCGCCAGTTGCTTCACCGGATCGTACTGATCGTGGGCCAGCCAGCCAGCGGCTGCGCTGACCACCGTGAGGACAAGGCTTGCGGCAATCCGCTGCATTGACCAGCGTGAAAAAAACCGTCTGCCTTGAAAGTCTCGACCAGCCCACGGTTGCGCTGCAAGTCGCGCCAAGTGCTCCGGCAGCGGTTCGTCAAGCACGGGATCAAACAACCCATGCAAGGCGAGCTTTTGCGCTCGATACGACGCAAGGCGTTCAACTTCCTGCGGTCGACTGGCAAGATGCGCTTCGATCTGCGGGAGCCGATCAACCGGCAACTGCCCGTCAACGTAGGCATGCAGATCGGCTTCCGTAATCACGGCTTTGTTCATTGCACGACCCTGAGTCTGGAAATGGGCTGCTGACCGTCCATGATCTGCCGCAGGCGTTCACGCCCACGGGCAAGTCGGGACATCACGGTGCCAGTCGGGATTCCCAAAGTGCTGGCGACTTCGCTGTAACTCATTTCTTCCAGGGCAACGAGCAGGACCACGGCGCGCTGCTCCTCAGGAAGTCTCGACAAGGCATGATCGAGATCCCTGACTTCCAGGCGGTCGGTCTGGGTGGCGCGGGTGGGCACTTCCATGTCAGCGTCGTCCATCGGGCTGATGGACAGACCGGGGCGACGGAGTTGATCGATGCGCAGGTTGTGCATGATGCTAAGTAACCAGGGGCGCAGGCTGCTGCCGGCTCGCCACTGCGCCAGTTGCGACCAGGCGCGCTCCAGTGTGTCCTGCACCAGGTCGTCGGCAGCTGCGCGATCGCCGACCATCGCCCGCGCGTAGCGGCGCAGGCGTGGCAGTTCGGCAAGGATCGCGTGCTTGTCCACCCGGGATCAGAGTTTCACAATGTGCCAGCTGTTGTTAAGAAAACCATCGCCTGTCTTGTCGCCAGGCTTTTGGTCCTTGGCCCAGAAGTACAGTGGCTTGCCCTTGAGCGCCCATTGCTTCTTGCCATCATCCCGCGCGATGATGCTGTAATCGCCGCTGGCAGTTGCACCCTCCATCGCCAGCAACGGCGGCCAGTTGGTCGCACACGGGCCGTTGCAGGCGCTCTTGCCGACCGCGTCCTTGTCGAAGGTGTAGAGGGTCATGCCATTGTTTCCCGTCAGTACGCCATCGGTGAATTTGGCCGGGCCGGCAACACCACCCTGCATCGTGGAACAAGCCGCCATGCTGCCAAGCAGGACGAGGGAAAGAAGGGCTTTATTGAAGGTCATAGGATATTCCTTGGGTTGTTGAGACGGTTCCATAGCGGTATACGAGCGCGGAGCCGCTTTTATTCCATGAATTTCACAACAACACTTTATTAACGTTCAGACGCGGGTACCGTGGGTCGATGCAGCAGGCGCGCTGACAGGCCCGGGCTCGGGGAGCAACAGCGTTCCATTGAGCAGACCTTTCAGGGTTCCCAGCAGCAGCAGAGTCACCAGCAGGGAGGTCAGCCACAGCATCAGCATGCCCAGGACCCCGAACCAGCCGTCTGAGTTTTCAGAAAGGCGAAGCGTCAGCGCAGTCAGCGATGCCAGCGGGAACGATAGCGCCCAAAAGGTCACAGAAAAGGACGTGGAACGTAAACGCCGGATCATGCTGCCAGACCAGAACAGGAAGAACACGGCAATGCCCCAAGCCATCCAGGAGACCAGAACCGGTGCGCCGAGCTGCAACGCGGCCAGCCCGATGACGGAAGGCGGGGCGACCGTGATGAAAGTCGCGGGCAACAATCTTTCGGGCCACAGTCCGTGCTGTCCCAATCGGACAAATATCAGCGTCAACACAACGAGCCAGAAGAACAGGCCCACGCCAAATTGCGCTGCCGCCCACTCGGGAAAGCCCATTCGAACCCCGGCCAGGGGCACCACGACATTGCCCACCACGGCGATCAACAGCGCTGGGGTGATGCCGGTCCAGAAAGACGCTGACGCCTTGCCGCTCTCGCCGGCAGTCATCCAGCGCGAGAGGACCCAAACGGTGACAAGAACCTGCGACGCAGAGCCGATCATCCAGATCGTCCGGGCCAGCGCCGAGGAGCCGCTCAGGGCATGTGCAACCGTGCCCAGAAGAATCAGCGAAACCGGTACCGTGGCAACGAAAACATGGCGTACCGGATGCTGCAGGTCTTCCCGAAGGGACTGAGGGTGGCGAAGACCCCGCAAAAGGGAAAGAGCGAGCAGCAAGGCCATGACCAGGGCGGCACTGATTCCGAGCACCCACGCCACTGCCAGCGCACTGTCGCCAGCATAAGGAACCGCGCGTACCCAGGCCAGCGTCAGGCCGGACAGCCCCATGACCACGGAAAACCAGCCTGGGGCCAGGAACTTGAGGGGTGTCGCGTGGTGTGACGCCATGGTCTTGGGCTTTCGCTACTTCAATCGGACACCGGCGGCGTCAAACACTTGCACGGCAATGGGAATACCCTGGCCGACACTTTGCGTCACTGTGCAGAACGCCTCGAATTGCGACAGAACCCGGTCCAGATGCTCCAGCTGGGTAGCCTGCACTCCCAGCGTGAGTGTGGCCGTCATCTGCAGCACGCGCATCCTTGCGTCGGCATTGCGTCCGACACTGGCCTCTACACTGCAGCGAATCGGGTCGGGTGCCTGCTTGAACTTGCGCAGGGCAAAGAGCAGCGAGTCACTCAGGCAGTTGCCAACGGCAGCGCACAGCAGTTGAACCGGGGAGGGACCTTGACCGGTGCCCAGTGGTGCCGGCTCGTCCCCCGTGAGCACAGGGATGCCTGCACCAAAGCTGATGTCGAAGCGGTAGTCCTGCTGCTGCGTCAGTTCAACCGTAATGGATTTTTCACTCATGAGATGCTCCCGTTGAGATGGGGGATGTTCAGCGCTGCAACAGCGCGTTGACCGATTGCAGCGCCGGCTCGTTGAGTTGTCCGGCCAGCGCCTGCAGACGCAACTGCTTGATCAGCAACTCGATGCGTGCCTGCAGCAGCGCCAGCGTGGCGCTGCTGGCGTCGGTCTCGGCCTGCAACAGGTCGAGCGTGGTGCGGTCGCCCACCTGGCGACCAAGGCGTGTGGCATCGAGTCGGGCGGCACTGGCCTTGTGAGACTCTGTCAGAGCCAACAAACGGGCACTGCCGGTTTGCAGTGCCAGCCAGGCGGCACGGGTTTGCTGGCTGATTTGCTGCTTTGCACGTTCCAACTCAGCGGACGCCTTGTCCTGCAGACGCAGCGCTTCGTCCTGCTTGGCATTGCGGTAGCCTCCGGTGTACAGAGGCAGATTGAGTTGCAGGCCGATCATCTGCTGGCTTGCCGTATTGCTGGCCGAGCCAAAGTTGCCGCTGCCGCTGAGTTGATCACGCCCGGCCTGTGCCACCAGGTCCAGCGTGGTCGCGGCGGCCTTGCTGTATTTGCTGACTTCCTGCTGCGCTGCCAGCACCGCGGCGCCCTGCATGCGCAGTTGCGGATTTTTTTCGGACACTTCAGCCAGCCAGTGCGTCAGCGACTGCAGATGGGTCGGGAGCACATTCGCGTTGCCGGCAAGGCTCTGCAGTGCCGGGTTGGCAATGCCGGTGGCGTCGGCCAAGGCAGATTGCACCAAAGAGAGTTCGTCCTGTGTGGCCAGCACCTGTGCGCGCAGCGCATGGGCGCGGGCTGAGGCTTCGTGGGTGTCGGTGATGGGCTTGTCGCCCAGGGCAAAACGATCTTTCGCTTCGGTCAGCGCGAGCTCGACCGCTTTCTGCTGCTGGCGCAGCAAGTCCAGTTTGTTGCTCACCAACAGCACATCAAAATAGCGCTGCGTTGTTTGCAGCATCAGGTCTTGCTGGGCGGCCTGCCACTCCAGCTCCGCCACATCGGCGGCTATTTCCAGTTGCCGGCTTTGGGCTTTGCGTTCCAGATTGAACAAAGGCTGACGCGCACTGAGTGTCCAGCGCGTTGAAGTGCCGTTGTTGACCGAGGTGGCGAAGCCGACTCCGTCAGACTGGCCCAGACCCGGTGCGGAAAAATGCGCACCCGTCATTTCTGTCTCGCCCGTCATGCGTCCTGCACTGGCGCTGAGCATGACGGCCGGGCGCCATAGCGACGCAGCTTGCGTGCGGCGGCTTTCCCCCGCCTGGCGCGCGGCCTGTGATACGGCTGACTGCGGATCGTGCTGGCGCGTTGCCTGCCAGGCCTCCATCAGATCCATGGCCTGGGCCGATAAAGTGCTGAGCAGCGTCGCTGCTGCAGCGAATTGTCTGAGTGTTGCGATCACGACGTGACCCCTTTTAAGTTGGACTCAATCCATCGTTGGAGTTCCGCGGCCGAGAGGGCACCCGAGAGGCGTGCCGCTTCCTGTCCGCGCTCAAACAGAATCAGTGTCGGGATGCTTCGGATGGCGTAGCGCGCACTGGCTTGTGGCGAGGCTTCGGTGTCGACCTTGACGAAACGTACCCGCGGCATCTGGCGCGCCGCGATGACGAACTGCGGTGCCATCATCTTGCAGGGGCCGCACCAGTCGGCCCAGAAGTCCACCACCACCGGCAGTTCCGTGCCCGCCAGAAAAGCTGGCAAGGCCTGATCGCCCAGCGCCACTGGAGCGTCAGCCATCAGGTCCTTGCCACAGCGGCCGCAGGCCAGCTCGTGGTTGAGCTTTTCAGGCGGAACGCGGTTCTTGGTGCCGCAATGAGGGCAGACCAGTTGCATGTTTCCTCCTTGATCAGTTGCCTTGACGCAGACCGATTTTGCTCATGATGGTTTCCATCAGACACCATTTGGTGATTCCGCTTTGCAGCAGGTTGACGCCGACAAAGGCGGTAAAGGCGAGCCACCATTGGCTCATGAAGATCGGGCTGCCGGGGATGCCCAGGGCCAGCGACAGAAGAATGAAAGTGCCTGCGACGACGCGTACGGCTTGCCAGGATGTCATGATAATTTTCCTTAGAGAAATGAACAAAGGGAGAGGTGAAACTCAGGTGGCCGCCGCAGGCTCGTACTGCTTGCGGTAGGCCACGTAATACAGCGTTGGAATCACGACCAGGGTCAGGATGGTCGAGACAAAGATGCCAAAGATCAGCGAGATTGCCAGACCATTGAAGATCGGGTCATCCAGAATGAAGAAGGCACCGAGCATGGCAGCCAGGCCGGTCAGCATGATGGGCTGGGCACGGGTAATGGCCGAGTGCACGATGGCGCGCTTGAAGGGTACGCCTTCTTTGACCTGCAGGTTGATGAAGTCCACCAGCAGGATCGAGTTGCGCACGATGATGCCGGCCAGCGCGATCATGCCGATCATGCTGGTTGCGGTGTACTG
>CAIQVX010000148.1 GCA_903875275.1 uncultured beta proteobacterium | reverse complement strand
GCATCAGCAGCCAGCACATCGCCAACTGGCTGCACCATAGCGTGGTGACAAAGGCACAGGTGAAAGAAACGCTGCAACGCATGGCCGCCGTGGTGGACAAACAAAACGCCGGCGACTCGCTGTACAAAAACATGGCCGGCAACTTCAAGACCTCGATGGCTTTCCAGGCAGCGAGTGATCTGGTCTTCAAGGGCCTGGCGCAACCCAGCGGCTACACCGAGCCGCTGCTGCACGCGTGGCGGCTGAAAGTGAAGGCGGCGTGACGTTACAAGCACCGTAATTCAGGTTGAAGCAGTCAATGCAAATATTCCTTCGCATCGTCACGCTTCGTCCCGGGGCTGATTAATAAAACAGAGGGCATCTAGACTTGCGCCTGGATGCCCTCGCGCCTGGGGTCGAAACCGCCAGGGGGATAAACGTTACGTTGTGATTGTAAGCGGCTACATCATAAGCATTGCAGTGATCTGAAGCCCACGCAATGGTGTTGAGCAGATGGACTTCCGGGGACTCAGCTCTCAGGGATTCTTCGCTAGGCGAACGGCGCATGATCGAAGCCACGCCATCGCATTACTCAATCTGTCCCTTCGCTAAAGGCGCGTGTATTTCTCTGCTGTGCCCCGTGACTTCTCCACTGGGTATTTGACAGCATTCACTGAGATCTTCCGGGACACAGCATCCGCCAGATCGACACCAAGATCATGGCACAAGTAGGCGAGCAGGATACCGACATCAGCAAGCTCTGCTTCGATTTCGTCGCGTCGCCTGTCAACGATATCGGTCACTTCGGCGTCTTTGGCCCAAATGAAGTGCTCCAGCAACTCCGAGGCCTCCACCGATAGCGCGGCAGCAAGGCTGCGGGCATTGTGAAACTGCTCCCAATCTCGCTCCGCCCGGAACACTAACAGGCGTTGGATAAGTTCTTCTGGTAAATGCATCATGACTGAAACTTGTTCTTGAGGTGCCATTGAAGTCGGTCTGGATCAGGGCGAAATTCCGGCCGAGTTGGTGTTACGGTCAGCGGCTGACCATCCATCCGATAGTAAGCCTTGCCATTGAACCAAGCTTCGTGGATACGTGGGCTGACGCGGATCGTCAAGTCAGGTGCAACGGACACGAGACCCGCGTCAAAGAGGCGATGGAAGTCGGCACGAAGCAGCAAGCCGTTGCGCACGTCGTGCGCGCCCGCTTCTGCGTAAGGCACGATATGGGCGGCCTCCAATGCCATCAGAGTACTTTCGCCGGTGATCGCGCATTTGCGACGATAGGCCTCGGTGACAACGACTCGGAATGACCCTTGGCCGAGCCGGGGTCGCACTAGGATGGGATCTCCGTACCTTGCCGGCGGATCATTCGCGACCAGGGCGCTGGAATTTGAACTCAGCCCTTGGACCTCGATGCCGTGGGCGAGCAGCGGCTGCACATGCGCCCAGATGGTGGCTCCATCTGGTTCCTCGGTCCTGTACATTTTGCCTCGGACGATGTTTGACGACCAGCCAGGCGGATCCGACAGCCAGTCTCGTTCTTCGAAGAATACCGGGTTGGCGATGACCTGACAGCTGATCTGTGTAAGCGGTGCTCCACGGCCAGCGAGCGGCCCAAGCAACTCACGCAGTTCTGCGAGCGAAGCTGCGCCGTTCTTCTGGCCAAAAATCTCCCAGGCCAGTTCGATAGGCAATACGCTGCGCGCGACAAAGTACCCAGCGCCAGCAATGTGGTTGTGAGGACGTTTCACCTTGAACACGAACGGCATACCGCTGGGTGCGTTTTCGAACGCGGGTCGCACAGATGGCTGCCAGAAGTTCACCTCGTCCAAGTGCCGCTGTGCCAAGAACTCAAACCAGCGCGAATCAGTTGTTCCCACCCAGAACTTCATGCACCTGCTCCGCACTCCGCCAAAGCCAAGTTGTCGCCCAAAATCATGCGGTTGCTCCAGTCCACGTCATGCTTGTAAAACTGCACGGCCTGGGCGTAGCTCTGCTGGGGGTCGGCAAACAGGTCCCGGTTCACGTCTTCGCGTGCCAGTACGCGCAGCATGGCCTG
>CAIQVX010000147.1 GCA_903875275.1 uncultured beta proteobacterium | reverse complement strand
GTATGCGTGCCAAGCTGATGAGTTACTTCCTGCTCGGGTTGATCCGTGTTCTGACGGGTTCCCAGGCCCGCTGGTACGGGTGTCCGCCCAAGGCCGAGCAGCGCATTTATTTTGCCAATCATCAAAGTCATGCTGACCTGGTCATGATCTGGGCCGCTCTGCCCAAGGAATTGCGCTCCACAACCCGCGCCATCGCGGCCAGGGACTACTGGACCAGGACCGCGTTCAAGCAGTGGATTACTACAGCCGTTTTCAACGTCATTTATGTATCGCGCGAGCGCAACGCCGATGAAGATCCACTGGAACCGCTGTTTGAGGCGCTCGAACATGGCGACTCCATCATCCTGTTCCCTGAGGGTACGCGCGGCAACAAGGACGAACCGCAGGCCTTCAAAGCCGGCTTGTACAACCTGGCAGCGAAGTTTCCGGATGTGGAACTGATCCCGGCGTGGATCAACAATGTGCAGCGTGTCATGCCCAAGGGCGAAGTGGTGCCAGTCCCTGTACTGTGTTCAGTGACTTTCGGCGCGCCGCTGCATTTGCAGGAGGGTGAAGACCGCTTGGCTTTTCTGGACCGTGCCCGCAACGCCGTAATGGCCTTGCGAGAGGTCTGATCATCATGTACCAGGCTTTGAAAAATCTCAGCGCGGCCCAACAGGTGGGGGCACTCTTCACCATTGTCTTCGGCATCCTGCTTCTGGCAAGCGGGGTGGCGGTGCTGTTGTCGATGCGCGAATTCGGTGACAGTCACCGTGCCGAGCGTCAGCGCAGCGATTTGCGCAATTTTGAAGGGATTCTCAAGACCAGCTGGCTGGTGATGCTGGTGTTCTGGGTAGGTTGGCTGACGGGTGACTGGGTGGCGCTGACGCTGTTTGCCTGGGTGTCATTTTTTGCATTGCGCGAATTCATGACCCTGTCGCCGACGCGCCGCGGTGATCATCGCAGTCTGGTGCTGGCTTTTTTCGTCGTGCTGCCAGTCCAGTATGTGCTGGTCGGGGCCGAATTGTTCAATTTGTTCACGGTCTTCATTCCGGTCTACGTTTTTCTCGCCATACCTGTGGTCAGTGCGCTGGCGGACGATCCGCAGCGTTTCCTGGAACGCAATGCCAAACTGCAGTGGGGAATCATGGTCTGCATTTACGGTATGAGCCACGTGCCGGCCTTGCTTTTGCTGGACTTTCCTCACTACGACAAGAAGAACGCGTTTCTCGTCTTCTTCCTGGTGCTGGTCGTGCAGACCAGCATGATTGCACAGCACCTTGCTTCGCGCCGCCTGCGCAAGCCGCCCGTCGCGCCGGCTATCAGCCAGAGTTTCAACTGGCCCAGTTGGTGGATCGGCATCCTCGTGGGCAGCCTGCTGGGCGCCCTGCTGGCAGGTATCACGCCCTTTGTGCCCGGGCAGGCGTTTGCGCTGTCCTTCATCGCCTGTGTCGCCGGATCTTTCGGACATCTGGTGATGAAGGCGCTCAAGCGGGACCGTGGCATACCGATCTGGCGGGGGCAGGGCACGGCGGTGACGGGCGCTGGTGGCCTGCTCGACCGGGTTGATGCGCTGTGCTTTGCGGCGCCGGTCTTCTTTCACTCGGTGCGTTGGTACTTCGGGCTGTAGACGGATGAAAGTCCTTGGAATTGACCCGGGACTTCGTACTACCGGCTTTGGTGTGATTGAAGTGCAGGGCGCGGACCTGATTTACGTAGCCAGTGGCACCATCAGCACCGTTCATCTCGAAAAAAGCCAGTTGCCGGCGCGTCTGAAAGTGCTGTTTGACGGGGTTCGCCAGGTCATTGAACGCTATCAACCGGATTGCGCATCGGTCGAGATTGTCTTTGTCAACGTCAACCCGCAATCGACTCTGCTGCTGGGTCAGGCGCGCGGGGCTTGCGTGACCGCTCTGGTGTCGCTGGATCTGCCGGTTGCCGAATACACGGCACTGCAGATGAAACAAGCGGTGGTAGGGTACGGCCGAGCCGACAAGACGCAGGTGCAGGAGATGGTGCGCCGGTTGCTTGCACTGCCCGGTTTGCCAGGCACGGATGCCGCCGACGCGCTCGGGTTGGCGATCACCCATGCGCACGCTGCCAAAGCGCTGGCCCGGCTGGCCCGGGCCGATGGCGTGATAGGCGCTGCAAGCGGAAAATACAGGGCCGGACGGAGTCGTTAGGCGGTCCATTTTGTCCAGTAAGATGTATGTACGAAATTGCAATTTGATAAAGACAAGGTTCATTTATGAGTCAGACACGCAGTACCCATATTCGCAGCGTTGCACTGGTTGGTCATGGTGCCGTTGGCAAGACCACATTGGCCGAGAGCCTGCTGGCGGCCAGTGGAGCGATCAAGAGTCGGGGATCAATCGAGAAGGGCAACACGGTTTGCGACTTCGATCCGATCGAAAAGGAACTGGGGCACTCCCTGCAAGCCTCGGTGGTAGGTTTTCAATGGGAGGGCACCCAGGTTCATCTGATTGATACGCCCGGCTTTCCTGACTTTTCCGGTCAGTCCATGGGTGCATTGGCGGCGGTGGACAGCGCTCTGGTTGTCATCAACGCCCAGACCGGTATCGAACTGGCGACCGAACGCATGTTTTCACTGGCGGGTGAGCGTGGTCTGTGCCGCATGATCGTGATCAATAAGATTGACGCTGACAACGTGGATCTGCCGGCGCTGGTCAACGAGATCCGGGAGCGCTTTGGCAAACAGTGTCTGCTACTGGACTTGCCAACACACAACGGTCAGGATGTTGTGGAATTGCTCGGTCACGATGACGGTGACAGCGACTTTGCTTCGGTGGCTGCTGCGCATCGCGCACTGATTGACCAGATCGTGGAGGAAGACGACAGCCTGATGGCGAGTTACCTGGAAACCGGTGCTGACCCGACGCTGGAGCAACTTCACGAACCTTTCGAGCGTGCTTTGCGCGCTGGTCATCTGATTCCTATCCTGTTCGTGTCAGCACGCACCGGTGCCGGTGTACCGCAATTGCTGGATGCGCTGGCGCGCCTGGCACCGAATCCGGCTGAGGGCAATCCGCCACCGTTTTACCGGACCGAGCCCGGCGCTGAGCCACAGGCTTTTCAGGCACAGCCTGATGACGCCCTGCACGTTCTGGCGCATGTATTCAAGATTGTGATTGACCCTTTTATTGGAAAACTCAGTGTTTTCCGGGTGCACCAGGGAACCATCCGGCGTGACGCGCAGTTGTATGTCGGGTCTGCCAAGAGGCCCTTCAAGGTGACCCACCTGTATCGCCTGCAGGGCAAGGACCACGTTGAAGTTGCGGATCTGGTGCCGGGTGACATTGGTGCCGTGGCCAAGGTCGACGAGATTGAATTCGACTGTGTGCTGCACGATTCCCACGATGAAGACCACATTCACCTCAAACCGCTGGCTTTCCCGCTGCCCATGCACGGTCTGGCGGTGCAGACGCGGCGCAAGGGCGATGAGCAGCGGCTGTTTGACATTCTGCACAAGCTCGAACTCGAAGATCCCTGCTTCAAGGTGGAGCGTCACCCGAGCACCAATGAAACGGTGATTCGGGGTCTGGGGGACATGCACCTGCGAGCCAAGCTCTCGCGCATGCTGCAGCAGTACAAGCTTGAGCTCGACACCAGTCCGCCGCAGATCGCTTACCGCGAGACCATCATGGGTAACGCCGAAGGACATTGCCGGCACAAGAAGCAAAGCGGTGGCGCTGGCCAGTTTGGCGAGGTCATGCTGCGCGTCGAACCCTTGCCGCGTGGTTCGGGCTTTGAGTTTGTCGACATTGTCAAGGGGGGTGTCATCCCGGGTGTTTTCATGGCGGCCGTGGAAAAAGGTGTGCGCCAGGCTCTGGCCGAAGGCGTGGTGGCCGGGTACCCCGTGCACGATCTGCGCGTGATCGTGCACGACGGCAAGACCCATCCGGTGGATGGCAAGGACATTGCTTTCACGTCGGCCGGGCGCAAGGCAACCATCGAGGCTGTGCGTCAGGCGCGTCCGATTGTGCTGGAGCCTTTGGTCAACATCGAGGTGCTCGCGCCCGAAGCCACAATTGGCGACTTGACGGGAGATCTGGCCAGCAAGCGTGGTCACGTCACCGGCACGCAGCCGCGGCCGAATGGGGCCGTGGCGATCAGCGGCCTGATTCCTCTGGCAGAAATCGGCGACTACCAGGGGCGCCTGAAGTCACTGACCGCGGGCGAAGGCTCCTACAGCATCGAGTTTTCGCACTATGCGCCAGTGCCGGATGCGACCCAACAGCAGTTGGCCAGCAAATACAAGGCTGTCAACCTCGACGACGATGCGCCCGCCGGACCTGGCCGATGAGCAGCATTCTTCTGGCGTATTCAACCACGGACGGACATACCCCGCGCATTTGCGAACGCTTGCGACAGGTCATTGAGCAAAAGGGGCATACTGCGGCGGTTGTGCCTCTGTCGCAGGCTGGCGCGCTCGATCTGGCGACGTTTGACAGCATTGTCATCGGCGCCAGCATCCGCTACGGCAAGCATCAGCCGGAGGTGGCGCAGTTCATTGCGCAGCATCAGACGCTGCTGGAAAGCAGACCCAACGCGTTTTTCACTGTGAATATTGTGGCGCGCAAGCCCAACAAGAACAGGCCCGAGAACAACCCCTATCTGCTCAAGTTTCTGCGCACCATCAGCTGGAAACCGAAGCTGCTGGGGGTCTTCGCCGGAAAACTCGATTACCCGCGCTACCGCTTTATTGACCGCCAGATGATCCGGTTCATCATGTTGATCACCAAGGGACCCACCGATCCCACGGTCGTGGTTGAATTCACGGACTGGCTGGCGGTCGAGGAATTCGGCTGCCAGCTCAGCAGGATGGTGTAAGGCGGCGCCGGGGCCGACTCAGGGCTTGGCCTTGAGTTGCAGGCCCAGGCCAGCCTTGCTGCGCGCATCGGCGATTTCGGCCTCCACCTGGGCTGCGTCGCGCGATCCCGGCGGCAGCACTGTCAGGACCTTTTCCCAGTGACTGATGGCCTGCTTGAAGTCGGCGCGGCGGTAGGCAGCGGAGCCGGCCAGCATCAGGGCCATCGGGTGTGTGGGGTTGAGCGTGAGCGCCTTGTTGATCAGCGTCAGCGGGCGGCCCTCCAGCGTGTTCGTGCGCATGGCCAGCAGGTCAGCGTACTGGGTCAGAAGACCCGCGTCGCCATCGACCAGTTTGCCTGCCTTCTCGAAGGCCTGTTCCGCTTCCGGCAGACGACCCTGCACCTTGTAGGCACCGGCCAGACGCGCCCAGCCCGCCAGATCTGACGGATTGGCCTTCAGTTTGGCAGCCAGACCGTCAATCATCTGGTTGATTTTTTCAGGTGTCATGGCGCCGCCAGCGGCTGCCGGGTCCACTGACGCCTGCTTGGTCGCATCAGGCTGCGCACCGGCAGGCTTTGCAGCCGCGGCAGCGGGCAGACCGGCCTTGCTGCGCGCTTCGGCGATGTCTGCCTCAACCTGCTGGGCGTCGGGTGATCCCGGATCGAGCACCAGCAGCAGTTTCTCCCATTGCGCCACGGCAAACTTGAAATCGTTGCGACGGTACGCGGCAACGCCGGACATCATCAAGCCCATCGGGTGCTGCGGGTTCAAACTCAAGGCTTTGTTCACAAGCTCCAGCGGCTTGCCTTCAATGTTGTTGTTGCCGCGCACCGCCAGCAGGTCGGCGTAGTCAACCAGCAGGTCAGGCTCGTTGTTGACCAGGTCACCGGCTTTCAGGAAGGCCTGTTCGGCTTCTGCAAAACGCCCCATGACTTTGTAGGAACGCGCCAACATCGCCCAGCCCTTGGGGTTGTCGGGATTGGCCTTCAGCCGCGCGGCGAGCGCGTCGACCATGCTGGCCACCTGGTCGTTGTTGGCCTTTTGCGTGGCTATCGGATCAATGGAGGCGGGAGAGCCCAGCCACCAGTACATGCCGGCGGCTCCCAGTGGCAACAGCAGCGCGATCAGTGCGGCGGTGAGTCGACCGGTCAGGAAACTGTCCTTGGGCTGGGATGGCACAGTTGACAGACCCTCGGTATCGTCCAGCAGACGAAGTTGCAACTCGTCGCGTCCGGCTTCCAACTCGGCTGCGCTGATCACACCCCGTGCAAGATCACGCTCCAGTCCCTCGATCTGATCCCGGTAAATCGAGGCATTCAGACCCTGGCTTGAAACTCCGCCAGCCTTGGCAGGCCAGAGAAGGGGGCGCACCAACCAGGCGAGCGCCAGCAGCGTCAGAAGGATGGCGATGGCGATAAAAACAGTCATGGGGGAAGTTCCGTATCTTGGAGAAGGGACTGTGCTTTTCGGCGCTGCGCTGCGTCCAGCATCGGCGCGGCGCTGTTGCCCTGGTTACGCCGGACCAGACGAACCAGAAAGTAAAGGGCGCCAATCAGCAAAAAAAATGGACCAAACCAGAGCATCCAGGTCAGCGGCTTGACCGGTGGCCGGTAGCGCACAAAGTCGCCGTAGCGGCTGACCATGTACTCCATGATCTCGGCATCGGACTTGTTGGCCTTGACCAGTGTGCGCAGTTCTCGGCGCAAATCCATCGCCAGATCGGCGCGCGATCCAGCGAGCGACTCATTCTGGCAAACCAGGCAGCGCAGTTCCTCCGAGATGGCAATCATGCGCTGCTCCACCACCGGGTCTTCTGCCAGCGGGATCGCCTCGCCGGCGAAACTTGAGAAGGCGCATTGCAGCGCCAGAATCAGGGCCAGCCAGTATTTCATTTTTGCAGCTCCCGCACCATCGGCAGAATCTTGTCGCGCAGGGCCTCTTCGGTCACGGGACCAATCTGCTTGTAGCGGATGATGCCCTGCTTGTCGATCAGAAAGCTCTCGGGTACGCCATAGACGCCAAAGTCAATACCAATGCGGCCATCCCGGTCGGTAATCGAGAGGTCGTAAGGATCGCCATAGCGTGCCAGCCATTTCAGGCCCTCGCTGTCCTGATCCTTGTAATCAATTCCCACCACGGGAATCGTCTTGGTCTTGGCAAACTCCATCAGGATCGGGTGTTCCTGGCGACAGGCGACACACCAGGATGCCCAGGTATTGAGCAGCCAGACTTTGCCCAGCATGTCTTTGCCAGAGAACTTCTGGTCGGGACTCTGCAGCCTGGGTGCGGTAAAGGCCGGTGCCGGCTTGCCGATCAGGGGCGAGGGAATTTCGTGCGGGTCGCGGGTCAGGCCAATCGCCAGAAAAACCACCAGGACGGCAAAAATTCCCAGTGGAATCAGTGCCTTCTT
>CAIQVX010000146.1 GCA_903875275.1 uncultured beta proteobacterium | reverse complement strand
TCGTGATCTGAAGAACGTCGTCTTCGGGCAGGACAAGGCGATTGACATGCTGGCTTCGGCCGTCAAGATGGCGCGCTCCGGCTTGGGCAAGGGCGACAAGCCGATTGGCTCCTTCCTGTTCAGCGGCCCCACCGGCGTTGGCAAGACCGAGGCCGCCAAGCAACTGGCTTACATCATGGGCATTGAGCTGATTCGCTTTGACATGAGCGAGTACATGGAGCGCCATGCGGTCAGCCGCCTGATAGGCGCGCCACCCGGCTACGTCGGCTTTGACCAGGGGGGGCTTCTGACCGAGGCCGTGACCAAGAAGCCGCACTGCGTGTTGCTGCTCGACGAGATCGAGAAGGCGCATCCGGACATCTTCAATGTGCTGCTGCAGGTGATGGACCATGGCACACTGACCGACAACAACGGACGCAAGGCTGATTTCCGCAACGTCATCATCATCATGACCACCAACGCGGGTGCCGAGGCCCTGAACAAGTCTGTCATGGGCTTTACCAACGAGCGCCAGGTCGGCGACGAGATGGCAGACATCAAGCGCCTGTTTACGCCTGAGTTCCGCAATCGGCTCGATGCCGTGGTGAGCTTCAAGGCGCTCGACGAGGTCGTCATCATGCGCGTTGTCGACAAGTTCCTGCTTCAACTGGAAGCGCAACTGGCCGACAAGAAAGTGGATGTGACCTTTACCGACAAGCTGCGCAAGCATCTGGCCAAGAAGGGTTTTGATCCACTGATGGGTGCGCGTCCGATGCAGCGGCTGATTCAGGACACGATTCGCCGTGCCCTGGCCGATGAACTGCTGTTTGGTCGTCTCATCGATGGTGGCCGCCTGACGGTCGATGTGGATGACCAGGATGAGAGCAAGACCGAGGTTCTGCTCGACATTCAGCCACTGCCAAAGAAGGAAGGGCGCGCCAAGCCCGAACCCCAGGAACTTGCGGCAGGCCAAACCTGAATTGAAGTCGGTGCGCTCTCTCAAGCAGCCGCTGGCGGTCTGGCTGACGTTGCTGCTGCTCCTGCTCGGAGGCTGCGCTGTGGCACCTGTCACAGCGCCTGCGCCTGATGTTCCCGCCTTACAGCCGGTTCCGAGGAAACCCCCCAGGATCGGGCTCGCACTGGGTGGCGGCGCAGCACGCGGGTTTGCCCACATCGGAGTGATCCAGGTGCTCGAAGAGGCCGGAATTCGCCCGGCGTTGGTGGTCGGAACATCTGCCGGAAGCGTTGTCGCCGCATTTTTTGCCAGCGGCAGGACGGGTGCCCAACTGCAGCAGCTGGCCGACACCATGGAGGAGGCCACCTTTGCGGACTGGACCTTGCCGATTTTCAGCCGGGGCATGTTGCGCGGCGAGGCACTGGCCCGCTATGTCAGCACCCAGGTCAATGGTCGGCTGATCGAAAACATGCCATTACCCCTGGGTATCGTCGCCACTGACCTGAACAGTGGTCAGGGCGTGCTGTTTCAACGCGGCGATACTGCCACTGCGGTGCGAGCGTCGAGTGCCGTACCGGCAATCTTCCAGCCAGTCAGGGTTGCTGGGCGCGACTATGTGGATGGCGGTCTGGTGTCCCCGGTTCCAGTGCGCTATGCGCGTCAAATGGGGGCAGAACTGATCGTCGCCGTTGACATTTCCAGTCCACCGGAAAGCAATGCCGCCAGCGACACGCTTCAAGTCCTGTTGCAGACGTTTTCCATCATGGGCAAAAGCATCAACAACTTCGAACTGCGTGACGCTGACATCGTGGTGCGACCCGCGCTGGCGGGGGTCGGCAGTTCCGATTTCAGTGCGAGGCGTCGCTCGATCGAGGCGGGTCGCAGCGCCATGCAGGCGGCATTGCCCCAGTTGCGCGCCGCGCTGCAGTCTTTTCAGCTGCCCGCAAAGCCCTGAGAACCCTAGTTTACGCGCGTGATTCGGTCCAGCGTCGGTGGGTTGACGACGCCCCTGACGCGGAAGTAGAGCTTCGCCACGACCGAGTCAAGTTCACCGGTTTGCAGATTGCGGCCCTGCTTGAGGACCGTGTAGTTGTCTCCACCCGTGGCCATGAAATCACTGACGGTGACTCGGTAGCTCCTGCCCATGTCGATGGGCTCGCCATGGAGCTTCATGGAGCCTGGGACGACGCGGTGCCCGGTTCCCGGAGCGGCACCTTCGGGTTGACTGGCATCCCATGTGTAGCTGAAGCCGCTTGAGACGGACATGATGCGACCACCCGCCACTTGCGGTTGTTCCCATTGCTGCTCCAGAAGTCGCAGCAACTGCTGGCCGGTCAGGTCCATGGTGATCAGGTTGTTGTTGAAGGGCATGACACTGAAAAGCTGGCCAAAAGTGACTGTGAGGCTGCTGCTCAGGTCGCTACGGATGCCGCCCTTGTTGGTCAATGCAATCTGCGCCGCTTTCGCACCGTAGCTGCTGTCCGATGTGCCAGCCAGAAAGGCGTCGGCAATCACAGAACCCAGGGTGCTCTCGCCGGCCGCATTCATCTTGCGGTCAAGCACCGAGGAGATCCTGCCCACCACCGCGTCGGCAATGGTTGCCGTCAAATCGCCATAACGACGAACAATCTGATCAATCGCGGGGTCGCGCTGGAGGGACGTGTACTCGGACGGCACAGGGAGCAGCTTGCCGGCACTGTCCTTGACACCCACATCGTTGAGTACAAGCTTGTTATTTGCATCCTTGGCGATCACTCGTCTGGTGAGACGGTCCAGTGTCAGGTCGACCTTGGTCACGAGTCGCCCGTACGAGCCAGATTGCGTGATGAGTTTTCCGTCGGGGCGGAAGCACACATACTCCTGATGGGTATGACCACTCAAGATCACATCAACCGCGGGGTCCATGCGGTCAGACAGCTTGATGATCTCACCGCTGAAGCCTGGGCATGACTTGTCGAGCAGGGTCCTGGCCCGCGTCTCTCCGCCCTGATGAAGCAGCACAACGATGACGCTGACACCTTTGCTCTTGAGTTCCGGAACCAGTCGGTTAACGGTTTCGGCCTCGTCGGCAAAGCTCAATCCGGCCACACCTGCGGGCGTGACCATGGCGGGCGTATCCCTCAGCGTCAGCCCGATGAAGCCGACACTGACACCGTCAATGGTTCGGATGGCATAGGGGGGGAACAACGTCTCGCCAGTCTTCTGGTCTGTGACGTTGGCGGCAAGGTACTGGAAGCGGGCCCCTTTGAACTCGCCCTTGTTCATGCAGGTGTCAACACCAACGACACCGGCAGAGCCATCCGGCAACTTCGGGAAGCATCCGCCTTTTTGCATGCGCAGCAACTCGCTGCGTCCCTTGTCAAACTCGTGATTGCCGACGCTCGACATCTCAAGCCCGATCTGACTCAGAATATCAATCGTTGGTTCGTCATGAAACAGACCGGAGGTCAGCTGCGATGCGCCGATCATGTCGCCCGCCGCAACGACGATCGTGCGTTCAGGGTTGAGCTGTTTGAGACTGCGAACAAGCGTTGAAATATAGGCGGCACCGCCAGCTGAAACGCGTGCACCGGACTCGTTGTTGCGGTCGGGCACCAGGACGCTGCCAGGCGGTGGCAGGATGTTGCCGTGGAAATCGTTCAGGGCAATCAGGGACAGGGTGAACGGGCCATTCGCCGACGATTGTGCAAATGAAGTGGGCGCCGCTGAAATTGCTGCCGCCAGAACAGCCGTCTTGAGCCAGCATGTCTTTGTTACTTCCATCGCGTACCTCGGTTATCCATGAAATGTTGATAGAGGCGGACGTACAGCGCAATAGACAACCGCCAAGGCAGACACCGTGACCGGTGCCCGCTTGGCGGCTGATTGCGAGACGCTGCCCCTGTACGTGCCAGCTGTCCGCTTAAAAGTCGGTGCGCAGCGTCACCGAGACAAAGCGCGGACTTCCCACGTAGTAGAACAGCGTACTGCCGCCGACGCCGAGGGCACGCGGGGCGAAGTTGCTGCCACTGCCGGAATTGATGCGCAGATAGCTTTGGTCAAACAGATTGTTCACATTGAACTGAATCGATGGTTTCTTCAGGAAAGCGGTATCAGCAAAGCGATAACCCAGGCTGACATTGACCAGCGTGACTGCGTCCACCGACTCGTCGTTCACCAGCGTCGAGTAAGCCGTGCCGGTGTACTTCAGATCGGCATTGCCGTACCAGCTGCCGCTGTTGTAGCCCAGGCGCAGACCACCCAGCCACTGCGGTGTATCGGGCATCTGTTTGCCAGTGGTGGCTTCATAGGTCGTGGCGCCGGTTCTCAAATCGCTTTGCATTTTGCTGTCGGTGTACGACAGAGAGCCATAAAGAGACCAGTTGTTGTTCAGCTTGTAGCCGGTCTCCAGTTCAAAGCCCCGGGTAATCACGTCACCGACGTTGTAATCGGTCTTCACAGCGGCCGCAGGGTCGTAAGCGCTCGCAATGCGATTGGCAAAGCTGATGTAGTAGACGGAACCCGAGAAGGTCCAATCCTTACCCGCAAATCGGTAGCCAAAGTCAAGGTTGGTCGATGTTTCCATCTGCACTGCCGGGTCACGCATAGTGGCACCGGTCAGCAAACCGTTGACGGTTGTACCACCCAACAGCAGTCCCTGGTAGCTGAAGTTGCCTGGTGCCTTCATGTTGCCGGCAACATTGGCAAAGACCTGTCGCTCCGCATCGAGCGTATAGCGCACACCAACACTGGGCAGCACCTTGCTGAAGGTCTTGACGACGTTGTAATCGGCGCCCTGGCCAAAACCTTCATTGGCAAAATTGGTGAAATCGCGCTTGATCTCGGAATTGCGCAAACCCAACTGCAGATTGAGTTTGTCCTGCATCAGATTGATGCTGTCCTGCACAAACAGGGACGAGGCTGAACTGATGGTGATCTGGTTACGGCCCTGATAGGACGTGCCGTCCACGCGGCGCAGATACAGACTCTCGTCCTGCAGCCAGATGTCAGCCGCATTTCCAAAACTGTCTACCCGGACGGCAGGTTGGGTCTGGATGTGGCGTGCGCGCTCAACCCAGTAGCCAGCCAGAATGTTGTTGTTGTCCACGCGAACGTTGGTCTTGAAGGTCACGCCGGGCCGATAGGTTTGCGTCAGGGAGCCTCGGTACACCAGCACCTTGTCCAGGAAGTCGCCGTCGCCATTGATATCGGACAGGCCGCCGCCACGAATGGTTGATGCTTTCGATTCCGTAAGAAGTTGTTGCTCCTGACCGCCCGTGCCAAAGCCGTACCAGAAATAGGGTTCGGCCGACAGGGAAACGTCCTTGTTGACCTTGAACTCAGCCTTGGCCGTCCAGAGGTAGTTTTTGAACGGATTCAAATTGAAACCGTAGTACGTGTCCGGTGCCCCAGGGAGCACATCGGCTTGCGCTGTACCAGCGACTGGTGTGACGTGAACGGGAGCCACGGTGCTGAAGTCCAGTTGATTGCCCGAGGCGGCGATGTTGGCTTTGGAGAGCGTGAGGATGTTGTTGTTGACAGCCCTGTTGTAGAGCAGGCTGGTGGACAGCGAAACGCTGTCGCTCGGCTTGAACTCGGCACCAAAATCAATATGGTCCTTGTCAGCCTTGCCCTCTCCCTTGAACTTGTCAGCCTGGGATTTGGAATAGGAAATAAAGGCCTTGGCCTTGCCATCGGCAAATTTGCCCGTGTCAAGGCGGACAAAGGTCTTGGAAAAATTCAGCATGCCCAGCGACTGCGCCAGGCGGATCCGGAACTTGTCTTCCGGCGAGCAGGTCACCATGCCCACATTGCCGCCAGAAGCACCCACGTGGGGAGCTTCGGTATCGGTGGAACCCTGAGTCAGAAACACTTCGCACAGGTTGTCAACGTCGGTGTATTCCTGCGGATAGACGGCAAAATTGCCTGAGTCGTTGACCGGTGCGCCGTTGATGGTGAAGCCCATCTGGTCGCTGTTGGCACCGCGCACACGCAGGCCGCCACCAAAGAGACCGGTTCCGTCGTAGCTGAAGGTGTTGACGCCCGGCAGCATTTCGATGGCCTGGTACGGATTGCTTGACGGGCTGAGAGTTTCCAGATGCGCCCGGTTCACCGAACTGCGCGCCTTGGGCGTGTCTTCCTGCACCAGCAGGCCGGTATTGGTGCCGCCGCCTTGACCTTCGACGGAAATCCGGCCGATGTCGGTCGCAGCCGACTGCTGAGCCCAAATGGACGGTGCACTGAACAGGGCTGCAACCAGCAGGGCGATAGGAGTGGGTTTGAAGGGTTTCATAGGCTTGGTGCTTTCTAAAAGGGTAAGTGGAAGGGGGCAGGGTAGTACGGGAAGGGAAATCGACCTGGAAGTTGTCAGGAACTCGGTGGCGTAAATTCAATTTCAGCGCTGAACTTGTGCTGATCCTGGCCAACCCAGGTCTCGGCCGGGAAGGCGGGATAAACGCCACGGCGCACCGTCGCTATCGCTGCATCGTCCAGCAGGTTCGAATTGGACGACTCCAGGACGCCGGTGTCCAGCAGGGCACCGCTACGGGCAAGCGTGAACCACACTTTCACTTTGCCCTGGGGGCGCTGCTGACTGGCAGCACGTCCGGTCGGGTAACGCTTGGTGCTGTTGAGCATCGCCCGCAAGCGGCTTGCGTACTCGTTTTCCATGGAGGCCGCAATCGCTTTCGAGTTGTCGTGGGGGGGCGCTGGCGGAGCGATCACGACCGTGTTGGGCGAGACCGGTTGATTGGGATCACGTTGCGGCAGTTCGACCGCCTTGACGAGCGGCGGTGGCTGCACTTCCTGGTGGATCGCTGGCGGTGCGTTGTCCCGGGGCACAGTGAGCTCGCGCGGACGAACTTCTTTGGGAGGCGGTGGCGGAGGTGGAATGATCACCTCCTGAATCACCACAGCCTCCAGGGGCTTCTTGATCAGGTTAAGCCCTTGGCGTGCCATGCCGGAAACCAGTGCGTAACCCAGGAATGCGTGCAAGGCAATTACAGCGACCAAGCCCTTGACCCGACGGGCTGGATCTCTGGGCTGATAGCGGTAGTCCAGGGCAAGTGAGCTCATTGATTGAACTGTCCCTTGTCTAGCGGCGCTTTAGCGGTGTGAATGGGCACCCTGTTTCCCTTTGGCTGGCGGACTTGGTGGTAAATTGGCTGGTGCTGGCAACACCTCAAAGCGCAATGATGCCTGACTCGCCAATGAAGTACCCGCGCCGGCGCCAGGATGCTGCAAATTTAGCAGGTCGGTGTGACGGTTTGACGACAAAGCGATGACTTTGACGCGAGAGCCAGACGTCTGAAATATCATGGTCCAGTTTTGTGCCCCACGCTGGTGCTTGCCTGCGGGGCTTTTAGACACTCGGGGTGTGTGCGATTGAGCGATTCCAACCGTGTCCAAATTTGGCGGTGTGCCTGAATAGACAGTGATTTGCGATTCTGCCCTTGAACGCGGATGGCGTCGCCAATATGTACTCGCGCCTGGATCGTCGACCTCGCCATCACCTTTCGTAAAGAGATACCCAACGACATCTCACCGGTGAAAGGAGCGGCCTGACAGGGCAAACAAGTGCGCGTATCCACATAGCGCAAAGTCACGGGCAGGACGGAAATCTGTGCGCCGACGGCCCCCTCAAATACGTTGGCGTGGAACGCAGCCAGGCCTACACCATCGGTGCTCGTGCCTTCGGGAAATGCGATCACCGAATAGCCTTGATCAAACGCCTCCAATGCGCCATCCACCATGCCGCGGGCTGACGTGCGTGAACGGCGCTCAACAAAAATGGTCGAGCAGCGTTGGGCCATGGTCCCTATCAATGGCCAGCGCCGCACCTCAGCCTTGGCGACAAAGACACCGGGAAGCAGTGATTGAAGCACCAGAATGTCGAGCCAGGAAACGTGATTGGCCACCACCAGTTTGGCGCCAAGCTCCGGCAGCGCTCCCTGAACTTCAACATCGACTTGAAGAATCTGCAAGGTATTTGCGGCCCAGCGTCGGATCGCCGTGAACTTCTGGCCCGGTTGGAGTCTGGGAAACAGCAGCCATAGGACCAGGCAAAAGCGGCTCGCTTCAAGCAGAAGCGCAAGCGGCTTGAGCATCGCAAAACGGTGCCCGTTCCTGCTGACCTTGGCGTCAGGCGCTGTCAACGCCAATGCAGGCTGGTACATCGGTCAGGAGTGAAAGCGGGGCAAGTACCTGGAACCGCGAACTTGCAGGCGAGAACGCTGCAGGGCAAACAGTTCATGCACACCCAGAAGGATGCACACGGGTATGACGAGCAGGCGTGAAAAGGTGGCTTTGCGTGGCATGGTGTGTGACGATTCAGGACCGAAGTTACACACCTTAAATGACAGCATTGTGTCAGTGTCAAATTACCACGCTGACCTTCTTCAGTTCTTGCAGCTATCGTAGCCAGACCTGTATGCTTCGCGCCCATGCACCCCGCCCCGCACACATGGACATGAGTTGACAGTGACCTTACAGAAGCTACCGGAACTGGTCGCCCTGGAGCGCATCATCGAGTTGGGTGCGGGCTGGATCCAGTCGCGCATTGTTTGTGACGTTACATTGCCGACTGGCGTCAGCTACCCGGTCTATGTGATCACCTTGGGCAACCCTGCGCGAGAGGTGCCGGCCGTTGGCTATTTTGGTGGAGTCCATGGTCTGGAGCGGATCGGCTCGGGCGTTGTGATCGCTTACCTGCAAAGTCTGGTCATGCGCCTGCAGTGGGACAGCACGCTGCACCGCCAACTTGAATCTGTGCGCCTGGTGTTCATGCCCATCGTCAACCCGGGTGGCATGGCCATGGGGACGCGGGCCAACCCAAGTGGGGTTGACCTCATGCGCAACGCGCCGGTGGACGCACAAGAGAAAGTGCCCTTTCTGGTTGGTGGTCAGCGCTATAGCTCGGGTCTGCCCTGGTACCGTGGTGCAAGCAACCAGGCGATGGAAATCGAGAATCAGGCAGTCTGCGATGTTGTCAGCGCCGAGTTGCTGACGCGCGACTTCAGCTTGAGTGTGGACTGTCATTCTGGCTTCGGCAGCAGCGACCGTATATGGTTTCCGTATGCGCACAAGCGCTCACCGATCACCCATCTGGCCGAGATGCACGCGCTGAAAAGAATTTTTGTCGAGTCGCACAACCACCATCGCTACATCATCGAGCCGCAGAGTTTGC
>CAIQVX010000145.1 GCA_903875275.1 uncultured beta proteobacterium | reverse complement strand
GTTTCAGGTTGACGCCAAACTGCGGAAACAAATCCTTGATCACATTGAAATCAGGGTTGTCATCGAGTTTCGAATAGAGCTGTGGATATTCTTTCTCGTGCTGTTCACTCAGGCCGACCAAAGCGTTATGCACCGCAACCGGGAACCCCTTCTCGGGCGCATATCTTGCGTAGTTGCCACAGAACTCCATGTAGGAGACAAATTCTGCGCTACCCCAGAAGCCCTTCAGTTTGGCCCCCATTTGGGGAAAGGCATCGTTGATCAAGATGAAATGAGGGTTGTTCTCCAGCATTTTGGCAATTCGTCGGTGATATGGCGCCTGGCTGCGCACAAGGCAAGTGTCCGACTCCCAGGCGTGAATTCTGCCCTGTTCGCGGCGGCCCCGGCCAGTCTGCAATGTGCTAATTTTTTGACGCCCGCCAGTTTTCTCCGAAGCTAACCGTCAGAAATGTTGCGGATGGTCCTTTCAACCACTCCGGCGCCAATATTGCACAGTTAGCTCTTTCAGACTAGCGGGAAAACCCTCATTTTGACACTTCGATTCCACAGCACATCTGTATGGAGGTAAGCGTCCGCCGAGTACCGTTATTGCCCCAGCCTGAAGGGGTGTGCAAGATCGGGTGAGTTGCACTCCATTGGTGGTGTGCATTCGGCATTACAGAGCCAACAACAGGTTCTGACACGACACAGTTGAACACCCGCGCCGAGTTGGTCAGCGACCCGACAGGGGACTATTACCTGGTGACCGGTCAGAAGGTGTTCATTTCGCGGGCGCTGCATTCGGACCTCATGATGCTGCTGGTCCGTACGACGCCAACCGATCAAGTGACAAAGAAAACCGAAGGGTTGTCAGTGCTGTTGATCGACCTGCGCGAGGCTCATGGCATGGGACTTGAGATCAGGCCGCTGCCAACGATGGTCAATCACCATACAACTGAAATCTTCATCGACAGGTTACGTGTCCCGGTCCAGAACCGCATTGGTGTTGAGGGCAAGGGTTTTCGCTACATTCTTGACGGCATGAATGCCGAGCGCATCATCGCCGCGTCGGAGATGATTGGTGCCTCTCGCTGGTTCATCAAGACAGCGACCAAGTATGCGTGTGAACGAATTGTGTTTGAACGACCGATTGGCCAAAACCAGGGGGTTCAATTTCCGATCGCGCGGGCATATACAGAACTGGTGGCCGCTGACATGATGGTGCGCAAGGCTACCGCATTGTTCGCCGCCGGCGCACCCTGTGGTGAAGACGCCAATATTGCCAAACTGCTAGCCTCTGAGGCAGCATGGCACGCGGGAGAAGCTTGTCTTCAGACGCATGGTGGCTTCGGTTTTGCGACGGAATATGACGTTGAACGCACTTGGCGTGAGGTCAGGGTTACACAGGTGGCACCCATTTCAACCCATCTTATCCTGGCGAACATTGCAGAACATACGCTGCGTATGCCGAGATCCTTTTAAAAGACAATGCTGATCGGTAATTGATTGTTGATCCCTGAAACAGACTGATTGGCTTGGGTCACATTGGAGACCTAAGTTGGCACAATGATTCTTGGCCTAGCACGGCGCGTGAGGGGGCGAGCCTGTTCCTCTCCAATCACACACCAATCAGTTTTCGGTTATCGTGCTCTCACAAATTTTCGTGGAGTACTACTTTGTCTGATTTGTTTGAAAACCCCATGGGCTTGATGGGTTTTGAGTTTGTTGAATTTGCCTCACCCACGCCTGGTCTTCTGGAGCCAATCTTCGAGCGCATGGGCTTCATCATGGTGGCAAAACACCGGTCCAAGGATGTTGTTCTGTACCGCCAGGGCGACATTAATTTCATCATCAACCGTGAGCCAAAAAGTGTCGCTGGCTATTTTGCTGCAGAGCATGGTCCGTCAGCTTGTGGCATGGCGTTTCGCGTCAAGGACTCGCACTTCGCCTACGACCGAGCCCTGGAGCTTGGCGCACAACCGATTGAGATCAAGACCGGGCCGATGGAACTCACGCTACCAGCGATCAAGGGTATTGGCGGCGCGCCTTTGTATCTGATTGACCGGTTTGAAGACGGCAAGTCGATCTACGACATCGACTTCAATTTCATCGACGGTGTGGACCGGCATCCGGTAGGCCACGGCCTCAAGCTGATTGATCACCTGACGCATAACGTGTATCGCGGGCGCATGGCTTTCTGGGGCGGTTTCTACGAGAAGCTGTTCAACTTCCGTGAGATTCGCTACTTCAACATCCAGGGCGAATACACCGGTCTGACTTCGCGCGCGATGACTGCGCCGGACGGCAGGATTCGCATCCCCCTCAACGAAGAGTCAAAACAGGGGGGTGGTCAAATTGAGGAATTCCTGCTGAAGTTCAATGGCGAAGGAATACAGCATATCGCCCTGATCTGTGACGATCTGATCGCAACGGTGGACAAGCTTGCCATGGCAGGTGTTCCGCTTATGACGGCACCCAGTGACACCTACTATGAAATGATCGATGGTCGCTTGCCCGGTCATGGTCAACCAGTACCTCAGTTGCAGACGCGCGGCATCCTGCTGGACGGCAGTACTGCGGGTGGCGAGCCTCGTCTGTTGCTGCAGATTTTCTCGGAAACTCAATTGGGGCCCGTGTTTTTTGAGTTCATTCAGCGCAAAGGCGATCAGGGCTTTGGCGAGGGAAATTTCAAGGCCTTGTTCGAGTCGTTGGAGCGCGACCAGTTGCGCCGCGGCGTCATCGCCACCGAGAAAGCCTGAGGCGGGAGAATTTATGAAGATCGATCGTATTCACCACGTTGCCTATCGCTGCAAGGATGCCCAAGAGACCGTGCTCTGGTACCAGAAGATGCTCAAGATGGAGTTTGTACTGGCCATCGCCGAGGATCTGGTGCCATCAACCAAGGCGCCAGACCCCTACATGCACATCTTCCTGGACGCGGGAGACGGCAATGTGCTGGCTTTCTTTGAGTTGCCCACCCAGCCACCGATGGGGCGCGACCCCAACACACCTGAATGGGTGCAGCACATCGCCTTCAAGGTCAAGGATCGTGCAACACTGCTTGAGTTTCGATCACATCTGGAAGCCAACGGTATTGACGTGCTCGGCGTTACAGATCATGGTCTATTTCACTCAATCTACTTCTTTGACCCCAATGGGCATCGCCTCGAATTAGCCTGCCCCGATCCCGAGGAAGAAGCGATGCTGAAGAAGCTCGATGCCGTGAAGTGGGACATGCTTGAAGAATGGTCCAAGACCAAGCGCGCCCCCAAGCACGCAGCCTTTCTCCATGCGCGCGAGTTTCGTTCATGAACCTGGCGATTGACCAGACGCACGATCCCGCTTTGCAAAGCTGGGTCGAGTCGGCCAACGAACCAGCTACAGACTTCCCCGTTCAGAATCTGCCTTTTGGTCGATTCCGGCGCAGGCACGATCTGGATTGGTGCATCGGTGTGGCCATTGGGGACCAGGTGCTGGACCTGAGCCGCGCCAAGGTGACTGAGACCCATGACATGAAGCGCGTGATGTCGCTCAACAGGCAAGATCGCCATGCCCTGCGGTTGGTGATTTCACAAGGACTGCTTCATGGCAGTCCGGATGAGGCACGATTTCGCGCCGCCCTGGTACCCCAGGCCGATGTTGAAATGGGGCTGCCTTGCGAGATCGGCGACTACACCGACTTCTACACCAGCATTCACCACGCGACAACGGTTGGCAAACAGTTTCGCCCTGACAACCCACTGCTGCCGAACTACAAGTGGCTGCCGATTGGGTACCACGGTCGCGCTTCATCGATTGGCGTCAGCAGAGCAGGTTTGGGGCAGGTCTTTCGTCGGCCTTGGGGCCAGATCAAAGCGGCTCAGGCAACTGAACCAAGACTCGAACCCTGCGGCAAGCTCGATTTTGAGCTGGAGCTCGGGGCGTTCATCGCGCAGCCCAATGCCATGGGAGAGCCTGTTCGGCTGGCCGACGCGGAAGAACATGTCTTCGGTCTGGCCCTGTTCAACGACTGGAGTGCGCGTGACATCCAGGCATGGGAATACCAGCCTCTGGGTCCTTTTCTGTCAAAGAATTTCGCCAGCACGGTATCGCCATGGATGGTGACACTCGATGCGCTGGCGCCGTTCCGGGAACCGTTCAACCGGCCGGAGAATGACCCAGCGCCACTGCCCTACCTGGACTCACTAGAAAACCGAAAGCAAGGAGCCATCAACATCGAGCTCGAAGTGTGGCTGCAGACCGCCAGGATGCGTGCAGACGAGCATGCAGGTGAGCGTTTGATGCAGTCAAACTACCGTGACGCCTATTGGACCGTGGCACAGCTGGTGGCGCACCACACAGTGAGTGGCTGCAACTTGCGCAGCGGTGATCTTTTTGGTTCGGGCACGCTGTCGGGGCCGCAACCTGATCAAGGTGGCTCTTTGCTCGAACTCAGTCAGGGTGGCAAGCGCCCCATTGCCCTGTCCAATGGCGAGCAGCGAACCTTTCTTGAAGATGGCGATAGCGTGATCTTGCGCGGTTATTGCCAACGCGAGGGCTTTCGTCGCATCGGCTTCGGCGAGTGTCGTGGTACGGTGTTGCCGGCGCATACTTGACCCCGCTTAACAACTTGCGCGTCTTGCAGTACCTCGAACGCGAGTTGAAGATTAACGAGCCGGTGAAAGCCAAGTGGTACCGACACTGGATCACACTCGGCTTTACAGCACTGGACGCCCTCCCGCAAATCCGGCGGGACGCTGCTTAGCGCCGCCTTAGGCGAAACTCGGTGCGAGCAGTTCGGCCCGGGCCAACTTGGCGATGGCGTCACGCCCCGCCGTGAACGCACGACGATTGAGTTCCACCATCTCCGGTTTTCTTGCCTGAAAGCGTTGCAGTATGGATTCGAGCAACACCTCGGCACGAAACGGCAGATGGTCAGCAATGGCGCCCAACATCACACTGTTTCCAAGGCGCATGTCACCGAGCTGCTTGGCGATGGCCATCGCGTCGAATGCATGGACCTCGATGCCACGCGCACGAATCTCGGCCTGCGGATCGGCCGGGTAGGGATAAAGACCACCGCTCACCACCGGCGGCACCAACCGTGCGGTGTTCATCAGGACCATCCCTCCCGTTCGCAAGTAATGACTCCAGCGCAGCGCCTCGGCAGACTCGAAGCCGACGATGATGTCGGCCTCACCTGGAGCGATTTTGGGTGACAGAACCCTGGGCCCGAAGCGCAGGTGTGAGCTAACGACGCCACCGCGCTGCGACATGCCAGCAACTTCGGTCTTCTTCACGTCGTGCCCCAGCGAGATCGCTGCTTCCGCGAGAATTTCAGTCGCGGTCATGACGCCCTGGCCGCCAACGCCGACAACAAGAATATTGGTGACAGTGTTCTTCATCTTCAGTTCTTCACAAAATGGATAGGCGTGACTGGCGCCGCCGCGACAATGGCCTTGGGTGCGCACACTTGCAGGCAGATGCCGCAGCCGGTACAGGCGGCACTTTCGATGGCGGCAAATTGCATCATCACTTCCTTGCCCGAAGGCCTCATGCGCATCTCACGGCGCTGTTCGCTGATCGCCGGGCACCCGACGTCAAGGCACAGCCCACAGCCAGTGCATTCGTCCAGCGCCACCTTGAAAGCTGGCTGCTTCTTGAAATCTTCAATCAGGACGCATGGACGGTCGGTGATGATGACGGAAGGCTCAGGGATTTTGGTTTCTTCGCGTAAGGCCTTGGCCAGCTCGGGTAACTGATAGGGATCGACCTTGCGGATGCGCTCCGGTTTGACGCCCAACGCCTCACAGAGCTTGACAAAGTCAACCTTGGGCGCAGGGTTGCCATGAACGTCGCGGCCCGTGCCCGGATTGTCCTGACCGCCCGTCATGCCGACAGTGCGGTTGTCCAACAGAAGAACCGTCACGTTGCCGCGGTTGTAGGTGATGTCGAGCAATCCCTGCATGCCCATGTGCATAAAGGTGGAGTCGCCAATCACGGCCAGGATCTTGCGGTCCTTGTCCACCTCAGCACGACCCTTGTCCAGACCCAGCGCCATGCCCATGGAGGCACCCATGCAGATCACCGCATCCAGCGCATTCCAGGGATGACCCGAACCGAGCGTGTAACAGCCAATATCACCGGCGACAGTGACATTCTTCAACTTTGCCACGGTGTAATAGATACCAAGGTGCGGACACGCGGTACACAAGGTTGGCGGGCGTGGAAAGACTTGTGCCGCAGGCAGCGCGCGTTGGGCTTCGTCGCCCGGTATTTCCCCACCAAGAAGGCGTGCAAGCGCCGGCCGGAGCACTTCGGGTGGCAGTTCCCCACTGCGTGGAAGAACGTCTTTGCCATGACAGGGGATGCCGGCTGCGCGCAACTCGTTTTCCAGCAGGGGTTCGAGTTCTTCCACCACCAGCAACTGCTCAACCGTCTGGCTGAAGGCGCGTATTTTTTCGATGGGTATCGGGTAGGAGAATCCAAGCTTGAGCGCTGGCGTATCAGGAAAAGCCTCCTGCACATGCATCCACGCAGGCCCGCTGGAAACAATACCAACACGACGGTCTTTGCCAGCAACGACAAAATTGAGCGCCGACATTTCCGCGCTGGCGCGCAGTTTTTCGTCCCGCTCGAACATCAGAGCAATGCGGCTCTTGGCAAATCCAGGTGTCATCACCCAGCGCTGCGGGTTCTTTACGTACCCGGTCGAATCATGTGGCACACGCTCACAGACAGTGACCATGGCCTTGACATGGCAGATGCGAGTTGTCAGACGCAGGATCACCGGCACCTGAAACTGCTCTGACAACTCGTAACCCGCGATCACCATGTCATAGGCCTCCTGGGAATCGGCAGGCTCCAGCAGCGGCAGGTGTGCAAAACGACCCCAGAAGCGTGAGTCCTGCTCGTTCTGCGAGGAAGACAGGCCGACATCATCAGCGACGGCGATCACCATGCCTCCAGCAGCGCCCGTCAAAGTCAAGGTCATCAGCGCGTCAGAGGCAACATTCAGCCCCACATGTTTCATGGCGCAAAAGGAGCGCGATCCCGCTATCGACGCGCCGATGGCAACCTCCAGCGCCACTTTCTCATTGACCGACCATTCGGCGTAGAGATCGGGGTATTGCGTCAGGTTTTCGAGCATCTCGGTGGCCGGCGTTCCGGGATAGGCCGATGCCACGCGAACACCTGATTCCCACACCGCACGCGCTACCGCTTCGTTGCCGGAGAAAAGCTTGCGCTCCTGCGCTGCTAAGACTTGGATTCCTGCCATGTTTGCCTCATCAATTGCTTTGTT
>CAIQVX010000144.1 GCA_903875275.1 uncultured beta proteobacterium | reverse complement strand
GACAGAAGCGACCAGTTTCCGATGGACCTGTGGCGCAAGATGGGCGACCTGGGCGTGCTGGGCATCACGGTCGGCGAAGAATTTGGCGGCGCCAACATGGGTTACCTGGCCCACATGATCGCGATGGAAGAAATATCGCGCGCCAGCGCCTCGGTCGGCCTGTCCTATGGCGCGCACAGCAATTTGTGCGTGAATCAGATCAAGCGCAATGGAACACCCGAGCAGCGAACCAGGTACCTGCCCAAACTGATCAGCGGTGAACACGTGGGTGCACTCGCCATGAGCGAGCCCGGCGCGGGCAGCGACGTCATCAGCATGAAACTCAAGGCCGAAGACAAGGGAGGCTACTACCTGCTCAACGGCAGCAAGATGTGGATTACCAACGGCCCGGACGCGGACACGCTGGTGGTGTACGCCAAGACCGAGCCTGAACTCGGCGCCCGTGGCGTGACAGCTTTTCTGATCGAAAAAGGCATGCCGGGTTTTTCAGTGGCGCAAAAGCTCGACAAACTTGGGATGCGCGGCTCGCACACAGGCGAACTGGTATTCAACAATGTCGAGGTTCCGTCTCAAAACGTGATGGGCGGCGTTGGCAACGGCGCCAAGGTCCTGATGAGCGGGCTTGATTACGAGCGCGCGGTGCTCACCGGTGGTCCACTGGGCATCATGCAGTCGGTCATGGACAACGTGCTTCCCTACATTCACGACCGCAAGCAGTTCGGGCAGAGCATTGGCGAGTTTCAGCTGATTCAGGGCAAGGTGGCAGACATGTACACCGTGCTGCAGGCTGGCAGATCATTTGCGTATACCGTCGCCAAGAACCTCGATCTGCTCGGCGTCGAACATGTGCGACAGGTGCGCAAGGACTGTGCCTCGGTGATCTTGTGGTGTGCGGAAAAAGCGACATGGATGGCCGGGGAAGGCGTCCAGATTTTTGGTGGCAATGGCTACATCAACGAATATCCGCTGGGGCGCTTGTGGCGTGATGCGAAGCTTTACGAAATCGGCGCGGGCACCAGCGAGATCCGGCGCATGCTGATTGGACGGGAATTGTTTGCGGAGACGATGTAGCACCTCGAGCTTTTCAAGATGACCTCGTCCCTTCAGCACCTGCTCGACAACAACCGTGCCTGGGCTGCACGCATGGAAATGCAGCGTCCCGGGTTTTTTCGTCATCTGGCGCAGCAGCAGACGCCGAAATACCTCTGGATTGGCTGTTCCGACAGCCGTGTACCGGCCAACGAGATCACCGGACTGGACCCCGGTGAGGTGTTTGTGCATCGCAACGTGGCAAACGTGGTCGTGCACTCCGATCTGAACGCCCTCTCGGTGATCCAGTTTGCGGTCGACCATCTCAAGGTCGAGCACATTGTTGTGGTGGGGCACTACGGTTGCGGTGGCGTGCTGGCTGCGTTGCGTGGCACCCGTGTTGGTCTGGCCGATAACTGGTTGCGTCACGTGCACGATGTGAAACTTCGGCACCGTCGCCGCATCGAACATTTAACGGTGGCCGAGCAGGAAGATGTACTGTGCGAAATGAACGTGATCGAGCAGGTTGGCAATGTCGCGTTGTCCAATGTCATGCAGGACGCCTGGAGGCGGGGACAAAAGGTCGCGGTGCACGGATGGTGCTACGGGCTGAGGGATGGGTTGGTGAAGGATCTGGAAGTCAGCATGCAAAGGCCTGATGAAGTGGTCAATGTCTTTCGCAACGCACTCAAGCGGTATCCACGCGGTGGTTTGCCGAGAGCTTGAGCCATGTTTCCGCAGCGACTTGACTCCAGCGTCGCCTATGACATTGCCAAAGCCATGATGGACGGCTTCGATCGGCACTACCAGTTGTTCAGGACAGAATCGGCACGCGCCAAGCACCGCTTCGAGACAGCCGACTGGCATGGTCAGCAGCGCTCCCAGCGTGACCGCATTGAGTTTTACGACCTTCGGGTGCGCGAATGCGCCAGACGCCTGGCGCGTGAATTCAGGGCCGGTGATCAGTCGATGGACATCTGGCAGCAGGTCAAGCTCCATTACATAGGCTTGCTGGTCAATCATCATCAGCCGGAACTCGCCGAGTCCTTCTTCAATTCGGTGACGACCAAGATACTGCACCGCAGCTATTTTCAGAACGACTTTATTTTTGTCAGACCGGCTGTCAGCACCGAGTACATCGAGAACGGTGAACCGGAGTCGCGGCCCACTTACCGTGCCTACTACCCGACCCCTGCCAGTCTGAGGGAAGTGCTGGTGCAAATGATCGAGGACTTCGGTCTTCGTTTGCCGTTTGAGAATCTGGAGCGCGACACCACCCTGGTGCACGCCTTCCTCGTTGGACGGTTGGTTGACACACCGCTTCGTGCCAACCTGCAGATTCAGGTTCTCACAGGCTTGTTCTTTCGCAACAAGGGCTGCTACATCGTCGGCAAACTGATCAACGGCTTCAACGAATCCGGTTTTGCGTTGCCAGTGCTGCGAAACGACGAGGGCACGCTAGTAGTTGACGCCGTGCTGTTCGGTGAAGACGATCTGCTGATGCTGTTCAGCTTCGCGCGTGCGTACTTTTTGGTCGATATGGAAATTCCGTCGGCCTATGTGCAGTTTCTGCACAGCATGATGCCGCGCAAACCACGCAACGAAATTTACAGCGCGCTGGGTCTGGCCAAGCAGGGCAAGACTTTGTTTTATCGCGATTTCCTGCATCACCTCCGGCATTCCAGCGACAAGTTTCGCATTGCGCCTGGTATTAAGGGAATGGTGATGCTGGTTTTTGACCTGCCTTCGTTTCCGTATGTGTTCAAGGTGATCAAGGACCACTACCCGCCACAGAAGGACACCAGCCGTGAGCAGATCAAGCGCAAATACCTTCTGGTAAAGCAGCACGATCGGGTTGGTCGCATGGCCGATACGCTCGAGTACAGCGAGGTCGGTTTTCCTCGACACCGTTTCAATGATGACCTGATCGCCGAGATCGAGAAGTTTGCACCGAGTCAGTTGCAGATCAGTGACCGTAACGGCGACGGCCTGTCGGAAGTCATCGTCAAGCATGTCTACATAGAGCGCCGCATGATTCCGCTCAACATCTATTTGCAGGAGGCATTCGACGCGGGTGGGGCCGAGCCCGGTTCGCATAGTCCGACTGCAATCGCGGCGGGTCAACAGATTGAGCGTGCAGTGATCGAATACGGCAACGCCATCAAGGACCTGGTCGGCGCCAACATATTCCCGGGCGACATGCTGTGGAAGAATTTTGGTGTCACGCGGCACGGCAAGGTTGTCTTCTACGACTACGACGAAATTGAGTACATCACGGATTGCAATTTCCGAAAGGTCCCGCCGGCGCGTACCGAAGAGGAGGAAATGTCGGGTGAGCCCTGGTACAGCGTGGGTCCCAGGGATGTTTTCCCGGAAACCTTCAGTCCGTTTCTGCTGGGCAATCAGGCGGTTCGCGACGCCTTCATGCGCCATCATGCGGATCTGCTGGAGGTGGCGTTCTGGCAGGGGCACAAAGAACGCATTCTTGCAGGCCATGTCTTTGATGTGTTTCCCTACGAGCAGGAAAAGAGGTTTCGTCCCGAGAGGGGCAAGTGAGCGCAGCCGGGCTGCAAGTTTGATTTTTTAAACAGGAGAAACGTACCATGACCGAATCCATCGTTATTGTTAGTGCCGCCCGTACTCCCATGGGGAGTTTTCAGGGGGATTTTTCGAGCCTTTCCGCCCACGATCTCGGCGGGGTCGCCATCAAGGCAGCGGTGCAGCGCGCCGGCATCAGCAGCGCGCAGGTCAACGAGGTCCTGTTTGGCAACTGCCTCATGGCCGGTCAGGGCCAGGCCCCAGCGCGTCAGGCTGCATTCAAGGGGGGCTTGCCGATCAGCGCCGGCGCTGTCACCTTGTCCAAGATGTGCGGCTCGGGCATGCGCGCGGCCATGTTTGCCCACGATATGCTGCTGGCCGGCAGCGCCGATGTGGTGGTGGCCGGTGGCATGGAGAGCATGACCAACGCACCCTATTTGCTGCCCAAGGCACGCGCTGGCTACCGCATCGGACATGACCGGATTTTTGATCACATGATGCTTGATGGTCTAGAAGACGCCTACGAGGCCGGGCGGTCCATGGGAACGTTTGGCGAGGACTGCGCCGCCAAGTACGGCTTCACCCGCGAACAACAGGATCAATTCGCGATTGCCAGTGTGCAGAGGGCGCAGGCAGCCACCAAATCCGGGTCGTTCGCGGGTGAAATCGCGGCGGTCACGGTCAAGGGGCGTGCGGGAGACACGGTGATTTCCATCGACGAGGGGCCAGGCAAGGTCAAGCTTGAGAAGATCCCGGCCTTGAAGCCCGCCTTCAAGAAGGATGGAACCATCACCGCAGCATCCAGTTCTTCGATCAATGACGGTGCCGCTGCGCTGGTGTTGATGCGAGGTTCGGACGCTGCCAGACTGGGACTCAAACCAATGGCACGGATCGTCAGCCATGCTGTCCATGCGCAGGAACCCAACTGGTTTGCCACGGCGCCTGTCGGCGCGGTCAAGAAGGCCCTGGCCAAGGCGGGTTGGAGTGTGAAGGATGTGGACTTGTGGGAGGTCAATGAAGCGTTTGCTGTGGTGCCGATGGCGCTGATGCGTGAGCTTGGTCTGAGCCACGAGATCGTGAATGTGAACGGCGGCGCCTGTGCGCTGGGTCATCCGATCGGCGCCAGTGGCGCTCGCATCATGGTCACCCTGCTCTATGCATTACAGGCACGCGGTTTGAAAAAGGGTGTTGCCACGCTGTGCATCGGTGGTGGCGAAGGGACTGCTGTTGCCCTGGAAATGCTCTGACCATGCTGCTGACCCAAGACCAGGAAATGATCCGCGATGCGGTACGTGACTTTGCGAAAGCCGAACTCTGGCCGCACGCCGCTCGTTGGGACAAGGAGCACTGTTTTCCGAAGGAAGCTCACCAGGGACTGGCGGCTCTGGGTGCCTATGGCATTTGCGTGCCCGAGGAATGGGGCGGCGCTGACCTGGATTACGTCACGCTGGCCCTGGTGCTGGAAGAAATCGCGGCGGGCGACGGTGGCACCAGCACCGCCATCAGTGTCACCAATTGCCCGGTCAACGCGATCCTGCTGCGTTACGGCAATGTGCAACAGAAAAAGCAGTGGCTGACGCCGCTGGCGCAGGGTCAGATGCTGGGCGCTTTTTGTCTGACGGAGCCCCATGTCGGCTCCGATGCGTCGGCCCTGCGGACAAGCGCGACCCGGCAGGGGGATAGCTACGTGATCAACGGCGTCAAGCAGTTCATCACCAGCGGCAAGAATGGTCATGTGGCGGTCGTCATCGCGGTCACCGACAAGGGTGCAGGCAAGAAAGGCATGAGCGCCTTCCTGGTACCGACCGATGCACCGGGTTATGTGGTGGCGCGCATCGAAGACAAACTCGGCCAGCATTCCAGCGACACGGCGCAGATCAACTTTGACAACTGCTGCATTCCGGTCGAAAACCTGATCGGGGCCGAAGGCGAGGGTTACAAGATTGCACTCGGTGCGCTAGAAGGCGGACGCATCGGCATTGCTGCGCAAAGTGTCGGCATGGCGCGCAGCGCCTTTGATTGCGCCCTCGCCTACGCCAGGGAGCGTGAATCGTTTGGTACCGCCATCATCAACCATCAGGCCGTTGCGTTCAGGCTGGCTGATTGCGCGACCCGGGTTGAGGCGGCACGCCAGTTGATTTGGCACGCAGCCAGCCTGCGTGACGCGGGTCGCCCCTGTCTCAAGGAAGCCGCCATGGCCAAACTGTTTGCCAGCGAGATGGCAGAGCAGGTTTGCAGCATCGCCATCCAGACCCTGGGTGGCTACGGCGTGGTGAGCGACTTTCCGGTGGAGCGGATCTACCGCGATGTGCGGGTCTGCCAGATTTACGAAGGGACCTCGGACGTGCAGAAGATCATCATTGGAAGAAACCTCTAAAACGTCACCGTCCGTACAGATCTTCGAACCGCACGATGTCGTCTTCGCCCAGGTAGGAGCCTGACTGCACCTCAATCATCTCCAGCGGCACGCGCCCCGGGTTCTCCAGTCGGTGCGTGGTGCCCAAGGGGATGAAGGTGGACTGGTTTTCCGAGAGCAGCAGGGTCTCGTCACCGCGCGTCACCTGGGCCGTACCACGCACCACAATCCAGTGTTCAGCGCGGTGGTGGTGCATTTGCAGCGACAGCGTGCCGCCCGGTTTGACCACAATGCGCTTGACCTGGAAGCGCTCGCCGGCGTCGATGCTGTCGTACCAGCCCCAGGGGCGAAATACCTTGCGGTGGATCGAGCCCTCGGCTCTGCCTTGCTGCTTCAGGCTGTCGACAATTTTCTTGACCTCCTGCGTCTTGTCCTTGTGCGCCACCAGAATCGCATCGGCGGTTTCCACCACCACCAG
>CAIQVX010000143.1 GCA_903875275.1 uncultured beta proteobacterium | reverse complement strand
TTGTCGGGCTCTTTTCCACGGTCGGCGTTCCTCTGATGGGAATCTCTTAGGTGGGGAATGAACTTCGCCGCGGAGCCACAAAAGCGCTGCGAAGCCGGGCATTATAAGGGATTTGGCTGGGCTTGCTCGCGCTCCTCCCAGCAGCTTCGTCCAAGGTGGGTGGCGCGGCTTGCGCTCTCCGGCCCGTGTCGTTCAGCCTCTGGCGAGGCTCGAACGAGGCTCGCGATCGAATGGCTCAGCAATCCCGAGACTCTTCACAAACCGCACTGTTGGCACGCCCCCCTCCGTGGTAGCCGCGAATGGGGCCTGCGCTCGCAAGCCACGCCACCCACCTTCACTGACGATTGAGGATTCTGGGATTTTCAATACCCGCTACAGACACATTGCGGTCAGCCATGCGATGCTTTCGTGTGTCAAGTCGGCCGCGTTTGCGGCCCTAGAGATTTGCGATCTGCCTGCTCCATAGCAGCCGGTGGCCGCAAAGGATTGACGGCCGGTATGTGACGAACTTTTGGGCAAAGTGGGCGCCGGCCCTGGATTGCGAGGTAGACCATCGTGTCAATTAGTGGCTCAGTGAAAATGCGATTTCGACAGCTTCGGTGAGCAACTGCGCCTGCCACTGCCAAAAGACCGGCTTGCGGACAAGCCTGTCACCACTGGGCGACTTCGACCGATCAAGCTGCGCACGTCAAAGGCGATTGGTTGCCAAAAAACCCGTGAAATACTTGGCTACATTAGGGTGAAACGCCGATCTGTTTATTCGCGAGGCCTTGTCCGCTGTCCTGGGCTTTAGTGCAGGGCCAACTCTTCATTCAGGGCCTGCACAAACGCTTTCGGCTGATCGAGCATGATGAAGTGACGGCTGTCGTCAAATCGTCGGAACCGCATGTGCGCCAATGTTTGGTAAGCACCGCGAAACATCGCATCGGTGGGCGCCTCTTGCTGACCGGCACTGGCGTCGAGGGCATAGAACAGCGTGGCGGGTGTCTTGAGCGTTGCCAATCGGGGCCGCACATCCATCGTCATCGCGTCATAAAAGGCCTGTGCAAAGACGTGGCGATCGGACGCTACGGTCCAAGCCGCCACCCGCGCCTGATCGGCCGGACTGCTGACCAAGCGCACCACGCCTGCGGCCTGTTGGGCCGCAAACGCCGCATCGGGTATACCGATCATTTGATCGCGCATGAACTTCGCCTGTGGTGCAAACGCCGCCACGCTGGCCTGAGGGGAAAACATCAGCCCGACATATGGCAAGGCGTCCACCACCACGATCTTGCCCACACTCTGCGGATGCTGAAGAGCCAGTTCCATGGCCATGAGCCCGCCGATCGAATGGCCCACCACGATGGGTGCCCGCAACTGCTGGCGAACGATGTAGTCCTGCAGCGCCGCGACTGTGGGCGCCACCACCGCTTCCCCTGCGTGGGCGCTGGCATTTTGACCCGCCGGAGCGCCCGCAAAGCCCCCCACCTGCACCGTGTGTACGCGGTAAGACTTTTGCAGCGTTTCCACGGCGGCAGACCAGACTGCGCTGGAAGACCCCAGGCCGGGAATCAAAATGACATCCGGCCCCTGACCCACCACGCGCACCTGAAAGCGGTTGGCTTCGGCCACCGCCACGGTTGCGGGTACGGGTACGGGTACAGGTGGTGATTTTTCTTGCGCCTGGACCGGCGACCTTTGGCTGATGAACACAACAAACATTGCCAGCACCGTGAGCAGGATTCTTCGGGAGGGCGAGGTTTTGGGGCATTTCAAATGCCAGTGTGCGAAAAAGTTTGACATACGAATTCCTTAGAGTGGGCTGGTCATTCAGACCGGTGGGTTGCGATATGCATTTTCAAAAATGGCTTCAATTGGGCGGTCAAACACGGCAGCGATCCGGTAGGCCAAGTCCAACGACGGAATGTGCTTGTCGGTCTCCAGCGCGATGACGGCCTGGCGCGACACCCCCAAGCGCTCAGCCAGGTCGGCTTGGGTAAGCCCGGCATCACTGCGCAGTTGTTTCAAGACCTGCTTCATGTGGCTTGACGCACAAATGCGCTGATGACACCAAAACTCCCCCAAAACAGGGGGTAGACCAGGTACAGATCCACATGGGGAAGCCCGGCATTGCTCTCCAGAAAGCCCCACGCGGTGCACAAAAACAGCGTGACCCCTGTGGCCAGCACAAAGCGGCGCGTCACGATGGCGCGCACATATTCATCACTCCGATCCATATACCGCAGCACCTGCCAAATGGTGCCGCCAATGGGCAGGCTGGGCGAGACCGCCAAGGCATACAAAACCAGCCCTTGGGGCGACTGCGCGCGAATAATGAGAATCGACAGTATCAACAAGGCGGCATAGGCGACCATCCAGGCCGAGAAGCCCAGCAGGTATTCGCGGTCCGGTGAAGGGGATTTCATGGGGAACTCCAATCGTGGTGTCACGCAGAGCCAACCTCTGCATGTAAGGTGTACTTTACATTTTATGAAATGTAATGTCAACCTTACATTGCAAATATTTTTTTAGTCGATTGGCCGATCAGTCCTCGCGGGTCTGAAACCACACGCGCTGCCCTAGTGGCTTTCTCCATCGATGTCAGGGGCACCGTCGGGGCACTTCCATGCCTGTGTTGTGGAAGGGTTGTTTGAAGAGGTGGTACTCTTCCTCTTGGACAACTTTGAAGCAGCCACTGTTGGCCGACAGCTTCGTGTCTTCTGGAGCCAGCGAACTTTCTCGGAAGCTGACAGCCAAAATCGAACGTCAGGTAGGCATTACAGTCGAGGGAAGATAAAGGGGGCAAAAGCATGATCAGGTCTCGTCGTTTCG
>CAIQVX010000142.1 GCA_903875275.1 uncultured beta proteobacterium | reverse complement strand
TCGCGTGAATGGTAGAAAGGTAAATGCTCTTCATGTTGACGGCGTAGCACTTATCAAACTCGTCTTCACTGACCTCCAGCGCCGGGCGATTGCGGTGCGTCCAGCCGGCGTTGTTGACCATTACGTCCAGCGTGCCGTGGCGCTCCACGGCAGCCGCCACCAGGGCGCGCATCTGATTGGACTTGGTGACGTCAGCAGCAAAGAACGAGGCGGTGCCACCCGCAGCGACAATTTCGGCCACTACGCGTTCACCGGCCGCAGCCGAGATGTCGTTGACGATGACCTTGGCGCCCTCGGCGGCCAGCCGTTTGGCAATGCCCTCGCCGATGCCGCCGCCGGAGCCGGTCACGATGATGGATTTGTTTTTGACGCGCATGGTTTTCTACCTCGACAGGTTGGGATGATGTTGCGTTACGGCCAGGCTCAGCCGTGCTTGATGGCGACCGTCTTGAGCGTGGTGAAACCGTACAAGGCTTCAAAGCCTTTTTCGCGCCCGTGGCCACTGGATTTGACGCCGCCAAACGGCAGTTCTACACCGCCACCGGCGCCATAATTGTTGATGAATACCTGGCCGCTGCGCAGACGCCGGGCCATGCGGAACTGGCGCGCGCCATCTGCTGTCCAGACACCGGCCACCAGCCCGAACTGCGTGGCGTTGGCGAGTTCCACGGCATGATCCTCATCGCGAAATGCCATCGCGCTCAGGACCGGGCCAAACACCTCTTGTTGGGCCACACGGTGCGTCACCGGAACGTCGCGCAGCAGGGTCGGGGCTTGGTAAAAGCCCGATGCCGGTGCTTCGGCGACGACCTGACCTTGGGCTACGGTCGGGATGTTGGCGTCGCGCGCCTCTTGCAGGAATTGCTGCACCCTTTGTTTCTGGCTGTGCCGGATCAGGGGACCGACGTCCAGATCCAGCGTGGCTGGGCCAACGCGCAACTTCTGGAAAGCCTCACCCAGGCGTTTGAGCAGCGGCTCGTAAATGGCCTGCTCGATCAGGACGCGCGAACCCGCCGAGCAGGTCTGGCCCGCGTTTTGCACAATGGCGTTGATGATGGCCGGAACCGCGGCGTCGAGATCGGCGTCGGCAAAGACAATCTGCGGACTCTTGCCGCCGAGTTCGAGCGTAACAGGGCAATGGCGCTCGGCCGCCGCCTGCTGGATCAGCGTGCCCACTGTCGGACTGCCGGTAAAACTGATGTGGTCGATGCCCGGGTGACGCGCCAGGGCGTCGCCCACCTCATGTCCGTAACCGGTGACGATATTGATCACGCCGGCCGGGAACCCGACTTCGGCTGCCAGTTGTGCGACACGGATCAGCGACAGGCAGGCGTCTTCGGCGGGTTTGACGACGCAGACATTGCCGGCGGCCAGGGCGCCACCGACGCAGCGACCAAAGATCTGCATCGGGTAGTTCCACGGGACGATGTGACCCGTGACGCCGTGCGGCTCGCGCCAGGTCAGCACGCTGTAGCCGTCCAGGTAGGGAATGGTTTCGCCGTGCAGTTTGTCGCAGGCACCGGCATAAAACTCGAAGTAGCGCGCCAGCGCGCTGGCGTCTGCGTTGGCCTGCTTGGTTGGCTTGCCGCAATCGCGCTGTTCGATGGCGCTGAGTTCTTGCGCGTGTTCGGTCACTTTCTGCGACAGGCGCATCAGCAGGCGACCGCGCTCGGCGGCGCCCAGTTTGCTCCATGTGGAATCGAAGCTCTCTCTTGCCGCGTGCACCGCCTGGTCAATATCGGACGCATTGCTGCGCTGAATCTCGTCATAGGCTTGCCCATCGGACGGGTCGACCATCGCGATGGTTTGACCAGAGGACGAGGGCAGGGAGGTGTTGGCGATAAAGTTGAATTGCATGAGCGTGATTTTCCATCAAAAAAGCCCGCCAGAGGCGGGCTTTTTGCAAGGGGGCAGGACGAAATCAGCCGCCGTGCATCTTCATCATCACGGGCACGATCAGCAGCGCCACGATGTTGATGATCTTGATCAGCGGGTTGATCGCCGGGCCGGCCGTGTCCTTGTAGGGGTCACCCACGGTGTCACCAGTCACTGCGGCTTGATGGGCGAAGCTGCCCTTGCCACCGTGATTGCCTTCTTCGACATACTTCTTGGCATTGTCCCAGGCGCCACCAGCGGAGG
>CAIQVX010000141.1 GCA_903875275.1 uncultured beta proteobacterium | reverse complement strand
GCCTTGCCAACTGACTGAGGCCACTGACCAGGGCGTACTGGAAAGCAGTGGTGTTGGGCTCCCTGCCGTCTGCGCAAAGCGCTTTCCTGTGGGCAGGGTGCCCGGCACGACTGCGCTGGAGGAGATCACAGACGCACATCGAGCGCAGAAGGTTAGTCACTCACTGCCGCCATCGCGGTAGTTGATCAAACACGTCGCAAATGAATCCAAACCGGTTCAATACCCCGCCAGATTCTCAATCCGAAATATCTGGTCTTCCTCGTTGCGACCGGTATTGGGGAAGTACTTCACAGTCATAAAGCGCCCGCCAGCGTCCTGCACCAGCATCAGCGGCACGCCATACAGCTTGTGTTCGGCCAGCACTTTGTCCACGGTGTTGTCGCCATTCAGGATGTGCGTTCCCTTGGTTTCCACCAGCATCAGGCCACCACCCGCCGTGCGGCCAGCGACCTTGATGGCGAAGTCGGGAAAGTAGCGGTCACCGCTGGGCATCACAATGCCAATCGACCAAGGCTTACGCGGCTCGTTGCGAAACCAGTATTCCACCGTGCCCGAGGTATCAGCATCCAGCAATTGCGCGAACGCCTGCTCCGGCCCGTTCAGGTCTTGCGGCATCACACCGTACACATTCAGGCGCGATTTCTTCACCCCCGCTGGCAACTCCATAAATTCCGGCAACGGTGTAGCGTCAAACGTTTCCTTGAACTTGGCTGAGCAGGTGCGCGCAGCGTTGCGAATCAAGTGCGGGTAGGCAGCCATGATGCGGTTCAAAGCCAGCTCTATTCCAACGTCATCTGTGTCAACACCACGGTGGCCATACTCAGTTTTGAGTCGTGCCAGAAGTACATCGTGCAGGTCACGCGGATCAAGATTGTCGGCATCGAAAAGAACACTTTGCGCACGCCGTGCAATTTCTGCGTCGGACAAACGCGCATTCATCGTGTGCATTTCCTCGCTACCTTCAAACAGATCTACCGTCTGCCGGGTCACCTTCACCGACTGGCGAAACCCGGCGCTGAAAGCCTTGTCGTCTATGGCAATGTTGGCGGCAATGCAGGTCAACAGATCGTCGGTTGAAAGCGGTGATCGTTCGCAGCGATAGATTCGCGGCACACCGTCGCGCAAGGCAAAGCTCCGGTTACCCGAGAGGAGCGGGGCCGTTTGTGGTGCATTGGGCGTACCCGCCAGGGGCGATGCGGATGGCGACGGCATCAACACCAGATTCGTCAGAATTCCAGTCTGTTGCCAGGTGGGCGACTCGTCCGCAAAAGGCACACCGTCAGCGGCAATGTTCGCGTCCGGTGCCTGTGTTGGCGTGGGCCATACAGGTGGCGTGTAGGGCACAGAAAGTAGTTGCGACTGCCCGTTGTGCGACACCTGAATCTCGTTGGTCCCGGCCACCTTCACCACCATGGTGAACGGGCATACATGCGACAACTCACTCTGAATCGCGTTGATCTTCTCGCCCGCATGCACCAAACCGCTTTGGTTGGCCGCATCGGCCAAAAACACATACCCACAGCGCAGCAGCTCTGGCAGCGTCTTCTCCAGCGTTGACCCTTGCAGGCGGCTATGCACGCGCAAGATGCGCCCCACCACCTGAATGCCAAAGTCGGTGTCCTTCGCCCCGCGCATGGACACCAGCGTGAAGGCGCGCGGCGCATCGAACCCAAGCGCCACCGCCACCTTGAAAATTAGCACTTCTTTGCGTTCATCAATCGCCACCGCCAGCAAATCGTCGTTGGGATCATCCGCCGTGTACCAGGCAATCTTTGACTCTTGCACGCCCATGGCCGCGAGCCGCGTGCGCGCTTCGTCCACGGCTTTATTGCTGTTGGCCACCTGCACCAACATCAACGGCACCAGGCCAATGCCTGCCGTCTGCAAGCCCTGCTTGATGGCGTTGTGCATGCCCCAGCCATCGGCCAGTGCCGTGGCTGCGAAGTCCACCAACTCCTTTTGATCGTCCGCAGCCAGATAGGCAATCGACTTGATGCCGTCCTTGATCAGCCCCGCTTCTACCGCCTCTTTGCGGCTGACGCTGATGCGATGCAGGTGGCCAATGCCCGCTGCCTTCTTGAACTTTTCCACATCGGCATCGTCTGGTGTCGCGGTCACCATCAGTGTGAAGTCGGGCTTGAGCGATTCACGGTAAAAGCGGACGGCCTCTTTCGCAGTAGCAAAACCGTGGTGTGCCTCGTCCACCACCGCGCCAATGCGGAAACCGTCCGCGCGCAGCTCGTCAATCAAATCATCCAAGGACAACACAAACTCGCCACCACTGCGGACCTTGCGCGTAGCCGCGTTGGATGCTGCCACCGATGCCCAGGTGGTCACATACACGTCGCCACTCTTGGTGCCGCGCGTCTTGCGGTCACCTTGCAGGTCACGCACGCGCAAGCCGACAAAAGTGGACTTGATCGCCCCTTTGGCCTGCTCCACCAAAGTGGCAAAGGGCGTAAACCAGAACCAGACGATTTGCGCATTGCTATCGCGGTCCGGCGCGGCAAATGTCTCGGCAATCATCCCGGCCATCAGGGTCTTGCCTGAGCCGGTCGGCGCCTCTAACAGCAGACAACCATTGAAGGCGGTCGCCGCTGCACGGCTGGCGTCGTCACCCGCCTGGCGAAACTGGCTTTCGGCATAGCGAAAAATCTCCAGCGCGTTGACCACGGCTTCGCGTTGGTAGCCCTTGGGTGCCGGGGCGCTCATGGCCGTCCTCCCTTGGAGCTAGATCGCGCACCGAAGCGGTTCACTAGAAACGCCGGAATCGGTTCGAATGAAACACGCGGGTCGGTCAGGCGTTGCGCCAGCAAGGCCGGTTGCCATGAATAGACCACGGCTTGCCCAGCTCCATGAATCGCGGTTTGCAGTGCCGCCAGAATGGCGTCGGACACCTTCGGCAAATAGATCACCACAGAGCGTTTGCCTTGCGCTGTCTGCAGGGGCAATGATGCCTGAAAGGGTGACAGTGCCACGTCGTGAATCAATTGCAGTGCGGTCCAAACTTGAGCGTGCTGGATGCCGCGAAACACCGTGGCCGCCGGTATGCGCCGACAGCGCAGGTAGGCAAAGCCACCACCGAGCCCGGCAGTTGCCTCGCCCTTTTTGGTGGTGTAGCCGGTCACCACGCGCCGCACCCGTTCGGCGCACACGTCACGGCATAAATTTTTGTCGGGTGCATCAGTCGTGGCTTCGGTGCTGGACACCAGAATGAAGCGGCGATTGCCGCCGTCTTCCTTGTTCAGGTTCAGCACAGCCTGCGCCGTGGTGCCTGACCCGGCAAAGAAATCCAGCACAATGTCACCGGGCTTGGTGGCTATTCGCATGATCCGTTCCATCAGGGCCACCGGCTTGGGAGTGGAAAAAACGTCTGTGGTATTTTCGAATCGAAGAATTTCATGAATTTCTTGCTTGGCATCTTGGGTATGTCCGACTTCGTTGTACTGCCACAGTGTTTGTGGCACCACGCCCTTCTGAACGTCCGAAAGGAATCGCTTGAAGCGCGGAATGTTGTCGCGATCCTTGCCCCACCAGATGCGCTTGTCGCGGTCCAATTCGAGAAAACGTTCCTCGGAGAAACGCCAGTAGTTGCCAGGCGGTGGGCCTGCGACAACACGCCCGGAGGGGCAGGTGATTGGGTAGGTGCCCTTGCTGTAGAAATTGCGAGCCGATAGATCGCCTGAAGTCCATGGACCACGCGGGTCCTTGTCGGGGTTCTTGTAGGCCTTGTCCTGCGCCACAGAACGCGGCACCGGGTTTGGTCGCCAGACGGTCTTGTTGAGGGCAAAGCAAACGATGTACTCATGGTCATCTGAAAAATGCTGAGCCGTGCTTTTTGGTGAAAAGACTTTCTGCCAGATCACGTTCGCAATGAAATTCGCCGCGCCAAACACCTGCTCCATCAGCAGCCCCAAATGAAACACCTCGTTGTCGTCGATGGACACAAATATCACCCCATCCTCGGTCAGCAGCTCTTTCGCCAGTTCCAGCCGCCGGTACATGAACTCCAGCCATTTGGAATGGCGGTAGTTGTCATCCTTGTCAATGAAGCTGTCGTTGTAGATGAAGTCGCGGTTGCCGGTGTTGTAGGGCGGGTCGATGTAGATGCACTTCACCCGACCGGCATGCGTCATGCGCAAAGTGCGCAGGGCGTCGAAGTTATCGCCCTCAATGATCAAGTTGTCTTGTGGGCCGTCGCCACAACTCAGGCCAGCATCCCAGTCCAGTGCCACAAAATCGTTGTTGACCGATAGATCGTGGTCGATTTCATCGCGCTCCCAAACCAAACCGAAATTGGGACGTCGATCCCGTTCGCGCAGCAGGCGCAAGAGCTGTTCTTTTGAATAGTCGTCGTAGTTATCGGCCATTGAACGATGCGATCAGCTTTCTTGATTGCGGAGCGCCATGGGCGGATTGAACCTGCAACAGGTGATAGAGAACATCGGCAGTGGTGCGCTGTTCCGAATGAATACGGAAACACAGCGCGCCAAACATGCACTTGATGTCAAGGCATATGGCCACCGTCGGCAGAAAGATGAAAAGAGCGACAGCGGAGGATTTCAGCATGACCCAAGCTCCACCATCGGTGCCGCGCTGAACTCATGAAACCACCCCTCATCCCGTTCAGCCTCCGGCAATGCCTTTCGCAGTGTTTCCAAAAACTCCTTGTCGCGGGTGGATTCCACGGTGATGTTCTTGTAAACGACCTTGACGCTAGGCTCAATCACCCGCAGGTTGTCCAGCCCCTTTCGAACCAACTCGGTGATTTGCGCTCGATTGAGCTTCTTTGCGGTGGACTGAGCCATGCGCTTTTCAATCAGAGCCACCACGTTTGTGACGCGCTTTTCATGGTCACCCTTCACCAGTTTGGTGAAGCCATCTACCCATGCCTTGAGAACGATTTCAAATGCCGCCTTGCCAGCTTCAAACTTCACCTTGTCTGTATGACGAATCAGCTTGCCGAATCCGGGTAGATTGATGATGTAGCGCTCTGCCAAGGCATCCCAGTAGGCACGTATGTCGGCCTGCGTGGTTGGCTTGGTCAATAGGGATCCGTCTTTGCGGTAGGCTTGCTCACCATTCACCAGGACACCGACATCAACCTCTTTGTC
>CAIQVX010000140.1 GCA_903875275.1 uncultured beta proteobacterium | reverse complement strand
GCGCCGACCGCTGGCACGCTGCCGCCAAAGCGCTCAGCCAACAGCGCGTGACTGGCGGCCGAACGCTGCGACGCTGCTTCGAGAGAATCACCGTAGCGTGGTGCATCTTCCAGCAGTGCCAGATGTTCTGCCTGCATGTCAGACGGATAGCCATCGCTGCCCAGCGCCACATGCTTGCTCTCTGGCAGCGCTGCCGGATAGCCAACCTTGTTGCCACGATTTGAGCGTGGGTTCTGCACCAGCCAGCAGCCCATTTGCTCGCAACGACGCACCTGTGAGGCATCCAGGTGAACGCCGTGCGCGATGATGGAACCCGGCGGCAGGGCACCCAGTTCAGCGAGCCGCTCCAGCGGCCCGGCCCAGCCGCGCCGCTGGGCATCGACCACATCGGCCAGATCCTCGGCGACATGCACATGCATCACGGTATTGAGTTCGCGGCACATGGCTGTGGCCTCCACCAACGTTTCATCCGACACCGTGAACGAGGCATGCAGTCCGACCACGCCCCGCACCAGCGATCGCGTGTTGTTCTCGATAAAACGACGGCACTCGGCCAGGCCGCGCCGGGCTTCCTCGCGTCCGCCGTTGCGCTCGGTCGCGCCGTAGCAAAGCACGGCTGGCAGGCCAACTGCCTGGCAGGCATCGGCCAGGATATCGAGCGAGCCTTCGATCAGGTTGGGTGACTCATGGTGATCGATCAGGCCGACGGTACCAAGACGGCGTGCCTCAGCCACATACCAGCGGGCTGAGGCACGCAGCGAATCGGCATCGAGCGCGCGGTCCAGCTTCCACCAGACACGCTCCAGAATTTGCACAAAGTTCTCAGGCGCCTGTGTTGGCTCCGGTAGGCCGAATGGCACCAGGCCGGAGTACAGGTGCGTGTGCGCGTTGACCTGGCCTGGCGCGCTCATTTTGCCGCTGCCGGCCGCCCCACACTCATGGCCCGAGCCGCCGGCGAATCCCGCATCGGCAACGTGGTGCGGCGAATGCCATCAAATGCCTCCAGCGCCCCTGCAACGGCCGCGGCGGTGGGCACCAGGCCGATCTCGCCGACGCCCTTGGCACCGAGCGGTCCCTCGGGCTCCGGCTCTTCCACCAGAATCACCTCGACCGTTGGCATATCGCGGGCCCGCAGCACACCGATTTCCTTGAGTTTGAAGGTCACCGGCATGCCGTTTTCGCATTCCAGCTCTTCAGTCAGCGCGTAGCCCAGGCCCATGTGGACGGCGCCCTCGATCTGCCCGGAGCACAGCGCCGGATTGACAACGCGACCCGCGTCGTGCACCGCCACCACGCGATCCACCCGACCCTTCTCGTCCAGAATGACGAGCTGCGTGGCATAGCTGAAGGTGGTGTGCGTCTTCACCTTGTCCACTGCCGCACCAAGCACCGTGGTGTCGTCGATCACGATGTCGCCCGCATAGACGCGCCCGACAAGGTCCACCAGTTGGTGCCCTGCGTCCAGATCGGCCCTGAGTTTGGCCGCTGCCACCAGTGCGGCGCGACCGCTGAGCAGCGTGCCGCGCGAGCCGGTGGTCTGGCTGCACTGTAGATCGAACGTCGAATTCACCTTGGGTACAAAGACCGAGGCCGGCAGACCCGTAACCTCCACCGCAAACTGCACCAGCACCGTCAGCAGACCCTGGCCCATTTCGGTGAAGCCGTTGTAGAGCGAGACCGTGCCGCCGGCCTCCACCACCAGGCGCACCTTGCCCAGTTCCGCCACACCATTGCCAATGCCGCTGTTCTTGATGCCGCAGGCAATGCCAATAGCACGCCCGCTGCGCAGCGCGGCGTCGTAATGCGGCTTCATGGCTTGCAGGGTCTTGCGGATACCGACCGCCTTGTCCATCAATTGGCCGGTCGAAAACAGGTCGCCGACAGAGAGCGCGTTGCGCCAGCGGATCTCCCAGCGGTCCAGCCCAGCCTTCTGCGCCAGCAAATCCAGACAGCCTTCCATCGCAAAGTGGGCCTGATTGGCGCCAAAGCCGCGCATGGCACCGCAGGGCGGGTTGTTGGTGTAGACAGCGCGCGACTCGATGTCGACCACCGGCACCTTGTACGGACCGCAGGCATGACCCGCAGCGCGCTCCAGCACCTTGCCACCCACCGATGCGTAGGCACCGGAATCGCCCAGCATGCGCGCCTTGACCGCTGTGATATGTCCCTGCTCGTCGCAGCCCACCGTGTAATCCATGGTGATGGGATGCCGCTTGGGGTGCATGCGGATCGACTCTTCGCGGCTCAGCGTGATCTTGACCGGCAGTCCGCTCAGATGCGCAAGCAAGGCCGTCTGCGCCTGCACCGACATGTCTTCCTTGCCACCAAAGGCACCCCCATTGGGCACCAGCTCGACGTAGATCTTTGCCTCGTCCAAGCCCAGAAAACGCGCCACCTGCCGGCGGTCATCAAAAATGCCCTGCCCCTGCGTGCGCAGGCGCAAACCGCCGCCAGCAACCGGATCGGCCAACGCGCTCTCCGGCTCCAGAAAAAGGTGCTCGATGCGCTGCGTGGTCCAGCGACCGCTGACCACGTGCGCGCTGCTGGCGAATGCGGCTTCCGCGTCGCCGCGTCGCAGGACCACGCAGTCCAGCAGATTGGCGTGTTGCGGGTTGACACGCGGCGCGTCGGCTTGCAGCGCAGCCAGCGGATCCAGCACCGCAGGCAATACCTCGTAGTTGACATCGACCAGCTTGGCCGCCTCGCGTGCGGTGTGGCGGTCCACGGCGGCAACCGCCGCCAGCACATCACCGACGCATCGCACTTCTTCGCCAACGGCCACAAAACCCGGCCAGTCGTTGTAAAGCAGACCGTACCAGCGTTCACCCGGAACGTCGGCGGCGGTCAGCACACTGTGCACGCCGGGCAAGGCGCGCGCGCGGGAGGTGTCGATGCTCAGCACACGAGCACGCGGATGCACCGAGAGAGTCAGCGCACCGTGCAACAGGCCTTCAACCTTGATATCGTCAACAAAAGGCCGATCCCCCAACACGGTGGGCACACTGCCAATGCGCTCCAGCGGCTGGCCAACACGGCCATCGGTGCAGGGCGCAGGGATGGCACCACCGTGCTTGGCAGCAGCCAGCATCTCGATGGCGTCAATGATCTTCACGTAGCCGGTACAGCGGCACAGGTGCAGGTCCAGCGAACGGGCAATGACTTCACGCGTGGGGTGCGGATCGCGGTCAGTGAGGGCCTTCGCGCGCAACACGATGCCCGGAATGCAAAAGCCGCACTGCAGTCCGGCAGTGGCAGCAAAGCAGTCTGCGATCTGCTTGCGCTCATCTTCCGGCAAACCGTCGATCGTCATGATGGTCTTGCCCTGAGCCACCTTGGTCGGCATCGCGCAGGTGGTCTTGGGCAGGCCGTCAACCAGTGCCACACAACAGCCGCACTGGCCCTGGGGGCTGCAACCATCCTTGAGCGAGGTGACGCCGCAGCGCTCGCGCAGCGTTTCCAGTAGTCGCTCATCGGGGCGCGCTTCAACGCGGCAGGCAGTGCCGTTAAGCACGAATTCAATTGTCATGGG
>CAIQVX010000139.1 GCA_903875275.1 uncultured beta proteobacterium | reverse complement strand
TTTCGTGGGCAACAAACTTTACGTGGGCAATCTGCCCTACACTTTCCGTGACGAAGACCTGCTGCAAGCTTTTGCTGCACATGGTACCGTCACCAGCGCCAAAGTCATGATGGAGCGCGATACCGGTCGCTCCAAGGGCTTCGGTTTTGTGGAAATGGGCAGCGATGCTGAAGCACAAGCAGCCATCAGCGGAATGAACGGTCAACAGTACGGTGGTCGCGGCCTCGTGGTCAACGAAGCACGTCCGATGGAGCCCCGTCCTCCCCGCAGCGGTGGCGGATTTGGTGGTGGCGGCGGTGGCGGTTACGGCGGCGGCGCAGGTGGTGGTCGCACTGGCGGCGGCGGCGGTGGTGGTGGTTACGGCGGTGGCCGCAGCAGCTACTAAGCGTACATCTGGCAAGTTGCCAGACGAAAAAAGGGCCTTAGGGCCCTTTTTTCATTGGGTCAATGTTCCGTGTTTCGCGGTTTTCTGGGGCGACCCGCAAAAGCACGATCAAAAACACAGTCCGGCAGCAGTCGCAGCAGTTTGGCGAGCCATCCCATTTGCCATGGGATCACTTTGTAGCTTACGCCAGCTTCAATCGCTCGAAATGCTCTACCTGCAAATCGGTCTGCCGGCATCAGGAACGGCATGCTGTAACTATTTCTCCGCGTCAGCGGCGTATCGATATACCCCGGACACAGCGTCACCACCTTGACTCCGGTGCCACGTAACTCTCCACGAAGACACTCGCAATAGCTGATCATGGCCGCCTTGCTCGGGCAATTGGCGCCATGGCCGGGAAAACCCCGGATACCGTTGACGCTCCCAATGCCTACAAGCTTACCGGATCCCCTTTTGATCATGGGACGCAGGAAAGGGTGGAAGCTTGCTGCCGTACCGATGTTGTTGACAGCGAAGGTCCTGACGATCACGTCAATGTCCGCTCGCTCGGCAGTATCCACGCCAACGCTGATTCCGGCGCTGGCAATCACCACGTCCGGTAACCCCTGGCGTCGCATGCATTCATGTCCAGCAGCGACAATACTGTCAGTTATCGACACATCTGCACAGTAAATTTGACACTGTTGTGGGTCAATTTGATGTCCGTCAGCCCATGCTTGTATTTCAGCCGTTCGGCGTGCCACCAAGGCTAGCGAGTAACCCGCCTGGTAGAACTGCCATGCCAGCGCCTGTCCAATGCCACTGGACGCACCGGTGATAAAAACAAGTCTGGACAAGAAAATCCTCGATTTGAGCTAAGGAGCGACGGAGGGTAGCAGCGTGCCTTTGACATGCCCCTTGAGTTGAATCACACGATCCATATTGTCGAAATCCATCATGTCGGCAGTGAATCGATCATGGCCACGTATCAATTCCACCGGCTTGTGCGATGTGATGCGCTCGGTTTTCAGGAATGCATGCAAAAATTCACCACGGAATTCACCACGTGTCTGTACATTGCCCGCCTGCTCGGTCGATGGTTCGCGCACCACGTGAGCGTCACCAAACAATTCAACCTCGGAAGCGTCGCTGTTTGTCACAGCCCGTCGGGCCGTTGCCGTCGTCAGGCGACCACTCTCGTCGAATGAACGGATTTGCACAAGGTCAATTTCCAAGGTATCTGTGTCAGGGAAGTGACGCGCATCGGTTCCAATGACTTCACTTTTCAGATGCCCGGCGCTGTCAAAGGTCTTGACAGAAAACTTGCGCATGAAATAGTCGGCCTCATGACGGGCCGGCGCCGATGACTCGGACGGAACAAGCTGTGGTGTACTGCGAACCAGCCAGTAAGTCCCGAAAGCCAGCACACCCATCAGGACAACCGGCAGGTAGAGCGACAACTGTTGCCACATATTTCTCAACATATGGTTCACCGTTCAGCATCCTGAAGGAGTTTCGCGTATCTTCCTGCTGCGATCAATAGCAGATCACACAGTTCTCTGACCGCACCGTCACCACCGCAACGCTGCGTCACATGATCCGCCGCCGCCTTGACCTCCGCGTGTGCATTGGGGGGTGCACATGCGAGCGCACACTGCTGCAAGACGGCCAGATCGGGCCAATCGTCTCCCATTGCTGCGGCCTGGCTCCAATTGAAACCGAGGGTCTTGAGGGTCTTCTCGGCAGCCTGTCGTTTGTCCTCGATTCCATAGTGGACGTGTTCTATGCCTAAAGCAGCCAGACGCAGACGCAAGGGCTTCGAATCGCGGCCGGTAATGATCGCAACAGTGATGCCGGTGCTTGCAAGCAATTTGAGCCCATGTCCATCGAGCGCATTGAAGCGCTTGATGGATTCCCCGGTCTCGTCGAAATACAGACCGCCGTCTGTCAGTACGCCATCCACATCCAGAAAAACCACCCGAATACCTTGCGCCAGCAACAGCAGTTCGGGCGGGAAATTAAGTGCTGGGGTCATATCACCTTGGCTCTCATCAGGTCATTGCTATTGATGGCACCGCACAAATGACCCTTTGCATCGACCACCAGAACACTGGTAATGCACCGATGCTCCATCAATTCCGCCGCCTCCACCGCAAGAGCGTCATACGCTATCGTGCTGGGATTGGGGTGCATGACCTGCTGCGCGGTCGTCTCACGTAAATCCGTGCCTTTTTCGACGAGGCGGCGCAGGTCCCCATCCGTAAAGATGCCGAGTACCTGATCTGCATCATCGACGATGGCTGTTGCACCCAAACCCTTGACGCTCATCTCGCGCATCAGTTCACTGAAAGTGGCTTGGGGAGCTACCTTGGGCACAGCCTCGCCAGATCTCATCACATCACTTACATGTGTCAGCAATTTGCGCCCAAGCGCGCCGCCAGGATGGGACCTGGCAAAGTCTTCCGCCTTGAAACCCCGCGCATCAAGCAGCGCCACAGCCAAGGCGTCACCCAAGGCCAGTTGCGCCGTCGTGCTTGCAGTTGGCGCCAAATTGAGCGGACAAGCTTCCTTCTCAACTGCGCAATCAAGAAAGATGTCCGCGTGACAGGCCAAAGTGGATTCGGCCTTGCCGGTCATGGCAATCAGTGGCGCACCCATGCGCTTGAGGACCGGCAAGATGGCCGTCAACTCTTCTGACTCCCCGCTGTTCGAGATCGCGAGCACAAGATCAACAGGCTTGATCATGCCCAGATCACCATGGCTGGCCTCAGCCGGATGAACAAACATGGCCGGCGTTCCCGTGGAAGCGAGCGTGGCTGCAATCTTGCGCCCTATATGGCCGCTCTTACCCATGCCCATGACAACAACACGACCGTTGACGTGCAGCATCATCTCGACTGCCTTTGCAAACGAGTTACCAAGATGCTGTTTCAGGCCCAACACTGCGGCAGCTTCAATATCAAGCGTCTCACGTGCCAAGCGAATGGACCGTTCTGCCGGAATGGTTTGCCCCGCGGGATGTTGGCTTGTCATGCAGTCATTTTATCGATCAGTGCGCGACTTGCTAGTATCCGGAAATGAGTCCGCTTCAACTTACCCTGCTTTACCTGCTGGCAGCCGTTCTGGGGGTGGTGGTGTGCCGTTCGTTCAAATTGCCACCCATGCTGGGTTATCTGGCGGTCGGGGTTGTGATCGGCCCCAATGCGCTGGCGCTGGCGAGAAACGCCGATGGTGTGCGCAACCTGGGCGAATTCGGCGTTGTCTTCCTGATGTTCGTCATTGGACTGGAGTTCAACCTGACGAAGCTTCGCGCCATGCGCAATCATGTGTTCGGACTCGGCTTCTTCCAGGTCCTGCTAACCATTCTTGGCGCCACGGTTGCAGCCATGAGTCTGACCTCGGTCGCCCCAAAGCTGTGGGGAATGAGTTGGCAAACGGCATTGGCTTTGTCAAGCGCGCTCGCCATGAGCAGTACAGCGATCGTGGTGAAGCTGATGACCGAGCGACTGGAAATGGAGTCGGAGCACGGCAAGCGCGTCATGGGTGTACTGCTGTTTCAGGATCTGGCGGTCGTGCCCTTGCTGGTCCTGATCCCCGCACTTGGCGCCACTGCCGAAGCGCTCTTTAGCACTCTGCTGATCGCTGCAGTCAAGGCCGCACTGTTGATTGCCCTGCTGCTGGTCGGTGGCCCGCATGTGATCAGGTGGTGGCTTACTCTGGTGGCTCGACGCAAGAGCGAAGAGTTGTTCGTGCTCAATTTGTTGCTTATTACCTTGGGCTTGGCCTGGCTAACCGAACTGGCTGGGTTGAGCCTTGCGCTGGGCGCTTTCATTGCCGGCATGCTGATCTCTGAGACGCAGTTCAAACAACAGGTGGAAACGGACATCCGGCCCTTTCACGATGTTCTCTTGGGACTTTTCTTTATCAGCATTGGAATGATGCTTGACTGGCGTCTGGTGCTGGAGCGCTGGCCCCTGGTGTTACTGCTGGTAACCTTGCCGGTTCTGTTCAAGGCTGCCGTGGTCACTGCGCTGGCGCGGAGTCTGGGTGCGACCACGGGCGTGTCACTTCGCACCGGGCTGTACCTGGCTCAGGCCGGGGAATTCGGCTTTGTCCTTCTCACGCTTGCGCAAAGCAATGCGATGGTACCGCCAACGCTCTTGAACCCGATCCTTGCGAGCATGGTGCTCTCGATGCTGGCTACCCCTTTCATTATTCTGTACAGCAACCGACTGGTGATGAAACTGGTGAGCAGCGAGTGGTTGCAACAGTCACTGCAGATGACCACCATTGCCCGCAAGTCGATCAATGTCAACAAGCACGTGATCATTTGCGGTTTTGGACGGTGTGGGCAGAATCTGGCACGCATGCTTGACCTCGAAGGCATTCCCTACATGGCGCTTGACCTGGACCCGGATCGCGTGCGTCAGGCGACTGCTGCTGGCGAATCAGTGGTTTTTGGCGATGCCGCGCGTCTGCAGGCTTTGATGGCAGCCGGGCTTGCGCGTGCTAGTGCCGTGGTCATCACCTACCTGGAGGTTCCAGCGGCCATGAAAGTACTGGCCCATGTGCGCGCCCACGCGCCCAAAGTGCCTGTGATCGTGCGCACTCAAGACGACCATGATCTGGAGTCCCTGCAACAGGCAGGTGCAACCGAAGTTGTGCCCGAGGCGATCGAAGGTTCGTTGATGCTGGCCAGTCATGCCCTGGCTCTGGTTGGAGTACCGATGCGGCGGGTACTACGGATTGTTCAGGGTCAACGCGATGCGCGATATAACCTTCTGCGTGGCTACTTTCATGGCGCCGATGACAATTCGGCCGACGAACTGCATCAGGAGCGTCTGACGTCACTGACACTGCCAGCGGGTGCTGCCTGTATCGGCAGACCTGTCAGTCATCTTTTCGATCACGCATTGCAGGTTCAGGTCGTCAGCCTGCGTCGTAGTGGTGGCAAGGTGGTATCGATCATGCTGAATCCACGGGTTGAGGGCGGTGACGCACTGGTCCTGTCAGGCAAGTCCGAATCACTTGCGCTAGCCGAACAGGAACTGCTCAGGGGATGAACTCATCCCCCCAGGCTCACCTTGGCACGAGGCACAATAGGGGTTCCAACCTCAGCTCGATGCGACATGCAAAACCTCAGCGTCAATCAGTACCTTAGAGATCACATCCGCACTGTACCGGATTGGCCTGCACCAGGCGTTCAGTTTCGCGACATCACGCCCCTATTACAGGAAGCGCAAGTGTTTCGGGTGCTGATCGACGCTTTTGTCCATCGCTACATGGACCCTCACATGCGCCCAGACGTGGTGGCCGGTCTCGATGCACGTGGCTTCATCCTGGGGGCCGTGGTGGCTTACGAATTGAACGTCGGCTTTATTCCGATCCGCAAGAAGGGCAAGCTGCCGTTCACAACCGTGGAAGAGACGTACGAGCTGGAGTACGGCAGCGCGACCGTTGAACTGCATACAGACGCCGTCAAGCCAGGTGACCGGGTGTTGTTGATTGACGACCTGATCGCCACCGGTGGCACCATGATGGCGGGCAAGAAATTACTCGAAAAACTCGGTGCCCTCGTCATGGAGGGCGCCGCCATAGTCGACCTGCCAGAGCTTGGTGGGTCCGACAAACTGCGCGCTTGCGGTTTGCCGCTATTTACCCTGGTTGATTTTTCAGGGCACTGATTCGCTGCTATTTTCCGATACAGAATTTGGAGAAAATGACGCCAAGAAGATCATCGGAGGTGAACTCCCCGGTAATTTCGTTCAGCGCGTCTTGCGCCAGGCGAAGTTCCTCAGCCAGCAGGTCGAGTGCCCCTGCGAAACCCAGCAGATGACTACTGGCTACCGACAGGTGATCCGATACCCGTCGCAGAGCCTGTACATGCCTTTGCCTTGCGATGAAAACACCTTCCGAAACAGATTGCCAACCGGCCAATGTCAACAACTGACGACGCAGGGCATCCAGACCGAATCCCGTCTTGGCTGACAGCCTTAAACCTGTACGCTGTTGGGGGTCGGATACCGCATCAGCCTTGTTCCAGATGTCAATGACCGGTATTCTGGTCGACAGTTTTTCAGCCAGCAAGCGTGCAATCGACGCGTCATCGTTGACGTAATCTGCGTTGCCACTCCGTGTCAGGTCATGCAGAAACACCACCACATCGGCTGCCTCAATGGCATTCCAGGCGTGCGAGATTCCCACTTTCTCGACTTCATCGCTGCTTTCTCGCAAACCCGCTGTGTCAATCACATGAACTGGAACCCCCTCGATCTGAATTGTCTGTTGCACCTTGTCGCGGGTGGTTCCCGCAATCGGGGTCACAATTGCCAATTCAGCTCCGGCCAGCGCATTGAGCAAGGAGGATTTTCCGGCGTTGGGTTGACCGGCAATTACGACGCTGATGCCTTCACGCAAGAGCGCTCCTTGTCGTGCCTTCTGCAGGACATTCGTGACGGTTTGCTGCAAGCATGCGAGTTGACCGTGTGCGTCGGCCTGACGCAGAAAGTCCATCTCTTCTTCTGGAAAGTCCAGCGTTGCCTCCACCAGCAGCCTGAGCTGGATCAAGCGATCACGCAGTGCATTGATCTCGTTTGAAAACGCGCCCGACAGTGACCTACCGGCACTGCGTGCCGCCGCCTCGGTGCTGGCATCTATCAAATCTGCAATGGCCTCCGCCTGCGCCAGGTCAATTTTTCCATTCAAGAATGCCCGCTCTGCGAATTCACCCGGCTGCGCCAAGCGAAGTCGGGCCAACTGCGGTTGCCTGCCACTGCTGGCGACCAGATTGCCTGCCTCCATCACGCGCGCCAGAAGCAGTTGCAGAACCACCGGGCCACCATGTGCCTGCAACTCCAGCACATCTTCGCCTGTGAATGAATGCGGGGCCGGAAAATAAAGGGCCAAGCCACGGTCAATGGCTTGCCCGGAGTGATCCAGAAAAGCGCAATAGGTGGCCTGCCGCGACTGCAGCGGTCGGCCAAGAAGTGTCTGCATTAGTGGTTCAAGGCCCTGACCACTGACCCGCACGATGCCAACCGCTCCCCGGCCTGCGGCAGTCGCAACGGCCGCAATTGGGTCCTGCTGACGTGCCAGCACGCTTTAGCTCAGAATTTTGGTAGGTTGAACTGCGGTGGTACACCCATGCGGGTGTTAATTACCCACTGCTGGGCAATTGACAGCACATTGTTGGTGATCCAGTACAACACCAGACCCGCCGGGAAAAAGAAGAACATGACACTGAATGCCAATGGCATGAACCACATCATCTTGGCCTGCATCGGATCTGGGGGCGCCGGATTGAGGGCGGTTTGCAGCACCGTGGTCAGCGTCATGATGATAGGCAAAATATAAAAGGGGTCCGGCGAAGACAGATCGTGGATCCACATCACCCATGGCGCATTGCGCATCTCGACGCTCGCCAGGAGGACCCAATACAAGGCGATGAACACCGGAATCTGGATCATGATGGGGAAGCAACCTCCCATCGGATTGACCTTCTCCTCACGATAGATCCGCATCATTTCCTGTTGCATTTGCTGAGGATTCTCCTTAAGGCGCTCTCGCATCTCGGTGACTTTCGGATTGATCGCCTTCATCTTCGCCATGCTGGCGTAGGCCTTAGCGTTAAGCCAATAGAACGCAGCCTTGAGCAACAGCACCAGAGCCATGATTGACCAGCCCCAGTTACCGATGAAACTCTGTATTTTGTCCAGCAACCAGTACAGGGGCTTGGCCAAAATCGTCAGCCATCCGTAGTCCTTCACGAGTTCCAAGCCAGGCGCCAGGGATTCAAGGACTTTTTCTTCCTGCGGCCCGGCAAAGAATTTGGCGTCCAGTGTCTTGCTCGCACCGGGGGCGATGTCGTTGATTGGCGTGATCATGCCCACCGCATACAGATTCGTGTCAACCTTGCGCATGAACAGGTCTCGTTTGATGCCATCCCCAAGCAGCCAGGCACTGGCAAAATAGTGCTGGACCATGGCAACATAGCCGTTTTCGGCTGTCTTTTCGATGTCGACCTTGCTCTTTTCGATATCGGTGAACTCGACCTTTTGGTATTTTTTCGCCTCTGTGTAAATAGCGGGGCCGGTGAATGTCGAATAAAAGGAGGACTCGCCTGAGGGCTTGTTACCGTCGCGGACCAGTTGCAGATAGAGCTGAGGCGACACGACGGTGCTTCCGGTATTGAACACTTCGTGCTTCACAGCAACTGCGTACCCGCCGCGCTGCAAGGTGAAGGTCTTCACAAGCTTGACGCCACCCACTTCCGGCGACTCGAAGCGAATGATCAATTCATTGCGATCACTCTTGAGGTCGCGATCACCCGGCACCACCTGCATGATCGTCTTGTGATTTGGAAATGAACCACCGCTTACACCCGCGATGAGGCCAGACTGTGCGACGTAGATGCGATCCTTGCCCTCATCGAGCAAGACAAATTTCCTGGTTCGGTCTGTCATGTCTTCGTGCTTCAGGAATTCGGACTGAACCACAGAACCGCCCTCGGTGTCAAAAGTCAGTTTCAGGACATCACTCGTCACAACCAGACGCTCTCGGGGCGCTGACGCGACTCTCGGACCGGCCGCTTGCGCGCTAGCGCCCGGAACCTGACCAGGCGGCGTCACCACGCCAGCAACGGGTGCCGAAATGGGAACACTTGACGCAGGCGCCGCCGGAGCCACTGTAGCGGCAGTCTTGGCAGGGCCGGGAAAAAAGGTGGCTTTGTGACCGTTGTAAACCTGCCACTGATCCCACAGCAAGACCATGGAGAAACCAAAGATCACCCACAAGATGGTACGGCGAATATCGTTCATGAAGACTTCTTTTGAGTGGGTGGTGAGAATAGCTGAGTGAAGAACCGGGGTTTTTCTGTCGGCACAGGATCCGAACCACCTGAACACCAAGGGTGGCAACGACCGAGCCGCGCCAATGTCATGTAGGAGCCGGTAAGCGCGCCATGCATCTGCACAGCCCCCATCGCGTAAAGGGAGCATGTGGGCTCGAACCGACAAGACGATCCCAGCCAAGGGCTAAGCAAGAGGCGGTAGGCTCTGACCAGACCGATCAGCGTCGCTTTGATCATGACAGTACGCTTAGAGTATTGTCGACCGATGGCACTGCGGCGCCGGCGAACAGTAGCTCCAGTTCCGATCGAATGACGGTCTTGAGCATCACCGAAGTAGCGCTCGGGAACTGCTTCAGGTCGTAGGATTTGCGCAAACGCACTACATGGGCGGCAACCAGTAGAGCGGACTCAAAACTGGAGCCAACATTGTAGATTTGCCGTTTGATGGCGTTTCGTGTAACCGCCCGTTTAGCCAGGCGTTTCGGCACCACGGCGCCTATTGACATTTCCACCGAGTCGCCATGGCCAGTGCTGACATGCCCGACAACCATAGAGCCTCCTGGCCCCGCCAAGCTGACGCCCGACTCGCCACGATGCAAGGCAAAATGCACCGTGCGGGCCACGGTGCCGTTGTCCATTACAGCCTGAAACTGGCTTCGCGTTTTCAGTCGCTGCACGTTGAAAGTGGCGCTGGAACTTCGGTTCTGCTGAGCGCTAGAGTCGCAGCTGAATCAGACGGCCAGGCGCTTGCGACCCTTGGCACGGCGGGCGTTGATCACTGCCCGGCCGCCACGGGTTTTCATGCGAACCAGGAACCCGTGTGTGCGGGCACGACGAATCTTGGAAGGTTGGTAAGTGCGTTTCATATTGAAAATCCTAAAGTGCTCATTGACAACCGGCCACCGATGTATCGCAGCAAGTCACGGTATTGTCGTGCCTGACCATGGCAGGGTAACCTTTGATTATCGCAAATTTTCTTCACCCCGGCAAGGCCTGGTCTCACAGGCCTGGTCTCACAGGCCTGGTCTCACAGGCCTGGTCTCACAGACCATGACACTGCGGATTGCAGGCGAATCCGATGGTGGCAATGTCCGCGTCAGGCAGATCCACGCCGATGGGGCGGAACTGGAGATCCTGCCTGACCATCGGTCCGGCTTCTACCAGTGGTTCAATTTTCGCGTTAGCGGTGCCGCTGGCCGCAAGCTCACCCTGCGTTTCAGACCAGCGTGGACGACCCGGAGTTGACCGAACTGTCGATGGAGGCGCCATAGCTCGCCAAGCGCTTCGATGCGCTGGCCATGGCGCTTGAGATGCCCTACAAGGACGCCAGTGCCAGTCCGGAGCCGGCCAGCGGTTGGTCCCCCGAACGGGCAAAGAGGCTGGCACGCGACTGCATGGCAGTGCTCGCTGCGATACTGCCCCTCTGGTCTCGTTGACAGGAACTGCAAAGCCTCTCACAATATTTACAGTGTGTACTTGAACAGGAGCGCCCGTGTACCCTCATCTCTTGCAGCCGCTCAATCTCGGCTTCCTCACCCTTGCCAACCGCGTCATCATGGGCTCCATGCATGTGGGCCTGGAAGAGGCCAGGGACGGATTTGCCCGAATGGCGGCGTTCTATGCGGAGCGCGCCGCCGGCGGTGTCGGGCTCATCGTCACCGGAGGTATTGCGCCCAATGACCGCGGCCGGCCCATGCCTGGTGGCGCTCGAATGACCACCGACCAGGAGGCAAGCCAGCACCGGGTGGTGACTCAGGCGGTGCACGATGCGGGTGGCCGGATTGCCATGCAGATCCTGCACTTTGGTCGTTACGCCTACCACCCGGAATCGGTGGCACCGAGCGCCCTGCAAGCACCCATCAATCCGTTTCGACCCAACCCACTGGACAGCGGGCAGGTGCAGCAGACGATCGAAGACTATGTGCACTGCGCCGGACTGGCCCAGAGCGCTGGCTACGACGGCGTCGAGATCATGGGTTCGGAGGGCTACCTGATCAACGAGTTCATCGCCGCGCGAACCAACCAGCGCGACGACGAATGGGGCGGCTCCTACGAAAACCGCATCCGCTTTCCGGTCGAAATCGTGCGCCGCACGCGGGAACGTGTTGGCCCCAACTTCATCATCATCTACCGGCTCTCCATGCTCGATCTGGTTGAAGGTGGCTCGACCCTGGACGAGGTGGTGCAGTTGGCCCGTGCCATCGAGGCGGCGGGGGCAAGCATCATCAACACCGGTATCGGTTGGCACGAGGCGCGCATCCCGACCATTGCCACCAAGGTTCCGCGCGCGGCCTTCGCCTGGGTGACCAAACACCTCATGGGCAAGGTCGGCATCCCGCTGGTCGCCACCAACCGCATCAACACGCCCGAAGTCGCCGAACAACTGCTGGCCGACGGCTATTGCGACATGGTGTCGATGGCTCGCCCCTTGCTGGCAGATCCGCTGTTCATGCGCAAGGCCGAACAAGGCAAGGCTGACGAGATCAATACCTGTATTGGCTGCAATCAGGCCTGCCTGGACCACACGTTTGCAGGAAAGATCACCTCCTGTCTGGTCAACCCGAGGGCCTGTCATGAAACGCTGCTCAGAATCAAACCGGCTGACCGCGGCGGTCGCGTGGCGGTCGTTGGCGCCGGGCCGGCCGGTCTCGCGTTTGCAACAACGGCCGCGCAGCGCGGCTTTGAGGTCACGCTGTTTGAAGCCGCCAGCGAGATCGGCGGGCAGTTCAATGTCGCCAAACGCATCCCTGGCAAGGAAGAATTCCATGAAACGCTGCGCTATTTTCGCTGTCAAATCGATCTCACCGGAGTCACATTGCGCCTGAACCATCGGGTAACAGCGCAGGAACTCGCTGGCGCCGGCTATGACCAGATCGTGCTGGCGACAGGCGTTAGGCCCCGACTGCCGGCCATCGAGGGAATGACGCACCCGAAGGTGTGCGGCTATCTGGATGTACTGCGCGATCATCACCCCGTGGGTCGCACCGTGGCCGTGATTGGTGCTGGCGGCATTGGCTTTGATGTGGCCGAGTTTCTGCTGCAGCGGGGCCCGAGCGCCAGTCTGGAGCCGAAGCGATTCTTTGCCGAATGGGGTGTCGATACTGACTATGCACAGCGTGGCGGGCTCAAGACCGCGCAGATCGAAGACAGTCTGCGCAAAATCTTTCTGTTGCAGCGCAAGGCCAGCAAAATCGGCGATGGTCTGGGCAAGACCACCGGATGGATTCACCGAACCTCGCTGAAGAATCGCAAAGTCGAAATGATCTCCGGCGTCAGCTACCACAAGGTCGACGATGCCGGCTTGCATATCAGCGTTGGCGAGCGGGCGATGGTGATCCCGGCCGACACCGTTGTGCTGTGCGCCGGGCAGGAGCCCCAGCGCGAGTTGCAGGAGGCTCTGCAGGCGGCCGGCTGCAAGGTGCATCTGATTGGCGGCGCTGATGTCGCCGCCGAACTCGACGCCAAGCGTGCCATCAAGCAGGGCACAGAGCTGGCCGCGGCGCTTTAAATCGTCACACGCCTGTTGCCGAAAGCACCATCATGATCGAACCCATCAGCATGCTTCCGTCCGACGCAAGCCAGGCTACCCTGGTGGGTCGCGTCTGGCTGCCCGGTCCGCAGGGGGGACCCACCCCGGTGCTGGTTCGCGATGGCGAGGTCTTCGACCTTGCCGCCATCGCCATCACTCTGAGTGAATTGCTGGAAATGCCCGATCCGGTGGCTGCCGCCCGCAGCGTGACCGGCCCGCCCCTGGGAAGCCTGCAGACGATCCAGGCAAACGCGCACGACCCGCAGCACATGCACCTCCTGGCGCCTTGTGACCTGCAGCCGGTGAAGGCCGCCGGCGTCACGTTTGTGGCCAGCATGCTGGAGCGGGTGATTGAAGAACGGGCTCGCGGCGATGCGCTGCAAGCGCAGGAGATCCGCCGCGCCGTGGTCGCGTTGATCGGAGATGACCTGTCCCGGGTACGTCCCGGCTCCGAGCAAGCCGCGAAACTGAAGGCGCTCCTGATCGAGCGCGGGATCTGGTCGCAGTACCTCGAAGTTGGCATCGGACCATATGCCGAGATCTTTACCAAAGCACCGCCCATGTCAGCGGTCGGGTCTGGCTCGCAGATCGGGCTGCACCCGCAGTCGAGCTGGAACAACCCGGAGCCCGAAGTCGTGCTTGCGGTCAGCAGCCACGGCAGAATTGTCGGATCGACGCTGGGCAACGATGTGAATCTGCGCGACTTCGAGGGCCGAAGCGCGCTCTTGCTGGGCAAGGCCAAGGACAACAATGGCTCCTGCGCTGTCGGTCCCTTTGTCCGGCTGTTCGATGAGAAGTTCAGTCTCGACGACGTCCGCTGTGCCGAGCTGAGGCTTGACGTTGAGGGCGCCGACGGCTACCGGCTCAGTGGATCGAGCTCCATGCGCCTGATCAGCCGTGACCCGGTGGAACTGGTTGCTCAGGCCATGGGTGGCACGCACCAGTACCCTGACGGCCTGATGCTTTTTTGCGGAACCATGTTCGCACCGACCCAGGATCGCGACGTCGCGGGCAGCGGATTCACGCACAAGCTGGGTGACATCGTCTCAATTCAAAGCGGGAAGCTGGGTTGCCTGGTCAACCGCGTGGGCCTCAGCAACCAGATCCCCGCATGGGACTTCGGACTTGGCGCACTGATGCGCAGCTTGGGCCGACGTGGTCTGCTTCAGAGTCTCCCGTGAAAGTCTCTCCAAGGAGATCTTCTGCCGGTCCGTCGCATCGACGGGCCGGCTTTTTTCGAGGGAATTCCTGGAGTGGCATCGCCGATAATGTGCCTTGCGCTGACGGAGATACGCACCCATGAAGAAACCCACAGGAACCAGCAAGCCCTATCACAAAGGCAACGTGGCGGAGGACTTGTTCTCGGCGGCTTCGCGGTTGATTGAAACCGAAGGGATTGACAGTCTGACCGTGCGCAGACTGTGTCGTGAAGTCGGCGTGACGGCCGCCAACTTCTACAATCACTATGCTAGCCTGGAAGTCCTGTTGCTCGATGTGGCCGCCGCCGGGGTTGACCTCTTGAGCGCCACTGTCAACAAGGTCATCAAGCGCGCCAAGTCGCGTGAAGAAAAACTGGTCGAAATCACAATACAGTTTGTCGAATTCAGCCTCGATCACCCCGACCTGTTCCGCATCATGTACGGTCAGATCAGCGACAGTGGATTGCATGAGCGTTTTTACAGCCGGACGGAAAGCTCCTTTGCCGAACTGGTGAAACTGATTTACGGCGAGGACATTTACCGTTCCGACGACGTGATGTGGTCACACACCCACTGCCGCAAGGCCTACGCCTACTTTTCGTTTGTTTACGGCATGGCAAGACTGGTCTCCATGCAGATCTTCACCTTTGCTTCCGGTACCAAGGCCGAGCGGCAGAATTTCGTGCGAGACATGGCCTGGACCTTTGCCCATGGTCTGGACGGCCCCGAGCCGCCACCGCGCTAAAGCCAGACTCATCCCGACGCAGAGTTTGCGTGCCCAGCCCCAACACCGGGCTTGACAGGCGAACTTGCGCTTGTCACAATATATACACCGTAAACTTCAAGCAACGCTATTGCAAACAAGGAACCGAGGTGTACCAACCATGACTGAAATGAACCCGAAGCAGTATGTCGCGCATGCGATCAATCAGGTGGGCCGTGTGCCCGGCATCAGCCCCGGCATGAAAGGCCGGGAGATCAGAAAAGTGGGTGTGATCGGTGCGGGACTGATGGGATCGGGCATCGCCGTCTGTTTTCTTGGCGCCGGCATTCCTACGGTGCTGCTGGACCAGAACGAGGAGGCTCTGAACAAGGGCCGCAAGAGCGTGGCTGCGGCACTGAACTCCATGGTCAAGCGCGGTTTCCTTTTTGAGGGGCTGGCCAAGGGACTTCAGATTCTGCTCTCAACGACCGTGGACTATCAGGACCTGTCGGACTGTGACCTCATCATCGAGGCCGCGTTCGAGCGCATGGATGTGAAGGAAGACATATTCAAGCGCCTCGGCGCAGTGGCGAAAAAGGGTGCGGTGCTTGCCACCAACACCTCGGGTCTGGACGTGGATCACATCGCCTCGGTCAGTGGCCGACCGGCCGATGTGATTGGTCTGCACTTCTTCTCGCCAGCTTTTGTCATGCCGTTGCTCGAAATTGTTCGCGGCAAGGCCACGTCGCCTGAGGTGCTGCGCACCTGCCTGTTCGTCTCCACCATCATTCGCAAGACCGGTGTGGTTGTCGGCAATTGCTATGGCTTTGCAGCCAACCGCATGCTCGAGGGTTACGCGCGGGAAAGTGAATTCCTGATTCTGGAAGGAGCCAACCCTGAGGATATCGACAAAGCCTTTACAAACTATGGCTTTCCCATGGGCCCCTGCACCATGGGTGACATGGCGGGCCTTGACGTGCGCTGCCACTACCTGGAAGCCATGAAGGCAGACAAGCTGATTCCTGACGATCCGCGTTACGGTGTCCTGACACGGGCACTGGCGGGCGAAGGTCGCCTCGGACAGAAAACTAGCGCCGGCAACTACGACTACGGCGCCGATGGCCGCACGCCGATTCCCTCGGACAAGGCGAAGTCCCTGCGCGACCGGGTCGCCGCGGAACTGGGTGTCGCGCAACGCAGCTTCAGCGAAGAAGAAATCGTCATGCGCTGTCTGTTGCCAGTCATCAACGAAGCGGCCAAGGTGGTGGGTGAGGGGATCGTGAACCAGCCCAGTGATGTGGACGTGATCTGGACCTATGGCTACGGCTTTCCGGGTGCACGCGGCGGCCCGGTCTACCAGGCGCGTTTGATGGGTCTCGAGAAAGTACGCAGCGCCTTGCTTGCCTACCAAAAGGCCGACCCGCAGTTCGGCCAGACCTACTGGGCGCCGGCGCCCAAACTCGAACAGCTCTTTGCCTAAGTGAACAAGAGGACAGCATCATGAGAGAAGCAGCAATCGTATCAACCGCGCGCACCCCGATCGGCAAGGCGTACACCGGCGCGTTCAACAACCTGGAATCACCAACACTGGTCGGCATTCCCATCAGTCACGCCGTGGCCCGTGCCAAAGTTGACCCCTCCGAGATCAACGACTGCGTCATCGGCTGCGGCATACAGCAGGGTACGCAGACTTTCAACATTGGCCGACTCGGCGCGCTGGCAGCGGGCTTGCCGCCTTCAGTCAGCGGCATGAGCATCGAACGCCAGTGCTCCTCCGGCCTGATGGCGATCGCCACTGCGTCCAAGCAGGTCATTCTGGACGGCATGGACATCTGTGTCGCAGGAGGGGTCGAGAGCATCAGTCTGGTTCAGAACAAGCAGATGAACGTCTCCCGTCTGCCCGATCCACGCCTGTTCAAGCGTCACCCCGACGCCCATATGCCGATGCTGCAGACCGCGGAAGTGGTGGCCTATCGTTATGGCATGACGCGCGACGCCTGCGACGAGTACGCATTCCAGAGCCAGCAGCGCACCGCAGCGGCCTATGCTGCCGGCGCATTCGACGCCGAGATCGTCCCGGTGACTGCCGAAAAGTCGGTGAAGGACAAGAAGACGGGCGAAACCAGACTGGAAACGGTTACCTTGACCCGCGACGAAGGTCCGCGCGCCGACACCACGCTGGAAGCCCTGCGTCGTCTGGCGCCCGTGATGGGCCCCCATGGCAACGTGACCGGCGGCAATGCCAGTCAGCTGTCCGATGGCGCCAGTGCCTGTGTTGTGATGGAGGCTTCACTCGCATCCAGACGAGGATTGGAACCCCTGGGCTTTTACCGCGGAATGACCGTGGTGGGCTGTGAGGCCGACGAAATGGGCATCGGGCCGGTGTTTGCGATCCCGCAACTTCTGAAGGTCAATGGACTGAAGATGGACGACATCGGATTGTGGGAACTCAATGAAGCCTTTGCCGTTCAGGTTCTGTACTGCCGCGACCGCCTGGGCATTCCGAACGAAAACCTGAATGTCAATGGCGGTGCGATATCGATCGGTCACCCCTACGGCATGTCCGGTGCGCGCATGGTGGGCCATGCCCTGATCGAAGGCAAGCGCCGCGGCGTCAAGTACGTTGTGATCACGATGTGCGTGGGCGGTGGCATGGGCGCCGCCGGTCTGTTCGAAGTCGCATAACGGCAGTTGTCCGCAGCAGACGGGAACATCTTGCTGCAAAGCGCCGACAATTGGCGCCGTGAAGCAAGATTTCCCGATCCGTTACGTCAACCCGGTTTTTCGCCCGCCCAGCGAAGCTCAGTCCCTGATCCTGCCGGTGACCGACGGCTGTTCGTGGAACAGGTGCACCTACTGCGAGATGTACACCGCGCCGCAGAAGAAGTTTCGCGCGCGCGATGAACAGGAGACGCTGGACAGCATCCGGCGTTGCGGCGAGCTCTACGCATCCGAGGTGCAAAGGGTCTTTCTGGGTGATGGCGATGCCATGGTTCTGTCCACCCGGCGTCTGATGGATCTGCTGGCAGCGATCAAGCAGCATTTGCCGCGGGTCCGGCGCATTTCAAGCTATTGCCTGCCGCGCAACCTGCGCAACAAGACGGTGCAGGAGCTGACGGAACTGCGGGCTGCCGGGCTGGACCTGGCCTACATCGGAGCGGAGTCCGGTGACGACGAGGTGCTGCAAAGAGTCAATAAGGGTGAAACGTTCGAGAGCACCTGCGCGGCGCTGGACAAGCTGGGCGCCGCCGGCATCACCCGCTCGGTGATGCTGCTCAATGGCCTGGGTGGTCGTTTGCTCACCGGGCAGCATGCACGGAACTCGGCGCGTCTGGCCAATGCCACGCAGCCGGAATTTCTGGCCACGCTGGTGGTCAGCTTTCCGCAGGGTGAGCAGCGCTTTCGCCAGGGCTTTCCCGAGTGGGAGCCGCTCGATCAGCAGGAACTGTTTGTCGAGATGGAGCAGTTCCTGCAGGCGCTCGATCTGAAGCGCACCGTGTTTCGCAGCGACCACGCTTCCAACTGGCTGGTTCTCAAGGGCGTGCTGGGTGCTGAAAAAGAGCGTTTGTTGCAGCAGGTGCGAACGGCCATCGGGCAACCCCAGGCGGCGCGCCTGCGCCCGGACTGGCAGCGAGGTCTTTGATGCTGATCGCAGTGATCGTTATCGCCGGATTCTGGGCCGGACTGCAAAACGCCCTGGCAGGGGGCGGCTCCTTCATCACGCTGCCCGTGCTCATTCTGTCGGGCATGACACCGCTGGCCGCCAACATCACCTCCACCCTGGCCTTGTTTCCGGGGCAGGTGAGCACGGGTCTGGCGGGACGGCGCCTGGTCTCCGGCGCTGGCCGACTGCCCTTTCGGGCCTTGTTCCTGATCAGCATTCTGGGCGGTGCCCTGGGCGGACTGCTCCTGCTGATCACACCTTCCCGCGTGTTCACCCTGCTGGTGCCGTGGCTGGTGCTGTTTGCGACGTCCGTCTTTGCCTGGGGCAGCTTCCTGCGCAAGCCAGGCGAGTTTTCCGTGCACCTTGGTCCTCTGGGCGCTGCCGCCGCGCAGTTTCTCATTGCGATCTACGGCGGCTATTTCGGTGGCGGCATTGGTTTCTTGATGATGGCGGCGCTGACCATGGCAGGCTTGCCAACGCGCAGCGCCGGCGCCACCAAGAACGCGCTGGCCGGCGTCATGAACGCATCGGCGGTAGCGCTTTTTGTGACCTCGCCCCAAGTGCACTGGCGCGAGGCCATCGCACTGGGCTGCGGTGCCCTCATTGGCGGTCTGTGCGGTTCCTGGGCCCTGCACCGGGTCAACGAGCACACGCTGCGCATGGTGATCGTTGGCATAGGCGTGTGCCTCACCATCGGTCTGTTCGTCAAGCCGATCTGATTTTTGGCGTGCGGCGAATCGCCGTGGAGGCGTTACTGCCTGTGGCAGCTATGGCGCTGACGGCGCCGCTCGACAGAAGCGCGGCAATGACCACATCGCACTTGTTGCGGATATGCTCTTCCAGCAGCAGGCGCAGCCGCTTGCCGTTGCGGGATTCCAGCGCCTCCATGATCTGGTCGTGCTCCTGCATGGCCCGGTCCCAGCGTGACTGTCCGATGTTGGCGAAGTAGCGGGCCCGACGCAGACGCAGATTGAGCTTGTCGCGCGTCGCCAGCAGCACCGGGTTGGCGGCCAGTCGAAACAGCTGCGCGTGAATTTCCTGATTGACTTCAAAGTACTTTTCACGGTCGCCCTTGCGGTACTGCTCGCGCATCTGCTCGTGCAGTTGGCGCAGACCGGCAATGTCTGCAGCGTCGGCCTGGCCACAGGCGAGTTCTCCGGCCAAACCTTCGAGCACGCTGAGCACCTTGAAAGTGTCGGTGGTATCGGTGAGGGTCATAGGTGTCACCATGGCGCCGCAGTTTTGCAGCAGTTCGACAAGGCCCTCGCTGGCCAGCGTCTTGAGGGCCTCCCGCAGCGGCGTGCGCGAAACCTTCAACTCCTCACACAGCACGCGCTCGGTCAGTCGCAAACCCGGCGCCAGTTCCCCATAGGTGATCTTGTCGCGCAAGACCTTGGCCACCTTCAGGTGCAGCAGGGTTTTGTCTGGGGCCTTGTCCATTGTCAATGGGCTCGCGTTTTGCATGCAATATCCAGCAGGAATCCGTGTTGAAAAAGAGTCTGTTATTGTATACACCACTGGCTGAATCAGCACAGGGGTTGGCCACATTGCATTCAGGCTGGGTTTCGACTAACATCCGATTTTGAATACAATTTCACGGAGAAGACCGCATGCTGAAGCTCACACACGGGGCCAGTGGCCGACACTTTCTGCAAATCCCCGGGCCCACCAATGTACCGGACCGCGTCATGCGTGCCATGGACAACGCCACCATCGATCACCGCGGACCGGAATTCCAGGTCATTGGCAAGAAGGTTCTTTCAGATCTGAAGAAGGTGTTTCAGTCCGATGATCCGGTCGTTATCTATGGCGCAAGCGGCACCGGCGCCTGGGAAGCGGCGCTGGTGAACACCCTGTGCGCAGGCGACAAGGTGCTGATGTACGAAACCGGCCACTTTGCGACGCTGTGGAAGAAGATGTCCGAGCGCCTGGGTCTGCGCCCTGAATTCATTGCT
>CAIQVX010000138.1 GCA_903875275.1 uncultured beta proteobacterium | reverse complement strand
GTCAACGATATGCACATCGTAGTTATCCTCTTCACTGACGGCCAGCAATTTTCCATCGGGCGAGAAATTCACATCCTCATTGCCCCGGTAGACCTTCAGGGCGGGTGAGACGAACTCCCACACAATGCTCTTGTCAGGCGCGATCTCGATCAATCGGTTATTGCGGCGGTCCGCGATCACCACCGGATACGGCAGTGGCTTTCCCCAGGACGGCACCGGATTCGTGCGGTTGCCCGTAATGGGTGGAATAGGTGGCAAGGTGACCCCCGCCGAGACAATGCCCGCTCCAGTCATCTCGGCATTGACCGTCACTTCAACCCCCGGAGCTTTGGCCTTGGCTACCTTGGCAGCCTGGGCTGGTTTGGGCGCATCCTGTGCCAGCACGGGGACGCCTGACAGAGCGGAGCCCAGCATCAAAGAAATCAGGATTGCCTGCGGCGAGAGTCCCGGCACAGTGCGCTTGCTCATGAAATTATTCCTTTTGAGTTTTCTTCGGTAAGAACGCATGAATTATCAGTCGCCGAGCCGGCCTAGCCGCTCTCCTGAACCACGCGTCCCTGCAGCTTTTGGGGTGATCGGATGTTGTCAGGAAATCGGCTGCGCCAATAAGCCAGCTGATCAGCTGACAGTGTCAACGCCTGCTTCAGTACCAGCCAGGTGACGCCTTCAGTGCAGGGTGATGCGGTGAGAGAGCCCTGATAGCGTAAATAGCTGCGCTCTGGTGGCAGCAATTGCAGCGCGTCAACAAGTGCGCCGCCCACCAGGTGATCACCGTCGGCGCGCAGCGGAATGCGGGGCCACAGAGCTGCGAGGCTCGCGTTTTCTGCTCCCTGACGAAACAGCACCACCAGCGCCAGCAACTGCCCGGAACTGCTCTTGTGCAGGAAATGCGCGGCCATAGGAAATTCTTCACCATGGATACGGTCGCCGCCCGGCGTGTGAAAGTGAAATTGCTGCAAAGTGAACGGTTCTTCGCCAATCAGCAGTCGGCTACCATTGGCAAAGCGCACCCGCACCGTGTGCCCATCATTGGCAATCTTCAGGGACGATGGCCGATACTGAAAGTCGAGCGCCGCCAGTTGCTGGCGCACTGGCGCCACAATGTCAATGGGCGACTGTCTGCGCCCGCTTTGACACAATGCACTTTCAGCGCTGGAGCCTGAACTCGCCAGCAGCAGCGCCCAAAACAGGCAGGCACTGGCGGGTCGCAGCATCAGGATTTCAGCGCTCTATCGTCAGGGCTACACCCATGCCGCCGCCAATGCAAAGGGCCGCGATTCCCTTTCTGGCATCGCGACGCTGCATCTCGTGCAGCAGAGTGACCAGAATGCGGCAACCGGACGCGCCGATGGGGTGGCCAATGGCAATGGCCCCGCCATTGACATTGACCTTGGCGGTATCCCAGCCCATTTGCTGATTCACGGCACAGGCCTGAGCCGCAAAGGCTTCGTTGATTTCCAGCAAGTCCAGGTCGGAGGCACTCCAGCCAGCACGGGCCAGCGCCTTTTGCGATGCTGGAACCGGCCCCATACCCATCAGGGCCGGGTCCAGTCCGCTGGTTGCAAAGCTGGCAATCCGTCCCAGTGGTTTGAGTCCGAGGGCTGCCGCCTTTTTGGCGCTCATCACCATCACGGCCGCAGCGCCGTCATTAATGCCCGACGCATTACCGGCCGTCACGCCACCGGCCTTGTCAAAAGCAGGCCGAAGGCCGGCAAGCGCTTCGGCGTTGGTCTTGCGATTGAGGTATTCATCGCTGGAAAAGACGATCGGGTCTCCCTTCTTTTGTGGGATGGTGACCGCAGCAATTTCATCCTTGAACTTGCCTGCATCTTGGGCGACCGCCGCTTTTTGCTGGCTCGCAAGCGCCAAATCGTCCTGCATGGCTCGGGTGATACCGTACTGCTTGGCCACATTTTCTGCCGTCACACCCATGTGGTACTGGTTATAGGCATCCCACAAACCATCGATGATCATGGAATCAACCATTTTCCAGTCGCCCATGCGCTGACCATCGCGTGATCCCTGCAACAGGTGCGGGGACGCACTCATGTTCTCCTGTCCCCCGGCGATGACAATCTCGCTGTCGCCATATGCAATCGCCTGCGCTGCCAACATCACGGCCTTCAGGCCTGAACCACACACGGCGTTGATCGTCATGGCGGGCGTCTCCTTGGCCAGACCGCTGCGGATCAGCGCCTGGCGTGCCGGATTCTGGCCAGCGCCAGCCGCCAGCACCTGCCCCATGATGACTTCACCAATCTGGTCGACGCCCAGTCCGGTGCGTGCGAGCAGGTCCCGGATCACCGTCGCGCCCAGTTCGGGCGCAGAAACCTTGGCCAGACTGCCGCCAAATTTGCCAACGGCTGTGCGTGCAGCGGAAACGATAACAATGTCTTCCATGTCAAATCTCCAGAGTAAAAAAATAAGTGCTCATGCCTTGGCATTGACGTAGCGGCCGGGTGCGGCCTCAATCGCCTTGTATTTTCCCTTGCCATAAGCCTTGGGGGCTGCAATCTGTTTCCCCGCCTGCGCCTTCAGCCAGGCGGACCAGTCTGTCCACCAACTGCCAGGGTGCTCGGTGGCGCCAGCCAGCCACTCCGCCTGGGTCTTGGGAAACTTGCCGTCTTCCCTTGTCCAGTGGCAGCGCTTTTTGGCCACCGGCGGGTTGATGACGCCCGCGATATGGCCTGAAGCACCCATCACAAAGCGCTTCTTCCCGGGTAACACCTGGGTCGAGGCATAGGCACCACCGATCGGAACAATGTGATCCTCGCGCGAGCCGTAGACATAAACCGGCATGTCCAGCATTCCCAGGTCAACACCGGTACCACAAACGGTCGCGGCACCGGGTTGAACCAGCCGGTTCTCCAGGTAGGTGTTGCGCAGATACCAGGCGTAAAACGGCCCTGGCAGGTTGGTCGAGTCACTGTTCCAGTAAAGCAGGTCAAAGGCCGGCGGCGTCTCGCCCTTGAGGTAATTGCCAACCACGTAGTTCCAGACAAGATCGTTGGGGCGCAGGAAACTGAAGGTGCTGGAGAGGTCCTTGCCTTTCATCAGGCCGCCCGCGCCCATCTCTTTCTCACGGCAAGTCACAGAGGACTCGTCGATGAACACGTCGAGCACACCGGTATCGGAGAAGTCCAGGAACGAGGTCAGGAAGGTTGCACTGGCAACCGGTTTCTTGCCACGCGCCGCCAACACCGCCAGCGCACAACCCAGCAGCGTTCCGCCCACACAAAAGCCCAAGGCATTGAGGCTCCTGGCGCCACTGATTTCCTGTACAACGCTGATGGCCTTGATGACTGCATCCTCGACGTAGTTGTCCCATGTCTTGTGCGCAAGCGCCTCGTCCGGGTTGCGCCAACTCACGACGAAGGTCCGGTGCCCCTGCGCAACGGCATAGCGGATCAGTGAATTCTCGGGTTGCAGATCCAGAATGTAGAACTTGTTGATGCAAGGCGGCACCAGCAGGAACGGCCGTTCATAGACCTTAGCCGTCAACGGCTTGTATTCGAGCAACTGGAACAGTTCATTCTCAAAAACGACTGCCCCTTCGGTCGTGGCGACGTTCCGGCCGACCTCAAACACACTCTCATCGGTCATAGAGACATGACCCTGGCGCATATCGTGTATCAGGTTCGTCACGCCTCGGGCAATGCTCTCACCCTGGGTCTCAATGGCCTTCTTCTGTGCCTCGGCATTGAAGAGCAGAAAGTTGCTGGGCGCGCTGGCCGCAGTTAACTGCTCCACGGCAAAACGGATGCGGGCTCGCGTCTTGGCGTCCGTCTGCACGGCGTCCACCATGGCCATCAGCGTGCGCGCATTGAGCAGGTAGGCGGCCGCAGAAAAGGAGGCCATGGAATTCTCGCCCCAGGCCGACGCCGAAAAGCGCCGGTCATTGCTCTGCGTCGTGCCATGCAGGCCCTGGGTCCAGAGCTTGGCGGCCTCCTCCAGATACTGCTGCTGCAAGGCCTGCAGTTTGTCCGGCGCGAAGCGGATCTCAGGTGGCTTGGGCGCCGCTGCGCCGGAACCCGTGCCAAAGCCGCTTTGGCCCAATCCCTGAAATGACTGCAAGGCCTTGACCCAGCCTTCACTCAGGGCTTTTTGAAATTGTTCGGCAGACTGTGCCCAAAATTCAGGTGTATCCGATGTCATGCTTGATCCTGCCTTCATTTTCTCATGCGTGGAGCCCCAAGTATCTCAGGTCCAGCCCTTCGAAAAGCTGACAGAGCCCGCAAAACATCCCATTGTTCGGCAATGCCCCGCGTCGCTCAGTCGAGCCAGACACAGGCCGCCATGCGTCCACTGACCCGGTCCCGCCGGTAGGAAAAATAGCGCGACGAATTGCTCACCGTACACCAGCGTGAACTCCCGTCGTTACCGTAAATCCGATCCACGCCAGCACGGCGCAGCCTCAGGCGTGCCAGCGCTGGCAGGTCGGCCATCCATTTGCCGGCTGAACCGGGCTTGAACAATGTCTCCGCGGCTGCATCCTGCGACAGGAATGCATCCCGAACCTCCCCACCTACCTCAAACGTCAGCGGTCCGATGCAGGGTCCGAGCCAAGCGAGCAGGTCTGAGCTGGAGCCTCCCGGTGCGCTAGCACGCAATCGCTCGATCGTGCGCTCCAGAACGCCCTCCCCGTTCTGCCCGGCGAGGCCGCGCCAACCGGCATGCGCCGACGCCACCACGGTGCCTCGTGCATCGGTCAGCAGCACCGGCAGACAATCGGCCACCATGACGGTGCAAGCCAGGCCTGGTTGTGTCGTCAGGCTGGCGTCCGCCTTCAGGCCATCAGCGATCCCGGTTGACAGCCTCAGCACCTCGGTCCCATGAACCTGCGACAAAAACACGGGTCGCACCCGCAAGACGCGCGCCAGCAACGAGCGGTTGGCTGCAACCTTCGATGCCTCATCACCCACATGGGCTCCCAGATTGAGCGAATCGAAAGGCGCTTGCGAAACTCCACCTGCACGGGTCGTGCAGACGGCACGAACCTGATCCGGCACCGGCCAGTCCGGAACCTGCCAGTCGTGCAGCTTCAAGGTCGCCACTGTGCCCACCAGATGCGAACCGCGCGCTTCAGTTCCTGGCCGGCACGCCAGGCAGCAGATCGACGAACCTCGGCCAGGATACCGTCCTTCCATGCCTTCCAGCGTGGGTACCACCAGGCAAACCAGCGCAGTTGCATCAAGGCCGGCTGCGTTAGCTGGAACAGGCGTGCGAGCAAGGCAGTGCCGCCAATCTTGGCACCCAGCAAGAGCACAAGCCCGATCACGGTCTGACCACGACCGAACAGGTAGAGAGCGAGCAATTTCACGGGAAAGAGCGTGAGCACCGGCAGGCCAAAGGCCAGCAGAGCGCCTCTGGGAGACAAGGCCATGATTCTTCGCTCCAGCCGGGCCCACAGCGGCAAGCGGGCCAGACGCGCGAAGACTCTGGCAAGCGGCTCCCAACCCCACTCCTCAAACAGCAAGAAAGCGGCGAACAGGGCAAAGAATACCCGGCGCGCCAGTTTCTTCAACAGCTTCATGGATGGATCCGACTCTCCGGGGGGCCTGTCAGGCGATGTCGGCATGGACCTTGTCATAGGCAGCCAGCAGTTTGCGATGCATCTCACAGCCTTCGAGCATCAGGCCCGGTGCCGACAGCCCCATGAAGCGATCTGTCTGCATGATGAGCGCGTGCGCCTGCGTGACGGCACCAGCACCATAGAGTTGGCGCAGAGCGTCCAGGTACGGACCTGTGTCCCCCATGTCAGCCAGATTGATCAGACTCTCGATGCAGGCATAGACACGCCGGCGCTGCGGGTTGATCTGGTCAAAATGCCGGATCCAGTCGCAGCCCTCCAGCGTCGCCGCCTCGTCGCCAACAGCCAGCGCCAGCAGGGTCTTGAGTTCACCAACGCGCAGGTCACTCCAGAATGAACCGGCATCCGCCGCCAGCCCGATCACCGCGGCGACGGGACGCAGATCGGCCAGCGCCGACTCGTTGAGCGTGTCCAGCAGGTCGGCGCATTCCTCGTCGTCGAGGTCGCTCAGGTTCAGTATCGCTTCCCGAATCTCGTTGGCAACGCTGTTGTTCTCGAACTCAAGATCGTCGACGGGGTAAATCTCGGACATACCCGGCACCAGCACACGGCAGGCGTAGACACCGAGGTGCGTGAAATCGGAGATATAGACCTCCCGTCCATCCCGGTGAATGCAGTCCAGCAGCCAGGCATAGTCCCCGGCGGTACTGTCGCTGAAGTTCCAGTCACAAAATTCGTGATCCGGCACATCGCCCAGAAACCGCCAATGAATGACACCGCTTGAATCGACGAAGTGAATCTCGATGTTGGTCGAACTGGCGACCTCCTCCAGGTCAAAACCCGGCACCGGGAAACCTGCGAGCGCGTCCAGTGCCCGGCCCTGCAACAATTCAGTCAAAGCCCGCTCCAGTGCGATCTCGAAACGTGGGTGTGCACCAAAACTGGCATAACAGCCCTGGTCCTGCGGGTGCAGCAGCGTCACATTCATCACCGGATACTGGCCGCCCAGTGAGGCGTCTTTCACCAGAATGCCAAAGCCGGCCGCGCGCAGTGCACTGATGCCGGCAGCGATGCGGGGATAACGCGCGATCACCTCCAGCGGCACATCAGGCAGACAAATGCCCTCACTGATGATGCGGAACTTGATGTGGCGCTCAAAAATTTCGGACAGCGCCTGCGTTCGAGCCTCCATCGGCGTGTTGCCAGCCGACATGCCGTTGCTGACATACAGATTGCCGATGATGTTGACAGGAAACCAGGTGACGACACCGTCGCGTTGACGCGTGTAGGGAATGGCGCAGATGCCGCGCTCAACGTTGCCCGAGTTGAACTCCACCAGACTGCTGGCATCAACGCCACCCTGGGCGTTGTAGAAACGCTGCAATTCCGGGGTCAGCAACTCCGCTGGCCAGTCACCGTCCGCATCGAAAGCAAACCAGCGCTCCTGCGGGTAATGCACATAGCGACGGTTGGCAACGACCGGACCCAGGTAATAGTGCGTCCAGAAGTAGTTGGTCGAGAGGCGCTCGAAAAACTCACCCAGGGCACTTGCCAGACACGCCAGGCGCGTTGCCCCCTTGCCATTGGTGAACAGGAGCGGACAGTCACGGTCGCGGATGTGCACTGACCAGATCCCCTCGACCGGATTGAGCCAGCTGCGCTCCTCGACGTGGAAACCCAATGACTGCAGCCGGTTCTGCAAGGTGTTGATGGTCGATTCGAGCGACGCGTCTTTTCCGGGGATGAAGTTTTCAGTTTGCATGGGGCCAGCATACCCCACACGGGACACCCCACTTGCAACAAGGCGCGCACGAAGCGTTGCACCTGGGCACAAGTTAAACTCGACCCACAGTCCAACCCGACCCCCAGAGGCTACCTTCATGATTCTCGAACTCGCCGACATCCGGATTCACCCCGGTCAGAATGCAGCTTTTGAGGAAGCGATCGCGCGCGGTCTGCAAAACGCCATCCAGCAGGCCAAAGGCTTTCAGGGTTACAAGGTGAACCGCGGCGTCGAGAGCCCGGAGCGTTATCTCCTGCAGGTATTCTGGGACACCCTGGAAGACCACACCGTCGGATTCCGCCAATCCGCCGCATTTGCCCAGTGGCGCGCCATTGTCGGTCCGTTCTTTGCGGAGCCGCCGGTGGTTCAGCACTTTGAGCTGGTCGTCAAATCCGCCTGAAACCAAGAAAGACGATTCATGAATTACGTATTCACTCCCAGCCCCGTCACCGCCGTTCCCGTGATGGGCAGCGCGGACCACTTTCCTGTGCACCGCATCTACTGCGTCGGACGCAATTACGAGGAGCACGCCAAGGAGATGGGTTTCAGCGGACGTGAAGCACCCTTCTTTTTCATGAAGCCGGCCGATGCCGTTGTGGTGATCCATCCCGGCGAAACGGCCACGCTGCCCTATCCCAGCTTGACGAAGAACCTGCACCACGAAGTGGAACTGGTGGTGGCCATTGGTACTGGCGGCAGGAACATCGCGGCGGCTGACGCAGCCGGGCACATCTTCGGGTACGCCGTCGGTCTGGACATGACACGGCGTGATCTGCAAAACGAGATGAAGAAGCAGGGTCGGCCCTGGTCCATCGGCAAGGGGTTTGATCACTCCGCACCGATAGGCGCCATCACCCCCGCAGCTGCTGCGGGTGACATCGCCCGCGCCGAAATTTCGCTCGAGGTTGGCGGCAAGCAACGCCAGCGCAGCACCGTATCCAAACTGATCTGGACTATTGCCGAGGTCATCGAACATCTTTCCGCCGCCTGGGAATTGCAGCCCGGAGACCTGATCTACACCGGCACCCCGGAGGGCGTCGCTGCGGTCGTGCCGGGCGATACCATGACCGCCAGCGTGACCGGCTTGCAGTCCATCGCGCTCACCGTGCGCTAACCCTCGCTGCACGGCCGCCATGCTGCGCAAGCCAATCAAGCACTGCAAGGATTGCGGCGCCGCAGCGGTCTACCGCATTCCGGATGATGGGGATACCAAGGAACGAGCCGTCTGCCCGGCCTGCAACAGCATCCATTACGAAAATCCGTTGATCGTGGTCGGGACCGTCCCTTACTGGGGCAAGCAGGTGCTGCTGTGCAAGCGCAATATCGAACCACGCTGGGGCAAGTGGACGCTGCCGGCCGGCTTTATGGAATTGAATGAAACCGTCGCCGAGGGCGCTGCCCGCGAGACCGTGGAGGAGTCGGGTGCACAGTTTGAACTCGAAGGATTCTTCTCGCTTCTCAATGTTCCCCGTGTTGGGCAGGTTCACATGTTCTACCTTGCGCGGCTGTTGAGCGACAGTTTCGATCCGGGTTACGAGACCATCGAAACGCGCCTCTTCACTGAAGAGGAAATTCCCTGGGACCAGATTGCCTTCAGGACCGTGAAGGAGACACTGGAGCGCTATTTCAGTGACAGGGCCGCCGGTCATTTCGGCATTCATGCCGTCGATATTGTCTGACATGGCCCCGGACCTTGGTGAGCGTCTGCAGTTCTGGTTTTACCGCATTGGCGGCTACCTGTTGCTCAATGTGATGGATGAGCCGGCCTGGCTGGCGCTGATGTTCTGCTAGGGTCGCACCGCATGCTGCCCTGCTACGTCGTGCTGGATCTGGAAACCACCGGTGGCAGTCCGCAACGCGACCGTGTCACCGAAATTGCCGCAGTTCGCATCGAGGGCTCGCAGGAAGTGGCGCGCTGGAGCACGCTGATCAACCCCGAGTCACCCATCCCCTTCTTTATCCAGAGCCTCACCGGCATCAGCGATCGGATGGTGCAAGACGCGCCCATATTTGCGACGGTCGTGCCGCGCCTGATTGAACTGCTCGACGGTGCTGTGCTGGTGGCCCACAACGCCAGTTTTGACCACGGCTTTCTCCTGGGCGAATTTGGGCGACTTCAGGCTGACTTGTGTGTCAAAACGCTGTGTACTGTGCGACTGTCACGTGCCTTGTACCCGCAGCACCGCAGCCACAGCCTGGACGCCATCATGCGACGCCACGGCTTGAACAGCAACGCCAGACATCGGGCCATGGGTGATGTGGATGTGGTGCTGGAGTGGCTGACCATGGCCACGCTGGAGCATGGCATGGAGAAAGTCCGACGCCATGCCAGCAAACTGGTCAAGGGCTTTCCACCGCCGCGGCGACATGCAGACATCGTCTGATGTACTTCCGGTGAATTGAAAGAACTTGGTGGCAGAGTTACTCTGCAAGTGATGCTGCCGGTTTCCCGCGCTGACTTCGGAATAGGACAGACCGAGAAGCGTTACCGGCCAGCCATGGCGGGCAGCTTTCCCGAATTCCAAATCGGCAGTTCTTGGACCAATTTAGTCCGGAATCGAATAGCCCTTGTCGCGAAACAACCGCAGGCAGGCATCGACAACATGGGCGTCATAACTAGTGCCACGGCCCTGCTCGACCTCGGCCAGGGCTTTTTCGATGCCCGCGCCAGCCCGGTAAGGCCGGTGCGATGACATTGCCTCGACGACGTCGGCAACCGCCAGAATGCGCGCCTCCAGAACGATCTCATCACCCTTGAGACCACGCGGATAGCCGCTACCGTCGATGCACTCATGGTGCTGGCGCGCGACCTCCGCTACCGGCCACGGAAAGTCGATGTCCTTCAATATTTCGTAGCCTTGCCGAGCGTGCTCTTTGATCATTTCATACTCCAGCACGGAGAGTTTGCCCGGCTTGGACAGAATCTCCGCCGGCACGGTGATCTTGCCAACGTCGTGCAGGCTCCCGGCCACGCGCATACCGCGCTGCACGGCCTCATCCAGCCCCATCTCGGCGGCGATCGCGACCGAGACTGCGCCCACGCGCCGCTCATGACCCGAGGTGTAGGGGTCGCGCAGGTCCATCATCTTGGACACCGTGCCGATGGTGCCGAACAATGCACGCTCGATGCGGGAGGCGAGTTCGTGCTCCCTCTGCTCGATCCGCTTGTGCTCGGTTACATCGCGAACTATGGCCTGGATCAACGGCTCGCCTCCCAGATCCACCCGGTTCAGGTGAACTTCAGCGTCAAACAGCGTCCCATCCGAGCGGCAGTGGACCCATTCGAATGCCTGCGGTTTGTTGGCGTAGGCCAGACCGATCCTCTTGACAGACAGTTCTGCTGAAGACTGGCCATCGGGCTGCGTTAGCGGCGAAAACCGGGCCGGATGTGCGCCGATGATCTGCTCACGGGTGCAGCCAAACACACGCGCCGCTGCCGCGTTGCAATCAACCCACTGCTCGCCGGCAAACAGCAGGATTGCTTCATCAGCGGTCTCGAACAGCGCGCGGAATTTCAGTTCGCTTTCGCGCAGTTTCAGTTCGACCTGCTTGCGCGCGGTGATGTCGGTCACAAAGCACACCATCCGACCGCCTGCGGCATCCTGGTACTGGACATTGGCTTCAACGTCGAAAACGCTCCCGTCCTTGCGCCGATGCCGGGTCTCGAAGCGATCCGATCCGCGCGCCATGATGGTCTGCATGTGAGCCTCTGCCTCGGAGGCGCCTTCCTTGGCTTCCAACTCGGCAATGGTCTTGCCCAGCAGTTCCTGCTCGGTGTAGCCGCTCATCCGGCAGTAGGCAGCGTTGACCTCCAGCAGACGCCCCTGGAGGTCAGTCATCCAGAAACCGTCCTGGGCGGTCTGGATAATGGTCTGGCTGCGCTTCTCGCTCGCCAGCAACCGGTCCGCCGCTTGCTTGCGCTCGGTGATGTCGGAGTGCGTGCCGATCACGCGCAGTGCTTTACCCGCTGCGTCGCGCTGCACCGCCAGACCGCGGTCAAAAATCCATTTCCAGCTGCCGTCCTTGCAGCGCACGCGATGCTCATTGCTGTAGTACGGCGTGGCTCCATCCAGATGCGCCTGCGCATCGGCCATCGCCTGCGCCTTGTCGTCGGGGTGGATGCGCGTCGACCACTCGTCCAGGCTGTTGCCGATTTCGTCTTCGGTGTAACCCAGCATCTCCTTCCAACGTGTGCTGAAGAAGACCGTGCTGGTCGGCACATCCCAGTCCCACAGGCCGTCACCGGCGCCTTCGACGGCAAATTGCCAGCGAAATTCGCTCTGAAGTAGATCCGCCAGCGCCCGCCTGCGCTCAACTGTGGCACCCAGGCTCTTCGCCAGATCATCAATGAGAGACCGTTCTTCCTTCAGGAAGGGACCATCATCAATCTCTGGCTTCTCGTCTAGGTAGAAGACTTCTACCGCTCCGACCTTCCTTCCCGCGATTTCGATATCGGTCGACAAGTTCCACGGCGTTTCTCTGAACGTCGGGGTTGTGTACGCCACGCCATCGAGAGTGATTCTGGCGCAGGTGATTTCAGGATGGAGCCAGCCCGGCGGTATAAGCTGGACCGACTGCTCCACCACTTCGGCGATGGACTTCTGAGGATTGTTGGCAAGACTTGAGACTGCGTAGAGACATTTGAGCTCTTTGTTGCGCTCGCGCAGCTGAATCAAGGTCGTCGCGAGCATGTTCTCCGCGAGTTTCTGGTCGGTGATGTCTGTAATCGATCCGGACATGCGCAGTGGTCGACCCTGCTCATCCCACTCGGCCTGGCCACGCGAGAAGAACCAGCGATAAGCGCCGTCCTTGCAGCGCAGGCGCAACTCGACCCGGTAAGGCCTGCGCTCCTCGAAATGCGCGCGCAGCGCCTCCTGCGCCGAAGCCATGTCCTCAGGATGGATTTGATTGAAGAAGCTTTCCTCAAGGTTGGCAAGCTCGTGATCTTCGTAGCCAAGCAATTGCTTCCAGCGCGGCGACAGATAATCTTCGCCGGTCGCCGGAAACCACTCCCAGATACCGTCGTTGGCACCATCGACCGCACGTACGTAGCGTTCCTCGCTCTCGCGCAGCGAGCGCTCCGCCTCGGCCAGCTTACGAAACGGTTCACCCAGTGTCCACTTGACCATGGCGACGTAGATGAACCAGTACGCGATGATCTTGAAAAGATGGCCGATCAGGTTGGCAGTGGCGTACACGCTCACATAGCGCGTGAATGCAAACTCTGCCACGATCATCGCGGCCAGCGAGGCACAGATGGCGGCCAGCACCGGCTGCGCCAGCAGAGCCCTGCTGTGCCACATCAGGACCAGGGTCGCAGACAGCATCAGAATAATCACGTACTCCGAATAGATCTTGAATGGCGTGAGGCCCTGGCCTTCTATGTAGGCGGCTGGAAAGGAGTTGGTCGCAATCGAAACCAGGACTGCGCTCACCAGCAAGCCGAAGCCGGCATGAAGGAACCCGGTGTGCACGCTCAGGCTCAGGCGCAGGAACAGAAGCGCGCTGAGCATGACGGTGGCTTGCAGATAGCGCGCGGCGATCCAGAGTTGCGTGGCGGTGTTGGCGCCGTTCACCGGAAGCAGGCCCATGCCCTTGAACGTCATCATGTGGACCAGATCGAGCACGGCGCACCAGCCAATGCCGATGGCGATGTAGATCAGAAAACGGTCCTTCGCAAACTTCGGCGAAGTGGCGGCTACCGTCAGCGCCGAGAATGCAATGACAATGGAGAAACCTTCCGCCAGAACGTGGAACAGAAGGTACCCGAATTGCAGGCCCAGGGCACAGGCTGCCACGATGAGTGCGGGCATGCGAACCGCACGCAGTGCTGCGGGCCAGCTCAAGGCCCACATTTCCGTCCCATGGAGGGGGGGGCTGTTCATGTCTTGTCCAGGACGCCTGAGAATCCAACTTGCTATGGTTGCACCAATGATGCGCGCGCGTCACCATATTACTCCAACAGAGAAACCAGCAGGCGGGTGAAATCATGGCCGCATTGTCAACCGAAGGAAACAGCTGCCTCAACGGCGGGTATCGGGCAGGCATTTGTAAAAGTTGAAGCTCAGCAATGTGTCTTTATGTACATCTCTACATAAAGACACTTATGCACAGTTCCCAGTTATGAACAGTTTCGCGT
>CAIQVX010000137.1 GCA_903875275.1 uncultured beta proteobacterium | reverse complement strand
ACCTGCTTGGCAGTTCTCGCGAGCAACTTGCCAAGCAGCGCTTCACCCAGTTCATAGCAACGCAGCACCAGGATAGCTTCTACCTGCATCGCAAGCAGCTTCTGGCAAGCCGGCAGACGCAGAGTTTGGATCTGCAAATGGTGGCTGGGCAGGGACAGCCGTTCTGGGCCAGGCTGATCAGCAGCATCGTGCAAAAAGACGAGGGCGACGAAATTCGCATGGTGCTGATTGACATCAGCGAGCATAAGCGCGATGAACTGGCGCTGGAGCATTCCGAGCGCGCCTTGCGCATCAGTCAAAAGCAGATGGAAATTGTCCAGAGCCTCAGCGCCACCGGCTCCTGGAAGTACGACCTTGGAACGGACGAAATCTGGGGTTCGGCCGAAGGCATGCGCATCTTCGGCTATCCGGCAGTGGCCGGCAGTTTCCCCTTCGGTCAATTTGAAGCCTGCATTGCCGAGCAGGATCGGCAGCAGGTTCGTCAAAGCCTGACGAACCTGATTCACGCCGGCGGCAAGTACGACCTCGAATTCACTGTCCTGCCGGCTAACGGCTCGAGCGCCAGGATCACGCACTCACTGGGGATCCTAGAGTCCGATGCACAGGGCAAGCCGCTGATGGTGCTGGGTTCTGTCCAGGACATCACGAAAACCAGAATGATGGAAGAGCGGGTGCGCCAACTCGCCTTTCTGGATCCGCTGACGGCCTTGCCGAACCGGCGCCTGCTGCTAGACCGCATGGGGCAGGCCTTGGTCGCCAACCAGCGCAGTGAGGGTTTCGGGGCACTGGTGTACCTGGATCTGGACAATTTCAAACCACTGAACGACGAGCACGGCCATGGCATTGGCGACATGCTGTTGATGGAGGTTGCGCTTCGGCTGAACAACAGTGTACGTGCCGTAGATACGGTGTCGCGCATTGGCGGTGATGAATTTGTGGTTCTGATCAGTGGCTTGTCGAAAGATCAGGGCCAATCGACAGAACAGGCCAACAAGCTTGCTGAGAAAATCCGCCTTGCCCTGGCGCAGCCCTACCTGCTGCCCGGTGGGGCCGAGTCTGAAACCATAGAACACCGCTGCAGTGCCAGCATTGGCGTGGTGCTGTTCGACAAGCAGCACCACCGCCTGGAGGACATCTTGAAGTGGGCCGATGCTGCGATGTACCGCTCCAAGGCTGAAGGCCGAAATCGCGTTACTTTCATGGCTGAAAGACGTGCCCAGCAGCGTCCTTGACGAGTGAGTTGCAGACATGGCCGACATGATTGGCAAAGTGGCATGTGCGTTTTACCTAGTCAGTCGCACCGGCTTGTGAGTGACGGCTTTCGAGCGACCAGATTGAGAATTTATATTACCGGTTTGTGTCTTCATGTAGAGATGTGCATAAGTGTCTGTTTGAGCCAGCCACTTTTCTCGAAAGCTGACGAAGACAATTGAAAGTCCGCACTGGAGGGAATCGTAACTAAATAGTGTAGCGGGAGCGGTATCTCATGCGAAGATGTGTGCGGGCTGGGGCAGGACATCCCGTCTGTGAACCACTGAAGAGCATCTGTTCCTGTCCGACGACTTGCCGCATACCCACCGCTACCAGCGCCCAAGCGGTCCCTCTGCGACTGCGCCTACCGAACGGTAAAGCACCACCGTGGTTACTGGGGCATCGAAACCACTCGCTGTTTCCCTTCACGCAATGGCACGTCAGATAATTCACCATGACTTGACAGGAGATGATGCAATGCTCAGCCCAATCGAACTTGACCGCCAGTACAACCCCAGGACATCGGTGCCTGACCATCCCGCATTTTTCGCCCGTTGGCGAGCCGATTCAGCCCGCGCGCGCGAAGCAATGTCCGCGGACGTTGACATCGCCTACGGCGACACGCGCGATGAAAAACTTGATTTCTTTCGCGCGACTGGTGCTGGGGCACCGCTTCTGATATTCATTCATGGAGGCTACTGGCGCAGTCTCGACAAAGGTGATTTCAGCTTTCTTGCGCCGGCGTTTGTCGCCAGAAATGTCAATCTCGCGCTGGTCAACTACGGCCTGACTCCAGCCAATTCGATGGAGGAAATTGTTCGGCAACTTCTGCGGGCAGTCAGTTGGCTGTACAAGAACGCTCTGGCAATGAACTTTGATCCCCGGAGAATCGTGATCGCCGGCCATTCTGCTGGCGCGCATCTGGCAGCCATGATGGCCGCTGCCGACTGGCCAGCGTGGGATCAAGCGCTACCAGCCAATGTCGTGCAGGGGATTGTGTGTATCAGCGGTCTGTACGACCTTGAACCCCTGGCACAAGCGCCGTTTCTCAAGGATGACATTCGCCTGGACGGCGTTGGCGCCCACAAGCTCAGTCCCCTCAGCTATCGGCCCAGGCTCGCCGTGCCGATGGTGACTGCCGTTGGTGGCGATGAAAGTGCGGAGTTCCAGCGTCAGAACGCGCTCATCCGAAGCGCCTGGCCGCACTGCTTCCGAGAGAATGTGCCGCTTCCGGGGCGAAACCACTTTTCAGCGGTCGATGCCCTGTCGGATTCGGAGCACCTTCTGTTTCACGCCACGCTTGACCTTCTCTGCGGCAGCCAGACCAAGCGTTTCTAACAGTTCCTGGCGTGGCTTTTCCTTGGCCAGCAGCAGGGCGATACGCAGGAAGATACGCATCATGGCGCAAGGTGGTGAGTGCGGGGCCGGGTCCCCCCAGCGCCCGGACCGCCTTCAATGCAGGATTGCGCCGGTCTTGGATTGAAGTTCCTCGCGCGTCACACCCGGAGCCATCTCCACCAGTTTCAGGCCCTGCGGGGTCACGTCCATCACAGCCAGATCGGTGATGATGCGGTTCACGACGCCCACACCGGTCAGTGGCAGATTGCATTCTTTCAGGATCTTCAGGTCGATGCTGCCGTCCTTCTTCTTGGCCACATGCTCCATCAGCACCAGCACGCGTTTGACGCCACCCACCAGATCCATCGCACCACCCATGCCCTTGACCATCTTGCCCGGAATCATCCAGTTCGCCAGATCGCCCTTTTCGCTGACCTGCATGGCGCCCAGAATGCTCAGATTCACCTTGCCGCCGCGGATCATGGCAAAACTCTCGTGACTTCCAAAGATGCTGGAGCCGGGAATCGTTGTCACCGTCTGCTTGCCGGCGTTGATCAGGTCGGCATCCACCTCATCTTCGGTCGGAAACGGTCCGATACCCAGCATGCCGTTTTCGCTCTGCAGCCAGACTTCCTTGTCCGGAGCCACAAAGTTGGCCACCAGCGTCGGCAAGCCGATGCCCAGATTGACGTAAAAACCGTCCTGCAGTTCTTCAGCCGCTTT
>CAIQVX010000136.1 GCA_903875275.1 uncultured beta proteobacterium | reverse complement strand
GCACGATTTCACGGCTCATGATCTTGTGCACGTGGTGCTGCAGGGCGTGAACCTCGCGTGAAAATTCTTCAATGCGGTCAAAAGGCATGACACAGACCTCGGCGTCTTCAAGTGCCACCGCGTCGCAGGTATGATGGTCGTTCACAATGCCGTCCAGCCCGACAATTTCGCCAGCCATTTGAAAGCCTGTAACCTGATCCCGACCATCCTCCGAGGCGACGCAGGTCTTGAAAAATCCGGTCCGAATGGCATACAGGCTGGTGAATTTCTCACCGTTGCGGAAAAGCGTTGTGCCCCTTTTGATCTTGCGTCTCGCTCCAACCAGTTCATCAACGCGATCAAGTTCCTCTTTGCTCAGATCAACAGGCATGCAGAGTTCCCGCAGATTGCAGTTCGAGCAGGCTACTTTGAGGGTTTGAGGATTCATGTTCCTCATTTTGTCACTAATTTGTACGTGGTCCTGATATCGGTCAAATTTGTGGGATTCCAATCCCTGCGGGTTTTGACGGGTATCAAGACTATTTTTTCGTTTTCAGGCATATTCGACCGTCTTGCCAAGGAGTATCCATGAATGCAGCAGTAGCTGAACCCATTTCCGAAGATCTGTTGCGTCGTTTCGATGTGTCGGGCCCGCGCTATACCTCCTACCCGACGGCAGACCGTTTTGTGGAGAGTTTCCCGGTTGATGACTACATCAGTGCGCTTGCCGGGCGCGCCACCGGTGTTGCCGGCTCGGCGACACCCTTGTCGCTGTACGTACACATCCCTTTTTGTGAGAACCTGTGCTACTACTGCGCCTGCAACAAGATCATTACCAAGCACCATGACAGGGCCGCGCCCTACCTACGCTACCTGAGCCACGAGGTGGATCTGCATACAGCCAAACTGGGCTTGGGTCAGGCAGTATCCCAACTGCATCTGGGGGGTGGTTCGCCGACTTTCCTGAGCGACGATGAATTGCGCGAACTGATGTCAATGTTGCGGCGCAGTTTCAATCTGGTGCCTGGGGGTGAATACTCGATCGAGGTGGATCCCCGTACGATTGACCCATCCCGACTTGACACGTTGGCCGAGCTCGGTTTTAACCGCTTGAGTTTTGGTGTGCAGGATTTTGATCCCGCAGTGCAGAAGTCAGTGAATCGCGTGCAACCCGCCGAGCAGGTTTTTTCGCTGGTGGCAGCTGCCAGGCAGCGTAACTTTGACTCCATCAATGTCGACCTGATTTACGGACTGCCACTGCAAAGCCCGGAATCATTCGACCGTACGCTGGCCCAGGTGGTCGAACTGCGCCCGGAGCGAATTGCACTGTATGCCTATGCGCATCTGCCCGAGCGTTTCAAACCGCAGCGTCGGATCGAGACCACTGAAATCCCGACCGCTTCGGCGAAGGTTGCCATGCTGGCGCGATCCATGGCTGCATTCATGGGCGCGGGGTATGTCTACGTGGGCATGGATCACTTTGCGCTTCCCACCGATCCACTGGCCGTAGCCAAGCAACAGGGCCGCTTGCATCGCAATTTCCAGGGCTACAGTACCCAGCCGGACTGTGACCTGATCGCTCTTGGGGTGTCGTCGATCGGGCGCGTGGGTTCCACCTACAGCCAGAACGCCAAGACCATGGAGGAGTACTGCGACTTGCTG
>CAIQVX010000135.1 GCA_903875275.1 uncultured beta proteobacterium | reverse complement strand
GGTTATGCCTCGCGATGTTGACCTAGGCCCCATCGTCACACCGATTGAAATCTTGCGGACTTATGAAGCCATTGCAGTGAATCAGTTGGCTGAAAACCGCCTGATCGCGGTTATGCAGAATCTCAACATTCCGGATGAGCTGGCTGCAGTGCTTGACGATTTGACGGCCAAACTGGGTTCTGGTGCAAAAGCGTGGGTTGTTGTAATCAAGTGGCTGGGTGCGGCCCTGGCAGATCAACTTGCTTTGTCCAGGCAGGGCGAGCGTCTGCTGCGGCTGATACTCAAGCCGGTGGACACGGCAGCGGTGGATTTGGCCGTGAAAAGTGTTGAGAAGAAGCTGGGGCCGGTTGGCGTTAACTGGGGACCCAAGTGCAGCAGTCAAAGGAAGGCCGGCGTGGCGGTCGCGAACGATGACTTCGAGATTCCGGATTTCTTGAGAAAGCAGGCGGATTGAACTTGTCGAATATTATCGATCATTGACCTGCTGAAAATTTGAACTTAACCGTGCTTCGCAAATGCAAAGGTTGTGGTGGCGTATCGGCGCTCCGCAATTCTTGAAGCCATCAACCGGATCAACTACACGTTGGCCTTTGGGAGCATCGAGATGGACATGAGAGACGGAGAGATTCGGGTGAGAACTGTTGTGGAAGGCACCGGTGATCTGGGTGGGCCCATGATCGAGCGCGCGATGGCGTCGAACCTGAAAACGACAAGTCGCTATCTGGCAGCGTTGCTGGCAATCGGCTTTGGCAATGCTGCGCCTGAAGCAGTTATTGAGTTGGCAGAGCGGGGCGAGGAGACAAAGCTTCAGTGATTTGAATTGCATCGGGCCAGCACTGGGTTCGGAGTGCCAGTAGAGGAGAACACTGAACAATGGAACGAGAATTTGAACAAGAAGGGAATACGGATACGAATATGAACCTAACAACAAAGAGGAACAACGACAGACTGCGACAGGTTCGCACCAGTCTGAGCCATCCACTGCGCATCGACTCGCTGTCGGCCGGTTCTGCGGGAGGCGAGATCGGTATCACCTTCTGTCCGGGAAAGAAGGGACCCAGCGGATCAGGCTACGACTGGGACCGTGATCTGGCGCTTGATCTTGCCGTTGTGGTGGCGTGGAAGGCTGCTGCAGTGGTCACGCTCATTGAGGATTTTGAGTTCGAGATGCTGGGTGTTCCTGCGCTCGGGTCCATGGTCCTGGAACGTGGAATAGAGTGGCATCACCTGCCCATAGTCGATGTAAGACCTCCGGATGCTCGATTCGAGGCTAAGTGGACTGCTAGCGGTCCTCGGTTGCTGCAACTATTGCGGTCGGGAAGTCGTGTACTTGTGCATTGTCGGGGTGGTTTGGGGCGTGCAGGCACCGTCAGTGGCCGCTTGCTGGTCGAGCTTGGAGTGCCGCCGGCAGAAGCGATTCGCCTAGTACGTCGGGTCAGAGTAGGTGCAATCGAAACTGCTGCGCAAGAGCGATACGTGCTGGGACTGGCAATCGGCGGGCGTTGATGGGAATGGGGATAGGATGCCGGAGGCACAAATCAAGAGGGATGAAACTGAGATGGATTGGTTCGAGAAACTGACGGGTTTTGCGGAGTCGACGGGAGTCGCAGGTTACGAGATGACGCGCCAAAGGCTGGAGGTCGATGGCCGCAGACTGAAATCACGGGTCAACGGGTGCAGTTATGGCGTTGGAGCGTTAGAACTTGTCTCGCTCGAGGAACTACGGGGGCGAGCACGCTCGGCGCCGGCAGTTGGCGGCCGGTGTTCTTTACGGATCGTGTCGGGAGATGTGCGCAAGTTGCACGCTGCACCGGAGTACGAGGGAGCGCTGTTCCAGGTCGCATCGCAGTTCAACTTGCTGGAAATGGTTTCTCAGAGGGTCACACCGGAGGACGGCGTAACGAGATACACGGGAGATCCAACCCAGGGGCCAGCCTGTGCGATTGCGGCCGGCGCGGCAACCATCTACCGTAACTATTTCGCGTTTGTGGGCGACCGGATCGGACAGACCAAAGACAAGCAACTCGACGGATTTGCGGAACTCGGTGCTGCGGTGGCACGTGCTCTGGGAAAGACACCCGAGACTCTGTGGACCATGCAAAACGGTTACGCAATGTTCACCCGCAATGGCGCGGATCTGATGTCTGGACACGTCAGGGCGCTCGACGACGGTGCCCGCGATACTTTACGCGAGCTGTTGCGTATCGGCGTTCACTGGGATGTGGAAGTCACCGATGCCCGTGTGTCACCCGGGCCGCTGGTCTCTCAGGCCTTTTGCTCGGCGCTGCCGGTGTCATACAACAATGCGGCTGGAACACGCGGCACAGATTGGCAAACGTTGGCCACGCTGGTGCTTGAGGCAGCGTATGAAGCCACACTTTGGGCGGCGGTGATCAACGCTCAGCGCGGCAGTTCAAAGACAGTGCTGCTGACCCTGCTCGGCGGAGGCGTGTTCGGCAACGACTTCTCTTGGATCCAGGCCGCGATGCAACGGGCAATTGAGGAAGTTGAATTCCATGGCTTGGACATTGTGATTGTCAGCTATGGTGAGCCGTCGGCAGAATTGCAACGTTGGGTGACAAATTTGAACGCTTGTTTCGTCGAAGTCGAGGCGGCACCAGATCGATCGTTGAATGATTCACTTGGGGGTGGTCTATCGGATGGGAATGAAGTTGTCAGTGACCTGGATAGCCAATACCGGGAATCCTCCAAATGTGAATGGCGGGAGTGTTCCCAACCATCAGGTTGGGGACGATTCCCCTATTTGCTCTCGAATGAAGAACTGACGCTGGACAACGTTCCAGCAGCAAATGAAAGTTGGGACAGCATTCTCTGGTTCGCGCTGACGATCGACGGCTATGTGGTTCCAGATCAACAGAAGTTCAGAGATCTGCACTGTGTACTCGATCCAGTGAGAAAGCCTTCATTGACTGAACTCAGGACGGCACTTTTTCATTTTCAACGAGGTTGGCGGTGGAATGGGGGTGAGCCACTGGAAGGCATTACCATGGCCTTGGTTCATCGGGTTGTGGGAGAGATCCGGCAACTGGTTGCTGATCGAAAATTCGATTAGCGTTAGCGGATGAAGCTTAGTGACCCCGCGCAACCTCCAGCACCCGTAAAGTGGGCTCCCCCGTCGTATCCTTTATTTGTTGGGTGCGGGAGAACGCCTGTGCCGCTGCCCGCGTTTTTGGCCCCATGACACCATCAGGTGTGCCGGCATTGAAACCTTTCTTTTTCAGCAGCGTCTGAAGCTCACGAATCTCATCGCGGTTCAGTGGGCGATCCGGTTTCGGTGGGGGAACCATTACCGGTGTCGGGGATGGCGCCGGTGTGGTGATCGGGTGCTTTGATGCTGTCGTGGACGAACCGCTACCGAAATAGACGACCAGAACAATGACTGCAAGGGCGATGCCGATAATTTTCCAGCCAAGTTCGGCGTTGCTTGCCTCTTGTGATGTAACCGCTGGAGTGACCTCTGTCGACTTCGGCCATTGATGCGATTCCTGGTAATAGACCCCGGTACCTGGAAGTCCAACAGTCTGGCGCACGCCTCGTGGACCGATGTTGACGTTCAAACCCGGTGGGCCCACGCCCAAGCTAACGCCCGACTTGCTCAGGTTCAGCCGGAAGAACTTGCCAAAAGAAATCGATTTGCGAAATCGGATGCCCATAGGTCGCACTCTACGTCAGTCTTGCACTGAGCCGACGGCTTTCTGCAGCTTGTCGGCGCGAAGTTACGTCCGTACGAGCGTGTAGCCAGCTAAAATGGAGTGCAATCTGTCTTGCAACTGCCTTCCTCATTGGTGGAAAACGGTGGCAGGACGGCAGCACTTCAAAGGAATTCCTTGTCACTTGATAACCATCGGCGAGCTGTCCTCACCATCGCCGCGCTGACGCATCTTGTCAGCATGAAAAGAGAGATTGCCCCCGGTGATGCCGCGGGCCACGTGACATTCGAAATATTGGAGCGAATAGTTATCACCGGCTCCATTGAAGACAGGGACGAGGTTCTCAAGAAGTACCAAGAGCATCATTCCTTCGATTGGTTTTTGACCCCAGAGGTGGTTTGAAAAATGGGTGATGACCGACCGCATACGACCCAGGCATCGCTGGAGTATCAGACCACCACTGAGGCTGCCATTCCAGTCACGTTCCTGATGCAAGTTCAGCCTTCCCCTGGAACGTCCACCTCTAACAGTCAACAACTTCGCAAACCGCGCAAGCAGCGCAAACCAGGCTGGAGGGTTGTCCTTGGCAGGGTGGCTTGGTCGAAGCACACTCATGAACGGCCCGAAGGTGATGAGCTAAAGCTTCTTGGCAGCGTGAGCAAGGGCGCGCAGGTTGGCGCGCTGGCCATAACGGCTGATGGTGAATATGTGCAGGTAGTTGGCGATCACCTGACGCCTCTGAAAACCAAGGAAGTAGCGAAGGCTGTAGCAAATGCGCCGAAGGAATCAAATCCGGAGTTTTCAAGAGAATCCCCGCCCTGGCCGGTGGCCCGCAATGAAACCCCCGCACCGGTGGTTATCCTGAAAAAGCGCCGGGTCGCGGTGATGCCGTAGACGACATTTTCAACATCCAGCCGTCAGGGCTGGAGAAAATCCTGGGCCGGCGGGTTGAGTCAGCGAGTTGCTGAAGACTTCACCCACTCGATGACATTTCAGCAACCTGTTGCCTAGCATTTCTCGCGGCCCCTTGCACATTGGCTAACCCAACGTGGCAACCATTTCAATCTTTGGCGCTACGGACTGAACAAGCTTCTGGATGCCGTGGCCAGGGTTGGATTGCCGACTAGAAACGATGAGTCCCAACTTTTCCAGCAAACCGACATCCTTGGTGATG
>CAIQVX010000134.1 GCA_903875275.1 uncultured beta proteobacterium | reverse complement strand
TGTACATGCCCGGATGCTCCTTGGCCAGCGCCGTGATCAGTGCCTCGTCGATACCCAGCGCACGGCCAACGTCGCGCAGCGCACTGCGCGGACGGTAGCTGACCACCACTGCCGTCAAAGCGGCACGCTCCCTTCCGTACTTGGTGTAGATGTATTGGATTACTTCCTCACGCCTCTCATGTTCAAAGTCCACATCAATGTCGGGTGGCTCACCCCGTTCGCGACTGATGAAGCGCTCAAACAGCATGTTCATGCGCATAGGATCGACCTCGGTCACACCCAGGCAATAGCAGACCACCGAGTTGGCAGCCGAGCCGCGCCCCTGGCACAGGATGCCACGGCTGCGGGCAAAGGCCACAATGTCGTGCACCGTCAGAAAATACATCTCGTACTTGAGCTCGGCAATCAATGCCAGCTCATGTTCAATCTGCTGGCGCACACTTTCGGGCACACCTTTGGGATAGCGCCGGAGCGCACCGTCCTGAGTGAACTGGCGCAAGGTCTGTGCCGGCGTCTGACCGGGCAACACGGTCTCCATCGGATACTGGTAACGCAGTTCGTCCAGGCTGAAGTTGCAGCGCTGTGCAATCAGCAGCGTACTGGCGAGCAAATCAGGTGGGTAAATTGCCGAGAGACGCTGGCGCGAGCGCAAATGGGTTTCGGCATTGGCCTGCAATTCAAAGCCGCACTCCGTCACTGGCCGCCCCAGACGGATGGCCGTCATCACGTCCTGCAAGGGCTTGCGCGAGCGCAAGTGCATGTGCACATTGCCACTGGCCACCAGCGGCACACCGGTGATGCGTGAGAGTTGCTGCAGTCGGTGCAGCCACAGCGCATCATCGAGCCCCAGCAACAACTCCACGCACAGCCTCAGATTCGACGCAAAAAGGCGCTTGGCCTGGAGGGTGGTGGCACAGGCTGCCTCAAACGAAAGTCCGGGTGAAAATGCCAGCAAGACTTCACACCCTGCCAGCATGGCCCAGTGTGGGTCCGGCCAAGCCATACAGTACTGGCCTTTGGGTGCGGACCGGCGTGCCAGTGTGATGAATTCACTCATATTGCCCCAGCCCTGCAAATGCTGCGGCAGGACGATGGCAGTAAAGCCAGGTAGCACGAATGCAGCGCCGGGCAGCAACTTCAAACCCTGCGCTTTGGCCTCGGTATGGGCACGCACAAGTCCTGCCACGGAGCACTCATCGGTGATCGCCAGCGCCGCGTAACCCAGCGCCGCAGCGCGCGCCACCAGTTCTTCGGGTTGCGACGCGCCACGCTGAAAGCTGAAACTCGACAGACAATGCAGTTCGGCATAGTCCGGCAAGGCAATTTCAGTCTCTGTCTTCTCAGGCAAAGAGACCATGCAGATACCAGTTTGATTCGGAACCGCCACCGTCCAATTCGGGACTCAGACGTTCACGGTAAATCCAGAGCAAGCCGAACTGCTCGCTGCGCGCCAGAAAATAGTCACGCAAGGCGCAGTCCGCACCATCCCACCAGGCGGCCTCGAAACGCTGGGGACCCGCCAGCAGATTCAAGGGGCCACAGTATTGCGGGCCCTGCTCAACCACACGCAGGCGCAGTGGCCTGGCCAGCAGCCAGGTCGGGAACAATGCGCCCTGATCGCTTCCAGCGCCCCCCTGGCGCATGCCCTCTGTCAGTGTTTGCCAGCGTTGCATGCGCTCAGGCCTGTGCTCGGCGCGCTGCTGCACCTGCAGCACCTGGTCAACACCCAGACGCGCACACAGACGCTCCTTCATCTGGAGCAGACTGTCGCCATCGACCTTCTCCTGCGGCAGCAAGCTGGCGGTTTCACCCCGCAGTTTTTCGGTTTCCAGGGAACGCAAGTGCAGGTACAGCACTGGCGCCGCCAGGGTGATTTTTGAAAGTTGCTCAGCCAGCAGACGCTGCAGATGCCCCATGTCAATGGTCGGCTCGGCTGTGCGCAGCACCATCTCCCCCTGGCTGGCCGTGTTGCGCCGGGCATCCATGGTCCAACCCAGCACCAACGCCAGCACGCCCGCCTGGCGCGCCTGCAGCCAGAGTTGCAACTGATTGAACAGGCGGCGCGCACCAAACAGCAGCGACGGCGCGGCCTCTACCCGCGCCCCCAATTCCAGTGTGGCTTCAAACCGCTGCGGCAGCAGCAACCAGGGGTAGCTGTCTGGTGCCTGTCCGTAAGCACGATCAAGCGCATTGAGCAGGTCTGCACCGAAGCGGCGTGCCACGCCTCCCCGCGGCAGAGTTCGCAGTTGCCCCCAGCGCGTGCAGCCCAGCCTCTCCAGTGTGCCCAGATGCGGCTGCGCCGCCGCCAGGGTTGCCAGCGGCAAATCGTCAGGAGCAGGCCTGCTTCGCACTCTGCTCAACAGATGTTCCGATTCCAGCAATCTCAACTGCGCCAGAGCGATCAGTGAGGTGCTGGCACGCGCAAAGCGGACGCCAGTCACAGGCTTGTCTGCCGTGTGAATATGGCGCAGCAGGGCCGCTCGCCCCCCCCACAAACGCTCACTGCCCGAGAGTTCCAGCAACAGCACATCGTCGACTCGCGCCACCTTGGGCGTGAACTGCAAGGCCCACCAGCCCAGCGCCGTACAGCCATCCACCAGTTCAGGTGGGGAACTGTCAGGCAGTGCCTGCAAGGCGACCCAGAGCATCCCCCACCCCTTGCCAGGTTGCGCCGGTTTGTGCCAGCAGGGCAGCCAGTCGCGCCGGCCGCGCCGGCAACGACAAAGGCTGCTCCAGCGGCGGACCACGACGCTTGATGATGTGCAGCAACAGCGCGTCGCTACCCGCTTGATGTACTGCCAACAGGCGCAATACAGCCGGTGAAGATTCGCCTTGCGCCTGCGCCGGACGCAGCAGGAAGAAAAGTTTGCTGTGCACTTGGGCCGCCATCTGCAGTCGCCGCAAATGCTCCGCACGCGCCTGAGCCAACCATAACAGTACCGCCGTTACACCAGCGCAGCGCAGCGCCTGTTCCGCCGCCCACAGGCCTTCAGCCGGAGTGGAAACTGCCACCCACAACAGGCGCCGCGCGTCCAGCCCCTGCGCCAGGAGCGCCGGCGCAAACGGCACATGGGGCGCGCCCACCAGCACCACCGAGCCGGTGCTGGCACGGCGCAAAGCCGGCAACAACAAGCGCCACTCAGCGTGCTCGCCATGCCTTTGCAGAATTTCGCTGATGGCGCCCACCGGCCAGCCTGAACCTGGCAACTCGGCGTCCAGCACAGCATGCCCGGTTGCCAGTGTGGAAGAGCCAGCCTGGCCCAGTTCCGTGGCGCGCCAGACGGCAACGCCAAACTCGGGCAAGGGTACAGACCGGAGAATAGAAGCCATGGAAAAACACGTCAATCTGTGATGGTAACTGTATAAAACAACAGTATAGTGACTCCATCCCATTTGCGCACGGCTTTATCGATTTATCAAAGCAACAAAGATTTCAAAAACTTCATATAGGAATGTGTTATAGTTCCTATATGAAATCCGCGCTATGCATTCCTTTGAACGCCTCGCCCGAGCAGCAAGCGCGTCTGCAAGCGCTTCAGGCAGCGTTTGCCAAGGTGTGCAATGCACTCGCTCCCACGGTGCAACAAACCAGAATCTGGAACCGCGTCGCGCTCCACCATCTGACTTACCACAGCCTGCGCCAGCGTTTTCCGGAACTGGGCTCGCAAATGGTGTGCAATGCCATTTACTCGGTGTCCCGGACCAGCCGTTTGCTGTTCCAGAACCCACAGAGCGAATTCAATCTTTCCCGTCTGGGGGACAAGCCACTGCCCTTGTTGCGGTTTTCCGATACCTGTCCGGTCTACTTCGACCGCCACACGCTTTCAGTCAAGGCGGGGCAGCTCTCCATGTACACGCTGGACGGCCGGATCCGGTTTGCCCTGGCATTGACCCCCGAGGACGAGGCCAGTTTCAATCAGAAGAAGTTGCTTGAGGTCGTCCTGTCACGCCGTCCCGACGGTCTGTTCCAGCTGGCCTTTCTTTTCAGTGAGAAGCAGGACGAAGAAATGCCCGAGCAAACCGTAACCGACGGTGCTCAAGTTCCTGAATATGTCATGGTCGAGGAGGCCGCATGAATCCCCAAAATAGTCGATCAGAACTGCGCCAGGCCATTGACGAGCTTCGCCCCTTCATCAAACGGGCCGCCTTTCTCAGTCTTTTCGCCAGCCTGCTGATACTGGCGTCTTCTGGCTACATGATGGAAGTCTATGGCCGGGTCGTCACGAGTCGCAATCACATGACGCTGGCCATGCTCACCGTCATGATCGTCGGCGTCTACATCCTGATGGAGGTTCTCGACTGGGCACGCGGGCAGCTCATGCACGAAGCATCGCTCGCGCTGGATCAGCACCTGAGCGGGCGCGTCTTCAACATCATGTTTGAGGCCAGTCTCAAGCGCATTGCGGGCGGTTCATCACAACCCATGAATGACTTCCGCACGGTCCGCGAGTTTCTCAACATTCCGGTGCTGTTTGCCTGCATGGAGGCACCCGCTGCACTGGTATTCCTGGCACTGATTTTCTGGATGAACCCGATTCTGGGCTGGGGCGCTCTGGCTGCGGCCGTGATCCAGACCTACATTGCCTGGCTCAATCAGCTCAGCACACAGCCAGCCCTGGTCGTGGCCAACCGAAGTTCCATAGCGGCACAGCAGTATGCGGACAGTTCCCTGCGCAACGCGCAGGTGATCGAGTCCATGGGCATGCTGCCTGACATTCATCGTCGCTGGATGGAGAAGCAAAACGAGTTTCTGAACCAGCAGGCCAAGGCATCGGATGCGGGCGGCACTTTTCAGGCAGCCACCAAATTCATGCAGAACATCACCAGTTCCATGCTACTGGGCATGGGGGCGTGGCTGATGCTTAACGAAGGCCTGCATGGCAAGACCATTCTGATGGTGATCGCCTCCATGCTGGGCGGTCGGGTGCTTGCGCCCATGGTCCAGATCGTCTCGCAGTGGCAGGCCATCGTCAATGCGCGTGAAGCCTGGAAGCGCCTCGACCAGATCCTGATTGCACTGCCGGCGCGCGCGCCCAGCATGGCCTTGCCGGCACCGCAGGGTAATCTGACGGTCGAAAACGTGGTGGCCGGTGCTCCGGGGACCTCTGCCCCCATCCTCAAAGGCGTTGCGTTTGCACTGCAACCCGGCGAGGTGCTGGCTGTGATCGGGCCCTCAGCTTCCGGCAAAACCACGCTGGCACGTCTGCTGGTAGGCCTGTGGCCCGCCTTCAACGGCAAGGTACGTCTTGACGGCGTCGATATTTTCACCTGGGACAAAACCGAACTGGGTCCACACATTGGCTACCTGCCACAAGGCGTTGAACTTTTCGACGGCACACTCGCAGAAAACATCGCGCGTTTTGGCGACGTTGATCCTGTCAAGGTTGAGGCGGCTGCCCGAGCCGTGGGACTGCATGACTCCATCATGGCCCTGCCCAAGGGTTACGACAGCCAGGTCGGTGTTGAGGGTGCGACTCTCTCTGGCGGACAGCGCCAGCGCGTTGGTCTGGCCCGGGCCATTTACGCCAACCCGGTCTTTGTGGTGCTGGACGAGCCCAACTCCAGTCTGGATGAATCGGGTGATGCAGCCCTGGCCAGCGCCATCACCCAGCTCAAATCACGCGGCACCACACTGATCATCATGACGCACCGCAACAGTGTGCTGGCTGTCGCCGACAAGATTCTGATTCTGCATGACGGACAAAGCCGCGCATTTGGCCCCAAGGACGAAGTACTGGCCGCTCTGGCCAAGGCCAGCCAGGGCGCGGCCGTCGCCACCACATCGACCACGTCACGCCCCGCGGCATAAGAACACTCAAAGAAGACATTCAAATGACGACCCCCGCATTTTTTCAACGCAGCGAGCTCACCGCCACTTTGTGGATGTTCAGGCGCGAATTCCTTATGGTTGGATTTTTCAGCATGGTGGCCAACGTGCTGATGCTCACCCCCACGCTGTACATGTTGCAGATCTATGACCGAGTCATGGCCAGCCAAAGCGAGCTGACCCTGCTCGCGGTGTCACTGGTGACACTGTGCCTGTTTGTGGTCATGGCTTTTGCCGAGCGCATGCGCTCACGGGTTCTGGTGCACGCGGGCGTCCGACTGGACCAGCGTCTGGGAACACAAGTCTTCAACGCGAGTTTCGAGTCGCACCTGAACCAGTCGGGTACTTCCCCGGCGCGCTCCTTTACCGACCTGCTCCAGGTCCGCCAATTCCTGACCGGCAACGGAATCTTCGCCTTCTTTGATGCGCCGTGGGCACCCATTTACATGGCCGTGCTCTTCATGCTGCACCCGTGGCTCGGATTCCTGGGAATCTTCTTTTCCGTGATTCAGGTCGCTTTGGGCTGGTATGGACACCGCAACACACTGGCACCGTCAGAGGCTGCAGCCACAGCCAATGCCGAAGCCGGCATCTTCCTGCAAAGCAAGCTGCGCAACGCCGAAGTCATCGAATCCATGGGCATGCTGGGCAACCTGAAGAAGCTCTGGGAAGCACGCCATACCACGGCCATGGAACAGGGCACCCTGGCTCAGGCCTTGACACAACGGGTCGTCGCCTGGAGCAAGTTCGTTCGCTACAGCCAATCGTCCCTGGCGCTGGGCGCAGGCGCCTTGCTGGTCATCAACGGCGAACTCTCTCCAGGCGCCATGATTGCCGCCAACGTCCTGATGACACGTGCGTTGTCGCCCATCGACCAACTGGTGAGCGGCTGGCGCGGCTTCATCAGTGCTGCAAAAGCGTTTACAAGACTGGAAAAACTCCTGCTCAGTCACCCCACGCGCGATGCGGCAAATTCCTTTGGCATTCCAAAAGGCAGCTACGAATTGCGTGACGTGGTGGCCTCGGCGCCAGGGCGCAGCGAACCCATACTCAAGAATGTCACCCTGTCGGTTGCTGCAGGCACAACACTGGTCGTTCTGGGTCCCTCCGGTTCAGGAAAGTCAACGCTGGCTCGCGTCCTGATGAACGTCTGGCCCGACGTCACCGGCGATGTGCTGCTCGACGGTACGGCCATCACCCAGTGGAACCGGGTCGCGCTCGGGCCACACGTGGGCTACCTGCCACAAGACATCGAACTCTTTGACGGCACGCTCGCGGAGAACATCGCCCGCTTCGGCAAGATCGATTCAGAGCAGGTGATCGAAGCCGCTCGTTGTACCGGTCTGCACACCATGATCCTGCGTTTCCCCAAGGGCTACGACACCCCCATTGGCGAGGCCGGCGGACTGCTTTCGGGTGGCATGCGCCAGCGCATCGGCCTGGCTCGCACCATGTATGGCAACCCTTCTCTGGTTGTGCTGGACGAGCCCAACTCCAACCTTGACGAAGCCGGCGAGACGGCACTGGTCCAGGCCGTGCGGACCATGAAGGCCAAGGGCACCACCATCATTCTGATCACCCACCGACCCGGCATCCTGGAAGTGGCTGACCGCGTGCTGATTCTCCAGAACGGACAGGTGCAGGCGGAAGGTCCACGCGATCAGGTTCTTGCGGCGCTGAAGAACACCGCCCGTCAGCCTCGGCCCGCGCCGGACACCCCTTCGGCGGCGGCTTCGACCTCGACCCAACTTTCATTCAAATAACCCACCGACCCATCCAGCCATGTCTCAAAACACACCCTCCAACACTGGCGCTCAAGCAGCCTCCCAGGTCACCGACGTGATCGCCAAACCCGAACCCAAGGCCAACCCCGGACGCATCGGCCTGTGGGCGCTGGCGCTCGGATTGGGCGGTTTTCTGCTTTGGGCAGGACTCGCCCCGCTAGACGAAGGCGTCCCGGGAACGGGCATGGTCACCATTGACACCAAGAGCAAGGCGGTACAACACATCTCGGGCGGCATCATCAGCGAAGTGCTGGTGAAAGAGGGCCAGCAGGTGACACAGGGTCAACTGCTGATCAAGCTCGATGCAGCGGCGGCCAGGGCGAACTTTGAATCAAACCGGCAGCGCTACCTTGGCATACGCGCCATGCAGGGGCGTTTGCTCGCGGAGCAGAAGGGGGCACCCAGGTTCAACTGGCACCCGGACCTGCTGGCAGCGATGAGCGACCCGCAGATTCGACAGATGGTGACAACCCAGGAGCAACTCTCCGAGTCGCGTCGTGCCAGTCTGCGCGCTGACCTGCAGGCCATCGAGGAAAGCATCCAGGGCCAGGAAGGTCTGCTGCAAGCCTATACCAACATGCTGAGCAATCGACGCAATCAACTCGCCCTGCTCAATGAGGAGCTAAAGAACACCCGCGGCCTGGTGCTCGAGGGCTACGCCCCACGCAACCGTCAGCTCGAGTTGGAACGCATGGTGTCGGACTCCAGTTCCGCCATCGCCGAACTGCTTGGCAACACCACGCGCGCCCAGCGGTCCATCGCTGAGATGCGCCAGCGCGCCACGGTGCGGCGTCAGGACTACCAGAAGGAAGTCGAATCCCAACTGGGCGACGTGGACCGCGAGGTCGAGGCTGATTCTGAAAAGCTGCGTGCGGCACGGGATGACCTGGATCGCACCGAAATCAAGTCACCCGCCACCGGACAGGTTGTAGGCCTCGCCTACCAGAGCGTCGGCGGCGTGATCGGGCCCGGACAGAAACTGATGGACATCGTGCCGGTGATTCAGACCCTGCTGCTTGAAACACGTGTGGAGCCACGCCTGATCGACAAGGTACACGCCGGACTGGCAGTGGATGTGCGCTTTTCTTCCTTCGCCAATTCACCGCTGTTGGTGGTTGAAGGCAAGGTGGCGTCGGTTTCCGGCGACCTGCTGGTAGACGGCAAGAGCGGCATCAGCTACTACCTGGCACGCGTCGCCGTCACGCCGGAAGGGCTGAAGAAGCTCGGCAAGCGGCAGTTGCAGCCCGGCATGCCTGTCGAGGTTATTTTCATCACAGGAGAGCGCTCCTTCCTGAACTACCTGCTGCACCCATTGATCAAGCGGATGTCAGCATCCATGAAAGAGGAATAACTCCATGGCAACGAATGATCTGAACCACAGCGCTGCCTGGTTGCGACTGCGCTCGCTGACACTGAGCTGTGCCCTGCTGTCCTCCTCTTCCCTGCTGTGGTCCATGGACTTGTTGCAAGCCTATGAGGCAGCGCAAAAGCAGGACGCCACCATTCTGGCGGCGCGCGCGGCGGCGGCGGCGGGCCGTGAACGCCTGCCGCAGGCACAGGCCCAGCTGCGACCCGTGATCTCCTTCGGCGTCTCCCGCAACAGCAACAACCTCAGCAGCACCAGCCCCGATGCCTTGGGACAGGAACAGACCACCGACAGAAAATACATGAGCGGCAACAAGACCCTGTCAGTGCGTCAGCCGGTATTCCGCTCGCTGCAGATGGCCCAGGTTGGTCAGGCCAGGGCACAAGTCGATGACGCCGAAGCCACGCTGGCGCAGGAAGAGCAGGCGCTGGTGGCGCGGGTTGTGGGCGCCTACTTCGACGCCGTGCTCAGCCATGACCAGCTTGAGCTGATCCTGTCCCAACGCACCTCCTACACCTCACAGCTTGACGCGGCACGCAAGTCCTTTGCCGCAGGCTCGGGCACGCGCACCGATGTGGACGAGGCGCAAGCGCGCATGGACATGAACGTGGCACAAGAGCTCGAATCGCGGCAGAACGTGGCCTACACGCTGCGACAGCTGGAAATGCTGGTCAATCAGCCGATTGACAAGCTGTCCCGCCTTGACGTGTCCAGGCTCGAACTTCTGAACCCGCAGCCCAACAGCCTGGACGACTGGACGGCCCGGGCCGAGTTGAGCAGCCCCAAAATGCAGTCCCTCAAAGCACAGCTTGACGCGGCGCGGCAGGAAGTCATGAAGGCAAACGCAGGCCATCACCCGACCCTCGATGCGGTGGCGCAGTTATCGCGCAGCGAGAGCGAGAACACGACCAACATCAGCAATCGCTACAACAACGCCTCGGTCAGTCTGCAGTTGAACTTTCCAATCTACTCGGGTGGTAGCGTGGACTCTGCCGTGCGCCAGGCACTGGCCGGGCAGGAGCATGCCGAACAGGCATTGGAGGCGGGTCGGCGCGATCTCGGGTTGCAGGTCTACAAGGAGTTCAGAGGAGTGACAGAGAGCATTCCAAGAATCAAGGCACTGGAACAGGCCTTGCGCTCGGCCGATCAGCTCGTAATCTCCAATCACAAATCCTTTCAGGCGGGCGTGCGCACCCTGCTAGACGCACTCAACGCCGAACAGCAGCGCATGGTGGTTCGGCGGGATCTGGCACAAGCGCGTCACATGTACCTCACCTCCAGGATCCGCCTGTTGGCACTGGTCGGTAGCGCCGATTCCGAAGCGGTAGCGACCATCAACCGCCTGCTCCAGTCCTGACCCACCGTCGCGCCCGAAGACAGGCGCCATTTATACTTGACGCCATGAACATCACCGACGTTATCTGGCGCAACAGTCACGCCTGGCCCGACCGTCTGGCCGTGCTCGCTGACGAGAGTCAGCTGAGTTTCAAAGCCCTGCGCAACCTGTGTACGCTGGTTGCAGCGCGCCTCCATGAAGCCGGCCTGCGCCAGGGTGATTGTGTCGCGCTGGCTTTGCCCGATCCGTTGGGCTATCTGGTGACCGCGTTCGCCGCAGCACGCCTTGGCTTGCCCGTGATCCCGTTCACGGCCATCGGTTCCGAGGCACTCAAGGAAACACTGCTGCACCGACACCGGGTGGCGGCGCTGGTGTCCGGGCGCGGCGCAAACTGGCGCACTGCAGCACTGGCGCCAGAACGCCACCTGGAATTCAGAAAGCTGTCTTCCGCTGCGGGCGCGCTGGAGAAACTGGCACGCCCGCCCATAGCTCGAAATGTGGACAACGAACCCTGGTTGATCGCCTTGTCTTCCGGAACGACCGGAACGCCCAAGAGCAACGCTCAGACCCATTGGCGCGCCATGCTCAACTCCAGTCTACCGGCACGACCTGACGGCACCCACCAGCCCAGCCGACTGCTGGTCTTCACTGACCTGGGCATCAATCTGGGCATGAGTGAAATTCTGCGGCAGTTGTACGCTGGCGCGACCGTGGTTTTGACCCGGTCAGCCAGTGCCGGGAATTTTTTTGATGTCGTTCAGCGAAGTCAAGCGACCCACGCCATCACCACCACCGGCAGCGCAACCTCACTGGTGGTCCACGCCGCGAAAAATCTCCCGGACAGCGCCGCCATGTGTCGAAGTCTGCAGTCGATCACCATCTCCGGCAGCGGTGTTCCCAGCGCCGTTCAGGAAGGCGTGATTCAGCGCATCTGCGCACAGATTGAAATCCGGTATGGCTCGACCGAAACCGGCTTCATCGCCAGCACCAACACAGCCATGCTGGCAAGCCACCCTGATTCGTCCGGGCGAATCGCACCCTGGGTGCAGGCGCAGGCGGTCGACGAGCATCAAGAGCCCCTGCCCGTCGGACAGGTCGGCACGCTGCGCTTCAAGACGCCCACCGCAGCGCCAGGCTATGTGGGGGACGAGGAGGCCAGTGCCCGCGCTTTTCACGATGGCTGGTTCTACCCTGGCGACAGGGGAAGCATCGATGCCGCAGGCTACCTGACTCTGGCCGGTCGGGTTGACCACCGTATCAATCTGGGTGGCGCCAAACTGAACGCGGAAGTGATCGAAAAGGTGATCAACAGCCACCCTGCGGTTCTCGAGTCGGCCGTGGTGCCCATGCCGCGCAGGGACGCCGGTCCGGTGGCAGTTGCAGCCATCGTTGCCAATGAAGTATTCTCGGTAGAGGAACTCAGGTCATGGTGCAGTGAGCGGCTTGAGTTGTCTTCGGTACCTGCCCATTTTGTGACACTCACAGAGTTCCCGAAGAATGCAGGCGGCAAGATCTTGCGCAGAAAATTGCCTGAAATGATCCGTGAGGCCATAGCGCGGACCGCAAGCGGCGACAGGAAGCGGACACCCATCCAACATGACTCCTGAATTCCTGCAGACACGCCTGCGTCTGGGCCTGGCGGACATCTGCCTGGGCATGGCCGCCATCCTGTCTGCCTCACAATCCTGGGCGGCCGAATCAACGATCAAACTCGTTGTGCCTTTTGCAGCCGGCGGCTCGATTGACGTCATGGCGCGACTCCTGGCTCCACGGCTGAGCAAGGGGCTGCAGCAGAACGTGATCGTGGAAAACCGCACCGGTGCTGGCGGTGTGATAGGAACCGAACAGGTCATCCGATCCGAACCCGATGGACGCACCTTGTTGATGGCCTCCACTTACCTGGCAACCAACGTGTTGGTGCCACACCCCCGCTTTGACCCGCTGGTCGATTTGCTGCCCGTGGTGCAGATCAACAGCATCGAGATTCTGCTGATGGTGAATGACAAACTGGAGGTTCAGTCACTGGCAGACTTGAAGCGCCTGGCGCAAAGCAAACCGGGCGGGCTGAACTGCGCGGCAGGGGCGGGCGTGATGACCCTGGGTTGTGAACGTCTGGCAGTGGTACTTGAAGGCAAATCCGTGTCGGTGCCCTACTCAGGCCTGGCGCCGGCCGTCGCCGCGCTGATGGCCGGCCATGTGGATATCGCGTTTCTGGACAGGGCCTCTGCAACCACGGCCATTGACGGTCGACGGGTGCGGGTACTGGCGAGCGCAGGTGCAACTGTGGCGCGTCCTCCCTTTGAACAGGCACCTTTGCTGAAGAACACATGGCCAGGCTTCTCACTGGTCGGGTTTGGCGGCGCCTTTGCCCCTGCAGGCACGCCTGGCACCACCATCCAGCGATTGAATCAGGAGTTCAACACAGCCTTGAACGACCCTGAAGTGCGGGCCGCTGCGGCGCGTTCCGGCGAGCACCTGGTGGGTGGTACACCCGAGGTTCTGGGCAAGACCCTATCGGCTGCGATTGACAACTACAGTCGGTTCAACAACGACGCTGCTGCCAGGGCGACTCCTTCCAGATAAGGCTGCAAGCCTCAACCCACACTCCAACCATGAACATTACCGACGTCATTTGGCGCAATAGCCATGCCTGGCCAGATCGACTGGCGCTGCTGATTGATGGCAAGAAACTGAAGTACCGCGCACTGCGCCGGCATACGGAACTGGTCTCGGCACGACTGGTGGAGGCAGGCGTTCGGCAGGGCGATTGCGTGGCCGTCTCCTTGAGCAATCCGGCGTCCTTCGTCATTGCGAGCCTCGCACTGGCGCGCATGGGAGCGGTAGTATTCCCCCTGAGGACCACCATGCCCGAAGCAATGAAGGCAAGCTTGCTGGAACGGCATCAGGCAAAGGCGCTTGTTCATGATCAGCACAATGTCTGGCGCAGTCCGTCATTGGCACCAGAACACCACCTTGATTTCCAGCATCTGATCGCCTATCCCGACGAAGGGGTGAAGTTGGCATCAGCACCCTTCGCCAGCAATGCCGACACTGACCCGTGGCTTGTTTCCCTGGCCCCGGCCGCTGCAGGTGTGCCCAGGAGCCTCTTCAGAACCCACTGGCAATCCATCGTCAGCATCAGTTTGACCGATTTGCCGGATGAGGCTGCACAGTCGAGCCGCCTGCTGGTATTTACTGATCCCGGTAGCGGCAATGGAATGAGTGAAATCCTGCGTCAGTTGTATGCAGGCGGCACCGTCGTGCTGGCAACTTCAGGTAAGGCCGAGAGTTTCTTTCAGGTCGTTGAGCGCGATCAGGTCACGCATACCATCACCACCGCTGGCCTTGTGGCTCGTCTGGTAGCTCATGCGGCCGCGGCCCTTCCCGAAAGCGCCACTCGGTGCCGCAGCCTGCAGTCCATCGCAATTGCTGGCATCGAGCTACCCACACCGGTTCAGGATGGTGTCAGGCAGCGCATCTGCCCCCAGCTTGAAATCCGCTATGGCCACCCGGAAACGGGCTTCATCGCAAGCGCGGATTCCGCCAGATTGACTGAGCATCCCCAATTTGCCTTGAGGATCGCTCCCTGGGTCCAGGCGCAGGCGGTGGACGAGCAGCATCAGCCTGTGGCACCTGGGCAGGCTGGCACCCTGCGCTTCAAGACGCCCGCGACAGCCAGCGCCTACGTTGGAGACGACAAGGCCAGTGCGAGCGCCTTCCGCGATGGCTGGTTCTACCCAGGTTTCAAGGGAGCAATTGACGCCGCCGGTTACCTCAGACTGGTCTGAGAAGCGCCAGCAGCGCCGGATCACCCAGGGCCACAAACTCCGGATTCAGGACCGGACGTTCCAGCCCATAACGCAGACGCTGACCCGCCAGGTCCACCACCGCACCCCCTGCGACTTCAAGAACACAATGGGCCGCTGCCGTATCCCACTGACTGGTCGGCGCCAGGCGTGGGTAGATGTCAGCCTCGCCCTGCGCAATGCGGCAAAACTTGAGTGAACTGCCGGCGGCCAGGAAAGCATAGTCGCAAGGCAGTCTGGAAAGCCAGCTTTGCATGGCATCCCCGCCATGCGAGCGGCTGCCAATCACGCGCAAGGCGCGGCTCCGGTCCCACCTTCCAACCTGCAGGGCGGTCAGCCCCGTGGCATCACGCATCCACGCGCCCAAGCCCTGTGCGGCGTAGAACAGTTGGCCCAGGGCCGGCGCCAGCACCACACCAGCCACCGGCACACCCTGATGCACCAGCGCAATATTGACCGTAAATTCGCCATTTTTCTTCAGGAACTCCTTGGTGCCGTCCAGAGGATCGACCAGGAAAAAGGTTTCCGTGGCATTCATGCCGGCCGAGCGTGACTCCTCCGACAGAATGTAAACGCCGCTGAAGGCTCGCTCCAGTCCTTCCCTGATCACGGCATCGGCGCGAAGGTCGGCCTCGGTCAAGGGCGAAGCGTCGTCCTTTTGCCAGGACACAAAGTCCTGCGCATAGACCTCCATCACGGCACGGCCTGCGGCCTCGGTGATCTGACACAGTCTCTGCAATTGGGTTTCAGTGAGTTTCATGGAAGCACCGTTGTGACCAGTTTCAGGCCAATGGACATCAGCACCAGCGCCAGGATGGCGCGCAGCAGCGCATGGGGCAGCCGTGCCGACAGCATCGCCCCCGCCAGCACCGCGGGAATCGATCCGAGCAGGAGATTGCCCAGCAAACCGAAATTCACGTTGCCCATCAGCAGGTGTCCGGCACCGGCAAACAAGGCCAGCGGGATCGCATGCACGATGTCGGTGGCAATCAGCCGCGGCGGTGGCAGCCGAAGCGGATAGAGGTAGGCCAGAAACACGGCACCCAGGGCACCGGCGCCCACCGAGGTCAGCGTCACCAGAAAGCCCAGCACCGCACCGGCCAGAACCGTCAGCGGGCCTTGAACCGCCTTGAAATGCTCGCCGTCGGTGGTGCGCAAGCGCCGACCCAGCGCATGCAACTGCTTTTGAAACAGCATGCCGACCGAGGTCAGCATCACAGCCGCCGCCACCGCCGTCTTCAGCAGGTTGACAGCACTCTCATCCACCGGTTGCAGCTTCATCCACAGCAAGGTCAGCACGGACGCACTCAGGCTGCCCGTCCAGAGGCGCTTGACCACCTGCCAGTCGATCAAATCGTGCTTGTGGTGAACCCGTGTCGCGAACAACTTGGTGATGGCCGCAAACCAGAGATCGGTGCCGACCGCCGACAGCGGCGCCACTCCGAACACCAGCAGCAACAGAGGCGTCATCAAGGCACCGCCACCCACCCCGGTCAGCCCCACCAGAAGCCCGGTCACGGCTCCGGCCACAAGCAAGGGCCCGTCCATGCCTCAACCCAGTGCGGCCAGCACCTGGGCAATGCAGAGCTCGGGGGCATCACGGTCCGCGTGCAAGTGAACCTCAGGCGCCTCTGGCGGCTCGTAGGGACTGTCGATGCCCGTGAAATTCTGCAGTTCGCCACGCCGGGCCTTGGCGTAAAGCCCTTTGACATCGCGGCGTTCACATTCCTGAAGCGAAGTGTCCACAAACACCTCGACAAACTCCCCTGGCGCAAACAAATCACGCGCCATGTTGCGCTCGCTGCGAAACGGCGAAATAAAGCTCACCAGCACAATCAGTCCAGCGTCCACCATCAAACGCGCCACCTCGGCCACGCGGCGGATGTTCTCGACCCGGTCCACCTCGGTAAACCCGAGATCGCGGTTCAGTCCGTGGCGCACGTTGTCGCCGTCGAGCACGTAGGTGTGACAACCGTCAGCATGCAAGCGCCTGTCAAGCAGATTGGCGATGGTTGATTTGCCGGAACCGGACAAGCCGGTAAACCACAGGCAGCGCGGGGTCTGGTGCTTTTGCACGGCCCGGGCCGCCTTGTTCACCTCCAGCGCCTGCCAGTGAATGTTGCTGGCGCGGCGCAGCGCAAAGTCAATCATGCCTGCGCTCACCGTCTCGAAACTGAGTTTGTCAATCAGCACAAAGCCGCCCAACACCCGGTTCACGCTGTAGGGTTCAAACACCAGCGGCGCGCTGGTCGACAGATTGACGGTGGCAATCTCGTTGAGCCCCAGGGTCTTGGCCGCCAGGTGCACGCCCGTGTTCACGTCCTCACGGTACTTGATTTCGGTCACCGTCGCCGTCACTTCCTTGCACGCGAGTTTCATCAGAAACTGGCGTCCGGGGCTCATGGCGTGCTCCGTCATCCACAGCAGCTTGACCTCAAACTGATCTGCCACCTCCGGGGGCGCCTCGCCGGCCACCAGCACATCGCCACGGCTGGCATCCACCTCATCACTCAGGGTGAGGGTGATGGAATCCCCCATTTGCGCGCTCTCGACCTCTGAAAAACCGGCCAGGATCGACTTGATGCGGGTCTGCACGCCCGAGGGCAGCACACGCACGGCGTCACCCACCCGGACAACACCCTCGGCAACGCGGCCGCAAAAGCCACGGAAGTCCAGGTTCGGCCGGTTCACCCATTGCACCGGCATGCGAAACGCACCGCGTGAGCGCACCTGCGTGAGGTCCACCGTGTCCAGATGGTGCATCAGCGTCGGCCCGCTGTACCAGGGCATGCGCTCGCTGTGCAGGAGCACGTTGTCGCCATCGAGCCCCGACACCGGGATGGCCTGGATTGCCGAAAACTGGAAGTCCTTGGCGAAGCCGCTGTAATCAGCCACGATGGTCTTGAAGACGATCTCGTCAAAACCCACCAGGTCCATCTTGTTAACGGCCAGGACCACATGGCGAATGCCCATCATGGCCGCAATCCGGCTGTGACGCCGGGTCTGCTGCAGCACGCCCTTGCGGGCGTCTATCAGGATCACCGCCAGCTCTGCGGTGGAGGCGCCAGTGGCCATGTTGCGTGTGTACTGCTCGTGACCCGGCGTGTCCGCCACGATGAAACGGCGTCGGTCGGTGGCAAAGAAGCGGTAGGCCACGTCAATCGTGATGCCCTGCTCGCGCTCGGCCTGCAAACCATCCACCAGCAGCGCCAGGTCCATCTTCTCGCCCTGGGTGCCATAGCGGCCGGAATCGCTCTTGAGCGCCTCCAGCTGGTCGTCAAAAATGCTTTTGCTCTCAAACAGCAGGCGCCCGATCAGGGTGCTTTTGCCGTCATCGACGCTGCCGCAGGTGATGAAACGCAGGGTTTCCTTGTTGCTCTGATCCTGCAGAAACTGGGCAATGTCCTTGGCTTGCAGGGTGCTCATCAGAAATACCCCTCCTGCTTCTTCTTCTCCATGGAGCCAGCCACGTCGCTGTCGATCAGCCGGCCCTGGCGTTCTGAACTGCGGGCGTTGAAGGTCTCTGCAATCACGGCTTCCAGCGTATCGGCCGTGCTCTCAATGGCGGCGGTCAGGGGATAGCAGCCCAGCGTGCGAAACCGCACCAGACGGGTTTGCGCCTGCTCGCCCGGCTCAAACACAAAACGCTCGTCGTCCACCATGATCCATTGTCCGCCGCGTGGCACCACCGGGCGCTGGGCCGCCAGGTACAGCGGAACAATCGGGATGCGCTCCTGATGGATGTATTGCCAGATATCGAGCTCGGTCCAGTTGCTGATCGGAAAGACGCGGATCGTCTCATCGGAGCGGATATGGGTGTTGTACAGGTTCCAGAGTTCCGGGCGCTGCGCTTTGGGGTCCCAACGGTGGCCACTGGCACGAAAGGAGAAGACCCGCTCCTTGGCCCGGCTCTTCTCTTCGTCGCGCCGGGCGCCGCCAAAGACCACGTCAAAGCCATGCGCGTCCAGCGCCTGCTTCAGGGCCTGCGTCTTCATGACGTCGGTGTGGTAGTTGCTGCCGTGGCTGAAAGGCCCCACCCCTGCGGCCAGACCTTCCGGGTTGGTGTGCGTGATGAGGGTCATGCCGCTTTCGGCCACCATGCGCTCACGGTGCGCGTACATGGCCTTGAACTTCCAGCCGGTGTCCACGTGCAGCAACGGAAAAGGGGGTGGTGCCGGGTGGAAGGCCTTGCGCGCCAGATGCAGCATCACCGACGAATCCTTGCCGATGGAGTACATCATCACGGGCTTGTCCGCATTGGCCACCGCTTCACGGATGGTGTCTATCGATTCCGACTCGAGTGGATTCATGTTGGGATTGCCATGTCAAATAACAGTTTTCTTGCTTGCGAGCGCGACCGGACAGCCGCCGTTGCCGTGTTGTTCAATGCAGCACCGCTTCGCCCTTTTTGGGAACCTGTGTGCCTTCACGAATCCAGTCCGGCCACACCTGCAAGGGCCACTCGGCCTTGAGGTAGGCATCGTACACGATGCCCAGCCACTGCCGCAGCGGCTTGAGCGGCATTCTCAGTACAGCATCCTGCGCCCCGGGTGCCTTGAAAGTCAGTCGCACCACGCCTTTCCAGTAAGCAATATCAACACTGTGGGCCAGCCAGGTCTGACTGTCTGCCTGGGCCCGCACCGGCGCCGTAGGCTGCAGTTCGGCGCGTGCTGCCTGATGCGCAAAACCCTGGCGCAAGTCCTTGAAGGTGCTGGGTGGCCCCTGTTGCTCCAGCCATTTGAAGAGCAGAGGCAACAGGCGCTGCAGCATGCGCATGGACAACCAAATGACCACCGGCGTGCCCTCGGGTGTCTGCCCGGTCAACCGCACCCGGTCTTCCTGCGCAACGTAGCGGGTGGTGATTCGTTCAAGTCCGGGCGACATGTCAACCCACCCGGCCCACAGAAAAGTAGCGCAGCCCGAACGTGCTCACCACCTTGGGGTCATAGATGTTGCGACCATCAAAGATGACCGGATTTTTCAGGGTGCTGGCAATCAGTTCAAAATCAGGCGCACGGAACTGTTGCCACTCAGTCACGATGACCAGCGCATCCGCGCCCGCCAGGGCCGCCTCCTTGCTGTCCATCAATCTCAGTGCCTCCCGCTTTCCATAAATGCGCCCGACCTCGGGCATGGCCTCCGGGTCGAAGGCCTGGACCCGGGCCCCGGCGTCCCACAATGCCTGCATCAGAACGCGGCTAGGCGCTTCCCGCATGTCATCGGTGTTGGGTTTGAATGCCAGACCCCACAGGGCAATCGTCCGGCCCTTGAGATCACCCTTGAAATAGTCCGACACCTTGTGAAAAAGCACTTCCTTCTGGGCCTTGTTTCTGGCTTCCACCGCCTGCAGGACGAGCGGCTCGAAGCCCGCGCCGTGCGCCGTGCGGATGAGGGCCTGCACGTCTTTGGGGAAACAACTGCCCCCATAGCCAGCGCCCGGGTAGATGAAGTGGTAGCCAATGCGCTGATCACTGCCGATGCCCTTGCGCACGGCCTCAATATCAGCCCCCAAACGCTCCGCCAGGTTGGCCATCTCGTTCATGAAACTGATCTTGGTGGCGAGCATGCAGTTGGCCGCGTACTTGGTCAATTCGGCGCTGCGCACATCCATCGACAGGATCTTGTCGTGATTGCGGTTGAACGGTGCATAGAGCTCACGCAGCAACTGCTCTGCACGAAGCTGGTCGGTACCGATCACGATACGGTCCGGACGCTGGCAATCGGCAACGGCAGCGCCCTCCTTCAGGAATTCCGGGTTCGACACCACGTCAAACTCATGCACCGCCTGGCGTCCCAGCAACACCTCGCTGACACAGGCCGCCACCTTATCGGCCGTTCCGACAGGTACCGTGGATTTGTTCACGATACAGCGGTAACCATCCATGTGGCTGGCAATGGTGCGCGCCACCGTCAGCACATAGCTCAGGTCGGCGCTGCCGTCCTCATCAGGCGGTGTGCCCACGGCAATGAACTGCACCTGACCATGCAGCACGCCACCCACGGCATCGGTACTGAACTGGAGCCGACCCTGCGCATGGTTGGCCTTGACCAGCGCCGTCAATCCCGGCTCGAAGATGGGCACCATGCCCTGGTTCAATTGCGCCACCTTGGCAACGTCAACATCAATGCACAGAACATGGTGCCCCACGTCGGCCAGTACGGCCCCCTGAACCAGACCGACGTAGCCGGTGCCAAAGACGGTAATTTTCATAGTTTGTAATATGCCCGGTACCAGTTTACAAAGTCCGTTACGCCCCGCTTGAGCGGTGTATCCGGTCTGAACCCGACCCACTGGTCGAGCGCGTCGGTGTCGGCACGTGTGGCCAGCACATCGCCCGGCTGCAGCGGCAGGAAATTCTTTTGTGCCACCTTGCCCAGAGCCTGTTCGAGCGCCCCAATGTAATCCATCAGCGGAACCGCCTGGTTGTTGCCGATGTTGAAAATCCGGTACGGGGCGTGGCTGCTGGCCGGATCGGGCCTGGCCGCGTCGAAAGCCGGATTGGCGCTGGCGGGCTTGTCCAGCACGCGAACCAACCCGTCCACGATGTCGTCGATGAAAGTGAAGTCGCGGATCATGTGGCCATGGTTGAACACATTGATCGGCCTGCCCTCCAGAATGGCGCTGGCAAACAGGAAGGGCGACATATCAGGCCGGCCCCAGGGACCATAGACCGTGAAGAAGCGCAAACCGGTTGTGGGCAGGCGGTACAGATGGCTGTAAGAATGCGCCATCAGTTCGTTGGCCTTCTTGGTTGCGGCGTACAGACTGACCGGGTGGTCCACGTTCTGGTGCTCATCAAATGGCAGTGCCGTGTTGCCGCCATACACACTGGAACTGCTGGCATACACCAGATGCTCCACCGCATGGTGGCGGCAGCACTCCAGCACGCTCAGAAAGCCCTGCAGGTTGGCGCTGCCATAGGCCAGTGCGTTGCTGATCGAATAGCGCACCCCCGCCTGCGCCGCCAGATGAACCACCCGCTGGGGCCGCTCGGACTCAAACAGCCCCGCAAGACCCTCGGCATCCTCGATGCCAAGCCTGACAAAGCTGAAACGTTCTGCGGGCGCAATGTGGGCAAGCCGCGCCTCTTTCAGAGCGACCTCATAGTAGTCATTGAGGTTGTCCACGCCGACCACCGTGTCGCCACGCGCAAGCAGACGCATGCAGGTGTGCATGCCAATGAATCCCGCAGCACCAGTGACAAGTATTTTCATGGTTCCAACCTTACACCCGAACGGCCCACGACAGAAAGTGCCTGGCGCCGGCCGGGCGTGAAAACAAGCGGTAATTGTGCTCCACCGAATTGGCATCCCTGGCGCTGGCCAGCGGCTGGCTGACATCAATGGCAGTGATGCCGGCCAGACCGGTTCCGGCCGCCTTCAGCAGCGCCTCCTTGCGCGTCCATATCTCGTAAAAGCAACTCTCGGACTGATCTGCAGTCTGACTTGCAAGACGCCTGTTTTCCGGCGCGGAAAAAAACCGCTGTGCAATACCCCGTGTGTCTCCTGCAGCACCGATTTCCTCGATGTCCACGCCAATCACCGCATCGGACAGGGCAATGGCCACGGCGCCGTGACGGTAAGACAGACTGAATTCGATGGGATCCTGGCAGTGGTCCAGACGGGGCTTGCCCAACGCGTCCCTGTGAAAAACCAGGTCAGCAGGGGCACACCCAAGTTTCTCGCCCAGCAGCAGTCTCAGGATCGAATGCGCAAAGGCAAAAGTCTGGCGTCCGGCAGGCTTCATCAGGCGACTCATGCGCACAAGTTCATCGGGGCTGAGTGCGGCACGCGCCTCATCGTGCAGGTGCAGCGCATTCAGGTGACAAACGCTGACCGGTTCAAGGCTCTCTTGGGCACCCGCCCCACCCGCGCACGCCAGCACCTCGCGAACCTGCACTGCCAGGGTCTGCGACCCGGCCTGCCTCTGTGCCGGGAAATCATCCAGAAAAAACACCAGCACCTGCTGGCGCTGCGCTACCAAGGGAGCGCTCCCGTCAAACTAGCGCGCCCGGCTCATGAAATTGGCAATTTCCCGGTCATTTTTCGCCAGATGGTCCCGCACGAAGCTTCTTTCGCTTTCGTCCAGTATCTTGCCAACAGCCAGTTTGGCAAGAATGCCGGGGTGGTAGAAACGGATCGCCGCCGACAGGACAAACACCTCATCCACCAGATCGGCAGTGGTGCTGGGCGAGCAGATGTCAGAAATATTGTCCGATCCCATGCGCACATGAACGCCAGCGGCCATCATTTCGAGCAGGCGCGGAATCGAGTTGTAGGTTGGCGTCATGATGGGGCGGAACATACGCATGCCCAGGGCCGCCGACGGGCAGGTGATGATGCCAACCTTGTGATCCACCATGCCCTGCACCATCTTGTTGAAGCGCGATTCTTCGTAAGTGGAGGGCGAGATCAGGTGGATGGCCCACACCATGGGCTCACCGGTGGCCGACACCGGCGCACCGAATTCCTTGACCGCCTCGATCAGTTGCTCGGTCCCGCACTCGGAAGGCTCGTTGCGCTGATCCGTGTGAACGTGCAGCATCTTGCCAGTGCGCTTGGCCAGCAGCAACATGCGCCGGCACTGCTCGTAGAAGCCGATGTGCGTTGGATACTCCTGCTGGTCGTCGGCTTCGGGCAGACCGGCAAAGAAATCCGCCTTGTCTGCCGCCTGTTCAATCAACTCCCAGCGCTGCGGCTCGGCGTCGTCAAACCCCAGGGGCGAATACGCGCCAATGCGGAGATCGATTTCGTGGGCCCGGGCCCGCTTGATTCTGAGCATGCGCTCCAGCGCTGAGAGGCCAACGCCGTCAGCGGTTACATCAACCAGGGTATCGGCGCGCACGGTATTGACGGCCACCATGTCGTCCAGAAACGAGTTCACGCGCCGGTTGAAATCCTCGTCTTCATAAGCCTGTCCCTGATGCAGATTCGTGATCAGGCCGTGCTTCTGGTGCAACGAGACGTGGGAGTTGTCAAGAATGCGGTGCTGGATGTCCTGCATGTACACCTCGTCGAGCGTGCCCGCGCGGTCAAGATGAAGGTGCGCATTGAACATGCCGCCCATCTCCTTGATGGCTGCATCCAGTCTCTGGTACCAGAGATTGTTCTTCTTACGGTCGGTCATGGCTTCAAGATCTCCAAATAGTTGCCCTACGGGCCCTTCCTGACTTTCACACTGACACGATGGGGCGTGGCACCCTTGTCCTTGAACCACGCCACACCTTCATCAACCAAATCGATTTCCAGAATCCAGTTGCCCTCGCTCTCTGGCACCCTGACCCTGTGTTCAAGCTGCACTTGTGCATCGGGCGGCATCGCTGTGCTCAAGGGTGTAGAGCCGTCAAAATGCCGGTGGACACTGCCGTTCTCGTGGAGCCACCGGTTACCCAGGGCGATTCCGCTCTGCTGCGCCGGCATCCAGGTGCAGGCACTCGCATTGACCACCGTCACCGCCAGTACCAACTCCGCCCCTGCGACGGCCTGGCACTCGGTGTCAGCCTCAAACCGCACCCGGTACGCCTCATCCGGCAGGATCTGGCAAGACCTGTCTTGCACTGAATCCGTTGCGGGCACAAATTCAAGCGCCTGAGCCTTGCCGATGAAGTGCTGAATGGTATCGGTAAGCACCTGAACATTGGGCTCCCTGAAAAACTGCCCATGCGCACCACTGACCTCCCGCATGGCCATGCCACCGGTGTAATACTTGCGCCAACCCGCCTCTGGACAACGAAAATACCGCTGCGGATTGTAGTCACTTTTATCCCCGAACATCAGCGCCACCGGGCCATCGTAGGCAAAGGGAATGAACTTCTCCTGAAGAATCAGCAGGGTGATCTCATGGCCCAGACGCTTGAGCTGCGCCGCCACCTGAAAAGCGATTTGCGCGGCCTGGCAGTTACCGCCGATCAGGTACGGGCCCTGCGGCTGGATTCCCAGTATTTCGTCGGCGTAGTGCGCTGCCAGCAGGTTGATATTGTCCTGGGTCTTGACCATCACCCGGTTGCCCGAACGCATGCCGTAGACGGGCTGTTCGGCACCCAGGTAACGGGCCAGTTGCGTCAGTTCCTGGTAGCGCTGCAGGCACCAGAACAGCGACTGGCGCTTGCCCTGCGTGTTCAGACCCACGATCACCGACTCCGGTGTGGCACGCACACCCTCCCAGGAGGCGGTGTGACTGCGCAGGCCGTGGTAGAGGTCGTGCGGCAGACGCAGGCCGCCGGGCGTGAGCCCACCCTGCTCCGCCGCGTCGGCGCCCTCGCTCGCCTCCAGCGCCTGTGCCAAGCCCTGCACGGTATCGAGCTTGGCCAACGCCCAGGCCGGCACCCGGCGCTGCAGCGTCTTCTCCACCTCCAGCACCAGTTGCACCGACAGCAGCGAATGCCCACCGAGCTCGCGGAACTTGTCTTGAAGACCCACCTCATGGTCGAGCCAGAGCACCTTCTTCCAGAGCGCAGCGAGTTCCTGCTCCAGTGGCGTGCGCGGCTCGACGTAAGGCGTGCTCAGGCGGCTGCGGCCAGCGCCCGGCACCGGCAGCGCCGCCAGGTCCACCGAGCCGTCAGGCAGCAAAGGCATTTCATCGACCGGAATGAAGGATGCTGGCACCTTGTAGTCGGGCAGCGCGGCTGCCGCGTAGGCGCGCACGGCGTTCAGGTCCGGAACGTCGTGTTCATTGAGGACCAGGTAAGCGTGCATGGCGCCGGTTTGCGGTGTGCGCACCACCACCGCCGAGTCGATCTGCGGATGCTTGATCAGCAACTGCTCGATGTTGTGCGGTTTCTTGCCGTAGGCCGGAAACTCCGACAGCGTTCGCTGCGGATTGTCCAGTATCAGTTCCAGAACCTGCGCAAAACGCTGAACCAGGCGCTTGATCGCCTCCGCGCCAAAGATGTCGGCATTGAAATCGAGCACCGCTTCGAGCTTGTCGCCTTCACGCTCCAGGTACAGCGCCAGGTCAAAGTCGGCATCGTCCTTGCGCACTGTCACGGCGTGCGTGACCAGCCCCTGCAGCTCCAGTTGCCGGCTGGAAACCTCCTGGTAGGAAAACATGGCGCGCGTCAGCGGGGTGCGCAGCAAACCCGGCAACAAGGCCAGTTGTTGCAGTGGCAGATGCTGGTTATCAAAGGCCTGCAGCGCCAGACGGCGCACCTGCGCCATGAGGCTGCGAAAGTCCGGGTTGCCCGAGAGGTCGCTGCGGATCACCACGATGTTGTTGAAATAACCGATCAGGCTTTCAATCTCGGCGTGCTCGCGGCTCGCCATGGGCGCGCAAACCACCAGATCTTCCTGACCGGAATGGCGATTCAGCAGCACATTGAAGGCACTCAGCAGGGTGATAAACATGCTGGTCTGCTGCACCCGGCCGAGTTCATCCAGACCCTGGATCAATTTCGGTGGCAGCTCAAAATGCATGGCACCGGCGCGCCCCTTGCCGGCACGGCGGGGCTTTTGATTGGGGGTCACCAGCGGCGGCACCTCGCCCGACAGACGATCGGTCCAGTAAGCCATCTGTTGCGCCAGCGCGCTCTGGTTGAGCCGGCTCTGCTGCCAGACGGCAAAGTCGGCAAACTGCAATCCAGCCGCTGCAGCGACCTCGCCCCCGTCGGTCTTGATCGCCTGGTAGGTCTGGGAGAGTTCGCGCAGAAAAATGGTTTTGGAAAGACCGTCAAAAATGATGTGGTGCATGGTCAGCACCAGCACATGCTGCCCCGGACGCAACGCCAGCAAGCGTGCGCGCCAGAGCGGACCCCTGGCCAGATCAAAGGGCTTGCGAACCTCGGCCTGCAACAACTCGTGCATCGCGCGCCGGGCCTGCGGTGGTGGCAGGCGTGCCAAATCACGCCCGACCTGCGTGACCGTCAACACCATGGGGCCGGGTGACAGCACCTGTTGCCGGGCCGAACCAACATCCTCACCCGTGAACACTGTACGCAAGACCTCATGGCGAAGTTGCAGCGCGTTGAGCGCCTTCTCCAAAGCCGACACATCAAGCGCACCCTGCAGATGAAACACCGTGGGCACGTTGTAGACGCTGCTGGAGGGCTCCATCTTCGCCAGCGACCAGATTCGCTGTTGCCCCAGCGTCAGCGGGATGGTCTGGTCTGCGGTGCGCCGGGGTATGGAGTGTGAAGTTTCCTGCGCCACACTGCGCGCCAGAAAGACCAGCAGTTCGGGTTTGCGCTGTGCCAGTTCGGCGCGGAACTCTGACGTAAGCACGGCATCGGGCGCGGTGCAACGCAGCTTGCCCTCATCGACCCACAGCTTGACGTCAAGACGGGCCAGTCGGGCCAGATATTCTTCGAGGCGTTCCATCGCCTGCGATTCTACGGTCAGTTACCCGCCGCTGCCGGGCTGGCTGGCAAGGTAGGCCTGAATCACAGCAGCGATTCTGGGCGCCGATAATGCCGCACACTCACGCAGATAGTTGCGTGTTGCTGTATCCAATGGGACCGGGGCGGGTTCGAACTGCAGATCGGCGTCAAAGAAGTCCGATCCGAACTGCTCCCGCAGCCACCGGTTTTCTGTATGAATCCGTTCCATAAGCGGCGCCACCGCGCTGGCCTGGCACCTGAACTTGACGCCTGGTATCGACCAGAGTCGCTGATGGGTCTCGTACAACCTCGCATAGCGCAAGTCGGTTGCTGGATCCTTGTACCTGGACCCAATGACCGTGTTGATCATGGAGTGCAGGCCGGTCCCGTGGTGGCTGGTGGCTTCGTTCGTTCGTATCGCTTCAAAGCTCCTGGAAGCCTCCATATCGAGAAGCTCAAACAGGAAGCGGTTCAGCCCCCCACTCTGTGCCGATACCACTTCAAAGCTGAAAAAGCGGGCCTCCGGAAAAACAGTTCGAAGCGTTTCAATCCGCGGCTGAACCAACCCACCGCTGAAACCCTGCAGCGCCAGGTCCAGCGTCAGGCGTGGCCCACGGCGGCCGGCAACCTTTTGTGCCACCATGGAATTGAGCCAGCTCGACAGCCTGCGCACCACACACACCAGGTCCACCTCAATGTCCTGGCCATTGAACCAGGCCTTCAAGTCGCCCAGTTCCGCCAGACTCATGGTCGAGACACCCTCAGCCGACATCAAAATCTGGCGTGACCCCTGATTCTCCAGAAGCTCCCTCAGCGCCTGGCGCAGCAGCGCGGTCTGGCGGGCATGCTCGTCTCGCCCAACCTCACCACCGGCGTTCCCGTCCCAGAAGACCCCGCCCGTCTTGAAGCATGCCCGAAACAACTGACCATGATTGCCATTGCCCCCACTGACAAACCGCCCTGAGGAATCAAGGTCCGGCGGGTAGAAGAGGCCTGCCCGCGCCAGCAACTCTGCTTGTGCAGCGCAGTTGCGCTGCAATGAGGTGGTACCGGTCTTGTGCAGGCCAGCCAACAGAATCAGTCGCCTGCTCACCGGATGCTGCTTAGATCTCGATCTCGGTGCGGCCCCTGACGGATGCCACCGTTTCGGTGTAGCCCAGCCGCCCAGCCAGGGCGCTGGTCTCGTCGGACAGGAAGTCGAGCTCGTAGGCACTCTTCCACTGGTCCGCCACCATCGCCTCGATTTTCTTGTGCTGGTGGAACTTGGGGTCGCCGATCATGCGCGACACATCGTGAATGCCGTCCGTCATGCGCTGCTTCTTGTCACCCTGCGGATTGAGCATGCCCGGCGCGTACTCCAGGCCCAGCGCACGGCACAGGCCGCGCATCGCCGGCTCCGGCTCTGCCACCACCTGCTCAAAGCGCAGTTGGTACTGGCGTTCGGCCGGAATTTTGGCGAGAAAGGCCAGAATGTTGCGGTTCAGAATCTGCCACACCATCTCGGCCAGCTGGCGCCGCTCGAACGGAAAGGCTTCCAGACTCATGGCATCGGTGCCAACCAGACGCGGGAACCAGAGCTGATCGAGCTTGGCTTCCTCAAACGAGCGGATCATGCCGTAAGGGTGGCGCAGCAGGTGGATGTAGATCGGGTTTTCAAAGTAGTCCTCGGCCCGCTCCAGTGCCTGCGGATCGACCGCGTACGCCGGCGTCTTGTCCACCAGAATGCGCTCGCCCAGCCAGCCCTGCAACAGACCGTAATACTCCTGGGTGGAACAGGCGCGTTGCTCCAGGTCGCTCATCAGTTGCTGGCACGCTTCGGCGCTTTCGCCGCGCACCTGCATCAATGCGCGCACATTGCCTTCGAGCTGCGAGCGGTGCGAGCCCGAGAACCACTTCTTGCGGTCGGCCAGGTTTTCGTAAGACAGCAGGTACAGCTCGGGTGGTGCAAACAGTTGCGGATGTCCGGCCAGCATGGCACGCAACAGCGTCGAGCCGGAGCGTGGCGGGCTGAGCACGAAGATGGCGCGCGGGTTCTTGCGGCCAACCAAGGAGCGCGCACCCAGAGGCTGCGCAATCATGGATTCCAGGTGTTGCACCATCTCGGGCCTGACACGGGCCACCGTGTGCTGGCGTGGCGCCATGGACTCACCCAGAATCCGTGCCACGACCTCGGGGTAGTGCTGCTGCAGATAGTGTTCGTACTTGGCCAGGGTGGGCGCGTCGAACACCGACGAGACGTAAATGGTTTCACCGAATTTCTGCTGCAGGGCGTTGATCAGGCTGGCCGCCTTCAGCGAATCACCGCCGAGCGCAAAGAAGTCGTCCCCCATCCCGATGTCATCCATCTTGAGAATCGTTGACCAGACCGAAGCCAGCATGCGCGACACCGGTGAATCGGGTGCCACGAAATCGGGACGGCTCAGCGCCGCGTCGGCGCCCAGAGCGCCGTACATTTCTGTCAGACGGGCACGCTGCAACTTGCCGTTGGCAGCACGCGTGACCTTCTCTGCAAAATGAAGTGCCTTCGGGATCTTGAAAAAGGCCAGCCGTTCGCGCAGGAAAGCCGTCAACTCCAGCGCACTGGCGCTGGCGCCGGCCTTCAGCACCACAACCGCAGCCACATCCTCACCGAGCGCCGGGTGCGGCATGGCGAAAGCGGCGGCATCAAAGACCGCCGGATGCTCCAGCAAAGCCTGGTCCACCTCAAACGGCGACACCTTTTCGCCACCCCGGTTGATCATGTCCTTGACCCGACCGGTCAGAAACAGATAACCCTGTGCATCGAGGTAGCCGAGGTCACCCGTGTGAAACCAGCCGTCGACAAACGAACGCGCATTGTCTTCAGGCGCGTCCTCATAACCCACCATCACATTGGCGCCCCGCACCACCACCTCGCCCACCTGACCCGCAGGCAGCGGCTGGCGACTGGTGCTGTCAAGCACACGCAGTTCGGTGCCAGCGACCACGCCCACCGAGGCCGGCAGGCGCTGCGCCGGTGGCAGCGGGTTGCTGGTGATGACCCCGGTGGTCTCGGTCATGCCGTAGATCTCGATCACGGGCACATTGAAGACCTTCTCGAAGGCGATCATGCGCGGCGCCGCCAGCGGGGCAGAGACGGAACGCACCAGGCGCAACGAATGGTTGGCAAGCAGTGCGGCATGCGCAGGTGCGTTGGCCAGCATCTCTTCGAGCATCACCGGCACCGCCTGCGTCCAACTGGGCCGGAAAGTCTCCAGATCGCGAAAGAACGAGGGCGCCGAAAAACTGACAGAGCAGAACGCCTGCCCTCCGGTCAACAAGGGCGTGGCCAGCACGTCGACAATGCCGCCAATATGGAACATGGGCAGAAAGTGTAGGCAGCGGTCTGCAGCAGTGAGCTGCAGGGAAGCTGCCAGATTGCTCGCCGACGCCAGCACGTTGCGCTGGCTCAGCGGTACCACCTTGGGCCGCGCTGTGGTCCCCGAGGTCTGCAGCACCAGAGCCACGTCCTCAGGACGGCCAAAACCCGGCGTGTACGTTGCGAGCGCCCGGGTCGATCCGAGCAGTGTGAAAACGCCAGCTGGCTCTGACAGCGAAACCGCCAGTTCCAGCACCGGCATGCCCAGTGCCTGCGCCGCCTCTCGGGCCGGATGGGCAGCACCCTTCAAAAGGATCAATGCCCTTGGCAACAGACGCTTGAAGATGACCTCGTACTCGGGTCGCTTGTAATCGGGGTTGACGGGCGCCGCCACAGCGCAAGCCATCACGCCAAGGCAGGCGGTTGCCAGTTCCGGGCCGTTGGGCAAAACAATGGCAACCCGCTCGCCGCGCCCTATGCCGGCGCCATTGAGTGTCTCAACCAGGGCGCTCAACTGCTGCCAGAGCCGGCCATAGCTCAGGGCCTGGCGTCCATGGGCCAACAAGGCCGGCGCATCGGGCGTGCGCTGGGCGTGCTGTGCCAGGCGGTCAAACAGGGTCTCGCTCATGATGCTGTCTCGGTCACGCCCAGATACTGGCACAGCTGCGCGTGCAGGCGCTCGTTGAGCTCTGTGGCCTGACGCTGCAGAGGTGGTTTCGGGATGGTCGGCACGGCGTCATCGATTTGCAGGTACTTGAGAACCTGACGGCACTGGTTGTCATAGTCACTGACCAGATCCTCGTACCAGACTTCATGGACCTTGATCCCGGTGCTCTGGATCAGCCTTTGCCAGCCGAAGTCGTCACCACAGACCATCTGCAGGGCTCGCACACATTCGTAGGGTTGCAGCTTGACTTCAGCCACAGGGCTGCCGCGCGACTCCTCGGAACTCCAGACCCCGGTCTTCTGGCCCAGTGCCTGCGAGATCGCCTGGCGCAAGCGATCGCGCCGGCGAATCCAGATCAACTGCTGGTAGCGTTTCAGGTGACCGAGCATATCGTTGGTAGGCGCCTTGGCCCCAAAGGCCCCCAGCATTTGAGAATAGTGCATCTTCATGCCAAAGACGCCATTGGGCGAAGTACGGCGCGCCTGCATACGCCGGATGAATTCACCCACCGCCATTTTCTCGTCGCCGCTGCGCTGGCGCTCATGAATCAGCAATGGCGGGTTGAAGTACTCCTGGGGGTCGCCTGCCGCTCCGGTTTCATAAAGCATGCGGCCCAGCAGCGTGCTGCCGGAGCGCGGGCTCGACAGAATGCAGTAGCGCTGGCGCACTTCCACCGGACCGGGAAAGTCGCGCTCGGTGCTCATCTCGCGTTTGTTTTTTTCTGACACCACGATTGCCATCGGGTCCACCTTCCAAAAAGCAGGGGTTATTTTTTCTTGCCTTCGCGGCGCTTGAGCTTGGCCTGCTTCTTCTGCAGGGCCTGCTTGAGGACGTCACCGCTGGTACGGGGCGCTGCGACGGGCTCCTTCATGCCCTTGCTGGCACGCACGGCGGGCGAGACCGCCTTGATAAAGCGGTCCACATTGCGGCTGATGTCGTGCTGGGCAGCGGATGCCTCGGCGAGCCGGCACAGGCTCTGGTAATGCGCCTGATCGTGCCAGACGCGCTTGACAGCGTCGAGCCAGGGGCGTGCCTCGGCCTCGCTGGCACGCTCGAACTTCTTCTCGCGCACCTCGGCGGAAAGTTCGAACATGATGCCACCCTGGCCCACCAGTTCGGCTGAGCCGCCGGTGTTGCTTGCCAGCACAGGGATGCCGTTGATCTGCGCTTCGGGAATGACCCGCGCTCCACTTTCGTGCCAGGTAGAGGGCAGCAACAGTGCCCGTGTGTGGCCGTAAACCGGGCGCATGTCCTTCTGGTGACCGATCACCTTCACATTCGGGAAATTTGTGGCTTCGTAGTTAAGCTTCTTGAGTGCGGTGCCCCAGCGACCCCGGCTCTGCACCACCAGAAACTTGACCTCCGGGCATTCGCGCTGCGCCATCGTGGCCAGCGCCATGAAAACGTTCACGCCCTTCTCGAAGCCGGGGTTGATGAAGGTAATAAAGTCCGGCTTGCGCTCTTTTGCCTTGATCTTGTCGATATCGATGAACTTTCCGATGGGGTGGCAGTCGATATCGAGCTTCTTCTTGTACAGATCGGCCGTGGCCTGGGTGTCGGTGACGATCACTGAGGCGTACTTGAAGGTTTCCTTGTCCTTGTAGCCTTCGTTGACAAGGTAGAACACCACAGGAATGCCGGCCTCGCGTGCCTCGCGCATTACCGTCATCTCCAGCAGCAAGCCGCCCCAGAGAATGATCATGTCGGGGCGCTGACGTTTGATCTCGCTGCGAAAACGCACCAGATAAATTTCCTGCTCCTGGCAGGTCATATTGGGTCGGTAGAAGTTGCCGGCACGCACCAGCCAGTGTTCAACACCATTGACTACCGAGCGCACCACGGGCTTGTCTTTCTTCTCTTCGCAGGCTTTGACGATCTGCTCGCCGCCCTGGGCCGAGTCAAACAGCAGGGCTTGCAGCGCCACGGTTCTGAAGCCCTTGGCCGCCAGCGTCGCCAGCAGGGTGCGCATGGAGAGTGCGGCGCCGCTGGTGATGTCGAGCACACTCATGGGTGACGCATAGAGGATGCTGGGCTGGTTGGGCTTGACCGCAACGGCAGCCGTGTCTGGTGTGGCTTGGTTCATGCTTCCTTCGGGCGTTTGGGGCTGGCTGACAGTGATGCTGGCGCGGCGCTGATTATAGCCAGCGCCCCCTCTTTGACTGTGGGTTTTCGGAGGGTTTTCGCCTCAGGCGGCCAGCTTCGTCACCCACTCCAACTGACGTGGCAGACAGTGGCGGCGCAGGTCATGCCTGGAGGCCACAAATTCACGCGCAGCGTGGCCCAGACGTGTGCGTTGCTCCGGGTCTGCCAGCAACTTACAGACCTTGTCGGCGAGTGCGCGGATGTCAAAGAAGTCTGTCAGCAAGCCGGTTTGGCCGTCCGTGATCATTTCCTTGAGCGGCGCGGTGTCGCTGGCCACGATGGCGCAGCCGCAGCTCATGGCTTCCATCAGGCTCCAGGACAGCACAAACGGGTAGGTGAGGTACACATGTACCGTGGACACCTGCAACAGGGAGACAAACTGGGGGTAAGGGATGTTGCCCACAAAGTGGATGCGGCTCAGGTCAAGTTCGGCGCTGACCTCGTGCAGGAAGATCTGCTTCCAGGTTTTGCCATCGGGTGCCTTGGCGCCATATCCGGTTTTTTCGGCGCCCACGATCACCACACGAGCCTTGGGATGGCGCCGCAGGATCTCGGGTAGCGCGCGCATGAAGATGTGGTAGCCGCGGTAAGGTTCGAGGTTGCGGTTGACAAAGGTGATGACCTCGTCGGCGCGCGACAGACTGCCTCCGTCGGGCAACTGCAGCGTGGCCTGGGCGTTGGGATGTAGCCGGGCCGTGTCGATGCCATCGTGGATTACGCTGATGCTGGAACGAAAGGGTTCCGGATACGTAGAGCGCTGCCACTGGGTTGGCGAGAGCCCGGCGTGCGCTTGCGCGATGTGCATTTCCTGGTTCAGATTCTTCAGCCGCAGACGACAGGCCATCTCAATCCCAGACTGCTCGAACTCAGGGTCAAACCCCACATCCGCGCCCCGGGCATGGTAGAAGAACTCGCAGTACATCCCCAGGCGTGCCTTTGGCCAGACCTCTTTGAGAAACAGGCTGTCGCCCCATCCGGGGTGGGCAATGATGACATCCGGGTTGAAGCCAGTGGCGCGCAGCTTGACCGCCGCAGCCAGCGCTGCCTCGGCCCGCACTACCTTGGTCTCCAGGTCGCCAACCCAGGGGTGGACGCCGGGCGTGCTGCCCCGGCTCAGGCTGTACTCACAGTACTTGATCGGCCCCTCGGGCCGGGGTCGGGCCCCCTTCATTGCCAGGGCCATGATCCGGTTGGCGGGGTTCGCGGCCAGCGTAGGCGCCAGAAACTTGAACTGGCCCGGAAAGTTCTGGTGCACGAAGAGGCAACTCAGCTTGGTGGGTAGGGCTGGATTGGGTGTCATGAAATACTCTTTTTGTTGGTAAGCGTCTTGCGAAATAGCCCGAGCAAGGCTTGTGTCTTGGCCTCCAGTGAATGTCGGCGCGCCGACTCCAGCGCCAAACCCTCCTGCCGCTGCAGCGCGACGGGGTCCTGCCAGAGTTTCATCAGGGCATTCCACCAGGGCGCAAGCTCGTCGTCACTGGGCACGTGCCAGTGATCTCGCGTGCAGGCCTCCGGGATGTCGAGCAGCACGCCGCCCCCGGCCAGAGTCTCCGGAATTCCGCCGCGGTTGGTAGCGATGACGGGGATGCCGTTGGCGGTGGCCTCGATCAGCAGACGCCCTGCAGCCTCGAACCAGAACGAGGGCATGAGCAGGATGCGTGTCTGTCGGTACACCTCGCGCAGGTCGCTCTGGCAGGGCAGCAGCGTAACCTGCTTCAGCGTCGACTGCGGCAGGCCCATTCGCTCCATGGCAACGGCGATGCGGGCTCGGCTCTCTACCACCAGAAATCTCATAGTGGGACAGTCGCTCCGCGCACGCTGCACCAGCTTCAGGAACAGCGTCACACCCTTTTCTGGCATGGGATTCACAAATGCCACAAAGTCTCTGCTGCGCGGCGCTACAAGCAGTGGCTGCGGGTCCACAAAGAGTCCGATGTTCACACTGCCCAGCCCCAAACGCTGCTGGTATAAAGACGCCGTGCTGCCCGAATTTGCCAGCACCAGATCAACCGACTCGAAGCTGCTCAGGCGCCTGTAACGCGGGTTGGCGAGGTAAAAGGCGACCACTGCCCCTGCACGACGCGCCATGCGCTGCAGTTCAAGGTCCAGCGGCAAGCCACCGCAGACAATCACCACATGGGGCTTGATGCCCGCAAGCCAGTCTTCTGCCAGATCCCGAAAATGCATTTCCTCGCGCGCCGTCATCTCCATGCGCTTCTGTGAATGCACATACATCATCGACTGGCGTACGCCTTGAGTCTCGCCTTGCCAGACTACCATTCCGCCACCCGGCACCCTGCCTTTGGGCTCAAGCCCGTGCCTGGCAAGCTGGTCCATCAGTGCCTCACCGTGCGGGCTGTCAAAACAGGTCGCGCTCAGCGCAAAGCACTGTTGCCCGGAACGCACCAGTGCCGCCAGCATGGTGCTGAGTGACTGCGCGGCGCCGCTCGCCGAATCGAGCAAAGCGGTGGGCGCCAGGTAGGCAATGCGCAAGGGCTTTGGGTTGATCCCCATGGCACCAGTGTGAGCCTTGTTTGAACCCGGATTGCTATTGGGCATAGTGCAAAAAAAAACCCCGCATTGCTGCGGGGTTCCTTGTCTTTGAACGGCGCCCGGTTACCCGGACGCCAGGTCAAATGAGCCTTCGATCAGGCAACGAAGGACATATCGCCTGCCGCCAGGGAAGCCACACCCGTCAGTTCGATCGCAAAGTCACCGGTGTCGATAGATCCGTTGTCATTGCTGTCGATGTAGAGCGTGTGCTCACCGGTGATGTACACCGCCTGCAGATGGCCAGTGCCCGCAAGCAACGCCGTGTTGGCCAGCGTAGCAGTTGACACATTACCCAGGAATTCCGAGGTTGCAAAGTTCAGGCCGCCCACGTTGTCCAGACCGCTGGTATCGAACACAAACTTGTCCTTGGTGGTAACGAAGTTGGTGATCGTGTCCGCATCCAGACCGCTGGATTCGGCGGAGTCGTAGAAGTAGTATGTGTCGACTGCGCCATCCCCTGTTCCACCGGTCATGGTGTCAGCACCGTTGCCACCGGTGAAGTAG
>CAIQVX010000133.1 GCA_903875275.1 uncultured beta proteobacterium | reverse complement strand
CGGTGAGGTCGCCGTAATGCAGCTTGAAGTTGGCGTTTTCTATGTGCGGGTCCTGGTAGATGTGGTCCACGCGCTGGGTGTTGAAGGAACTGGCGCGGCGTTTGATGCCGTGCACGACGTAGCCTTTTTCCAGGAGGAACTCGGCCAGGTAGCTTCCGTCCTGGCCGGTGATGCCGGTGATGAGTGCGGTCTTCAAGGTGGTCATAGGTTTTTCAGAAAGTCCTGGTAAGCCAGGGTCAGGCCCTGGGTCAATCCGACGTTGGCATGCCATCCGAGGGCGTTCAGGCGGCTGCTGTCCATGAGCTTTCTGGGCGTGCCGTCGGGTTTGCCGGGGTCAAAGTCAATGCTGCCGGCAAATCCCACGGCCTGGGCTACGGCCTGCGCCACTTCGGCGATGGTGATGTCCTGGCCACAGCCGACGTTGATCTGGCTTTGCATGGGCTGGGTATGGGTGTCGTAAATGGTCTTGGGCAGGTTCATGACAAAGACGCTGGCCGCTGCCATGTCATCCACGTACAGGAATTCACGCCTTGGCGTGCCGCTGCCCCAGATGGTGACCGTCGGCGCTTTGCTTGTTTTGGCTTCATGGAAGCGCCGGATCAGGGCCGGGATGACGTGGGAATTTTCGGGGTGGTAGTTGTCGCCCGGGCCATAGAGGTTGGTGGGCATGACGCTGCGGTAGTCCACGCCATGGCTGGCGCCGTACTGGCGGTTGTAGCTTTCGCACATCTTGATGCCGGCAATTTTGGCGATGGCGTAGGGTTCGTTGGTGGGCTCCAGCGTACCAGTGAGTAAGGCGGACTCGCTCATGGGCTGCGGAACCAGCTTTGGGTAAATGCAGCTCGACCCCAGAAACAGCAGCCTCTTGACGCCAGCACACCAGGCCTGGTGAATGACGTTGGCCTGCATCATGAGGTTCTGGTAGATGAATTCGGCCGGGTAGGTGTTGTTGGCGTGGATGCCGCCCACCTTGGCAGCTGCCAGATAGACCTGATCCGGCCTTTCGGCTTCAAAGAAGGTGCGCACTGCGCTCTGGTTGCACAGGTCAAGCTCGGCGTGGGTGCGAGTCACGATGTGGGTCTGGCCCTGCTGCTGCAGGGTGCGCACAATGGCAGAACCGACCATGCCACGGTGGCCGGCGACGTAGATTTTGTCTTGATCAGTCATGCGGACTGGACGCTTTCGAACACGGGCGCATCGGCCAGCGCCAGGCCCGCCAGATCCTTGGCCGAAACCTTGGGAACGGAGCCCGACAAGGGCCAGTCAACGCCCAGTGCCCGGTCATCCCATGCAATGCAACGCTCGAATTGCGGTGCGTAGTAGTCCGTGGTCTTGTACAGAAAATCGGCCGATTCGCTGAGTGTCAGGAAACCATGGGCAAAGCCGGGCGGCACCCACATCTGCCTGTGGTTTTCTTCGGTCAATTCGGCGCCCACCCATTGCCCGAACGTTGGTGAAGACCGACGCAGGTCCACCGCCACGTCAAACACGGCACCGCGCACCACGCGCACCAGCTTTCCCTGCGCCTGTTCAATCTGGTAATGCAGGCCGCGCAACACACCCTTGGCCGAGCGCGAGTGGTTGTCCTGCACAAAATGGACATCAAGGCCGGTGGCCAACTGAAAGTCACGTTGATTGAAACTCTCAAAGAAAAAGCCGCGCGAGTCTCCAAAGACCCTGGGCTCAATAACAAGAACCTCGGCAATCTGCGTAGGGGTGATCTTCATGGCGAATCGGGCGCTCAGGGTTCGTGACGGTTGCGTTCGGCGAGCAGACGCAGCAGGTATTGACCGTAGCCATTCTTGGCGAGCGGCTGCGCCAGCTTTTCCAGTTGGGCGTCACCAATGAAACCGTTGCGCCAGGCAATCTCTTCCACGCACGCCACCTTCAGGCCCTGGCGACGCTCCAGGGTCGCGATGAACTGGCTGGCTTCGAGCAAACTGTCGTGCGTGCCGGTGTCAAGCCAGGCATAGCCCCGCTGCATGATCTGCACATTGAGCTTCCCCTGCTCCAGATAGGCCTGATTAACTGCTGTGATTTCCAGTTCGCCACGGGCACTGGGCTTGACTGCCTTGGCGATGTCGACCACCTGCGCGTCGTAGAAATAAAGTCCGGTGACAGCATAGTTGCTCTTGGGCTTGAGGGGCTTTTCTTCGATACTGCTGGCCCTGCCCTGTGCATCAAAGGCCACCACACCGTAGCGCTCCGGATCCTGCACATGGTAGGCAAACACGGTTGCGCCATCAAGCCTTTTATCCGCACCCGCCAGCAAGGGACCGAAGTCGTGACCGTAAAAAATATTGTCCCCCAGCACCAGCGCACTGGGCGCATCGCCCAGGAACTTGACGCCAATAATAAAAGCCTGCGCAAGACCGTCCGGGCTCGGCTGTACGGCGTATTGCAGATTCAAGCCCCATTGCGAACCGTCGCCCAGAAGTTGCTGAAAGCGTGGCGTGTCCTGCGGGGTGCTGATCACCAGAATATCGCGAATGCCGGCCAGCATGAGGGTGCTCAAAGGGTAATAGATCATCGGCTTGTCGTAAACCGGCAGCAGTTGCTTGCTCATGGCCAGGGTAGCCGGATGCAATCGTGTACCGGAACCTCCGGCCAGGATGATGCCCTTGCGATGTGTCATGTTCTTGCCTTCAAAGTTAAAGCGTCTCTGCCAGCATGCGATTCACGCCCTGTTGCCACGATGGCAGCTTCACTCCAAAGGTGGCCTGAAGCTTGCGCGTATCCAGCCTCGAATTGTGTGGGCGCCTGGCAGGTGTCGGGAAGGCGCTTGTCGGCACGGCGAGCACCTCGGCGGCCCGAATTTGCAGCGCTGGCTGCAACTGCCGGGCTTGCGCCAGAACATGCGTTGCGTAACCCCACCAACTGGTCTCACCAGCGGCCGCCAGGTGGTACAGACCGGCATCGGCAGGCTGTCGCATCGCCTGCACTATGGCGTGGGCAGTGACGTCCGCCAGCAGTTCAGCACCTGTGGGAGCGCCCACCTGGTCGTCTATGACCGTCAGTCGGTCACGCTCCTGCGCCAAACGCAACATGGTCTTGGCAAAATTGCCGCCGCGCGCTGCGTAAACCCAACTCGTCCGAAAGATGAGATGGCGCTGGCAGGCCGACTGAACCCGTTGCTCCCCTTCGAGTTTGCTGTGCCCATAGACATTGAGCGGCGCCGGCAGATCGGTTTCGGACCAGGGGCGGTCGCCGCTTCCGTCAAAGACATAGTCGGTGCTGTAATGCACGAACCAGGCGCCAAGGCGCTGGGCTTCCTGCGCCAGAAACTCGGGCGTCAAGGCGTTCAAGGTGCGAACCAGTTCCGGTTCGCTTTCGGCTTTGTCCACGGCGGTATGCGCTGCAGCATTGACGATGAGGTCAGGTTTGACCTTGCGCACGGTGTCAACCAGGCCCATCGGGTTACTGAAGTTCCCACAGTATTCCGTGCTGTCATGGTCCAGCGCTACCAGTTCGCCCAGGGGCGCTAGGCTGCGCTGCAATTCCCAGCCCACCTGTCCCCCCATACCAAAAAGAAGAATCTTCATGTGCGCGCCGCGTAATTGGTTTGCACCCACTCGCGGTAGGCTCCGCTCTGCACGTGCGCCACCCAGTCGGGATTGTCCAGATACCACTGCACTGTCTTGCGAATGCCGGAATCAAAGGTCTCTGCAGGTTTCCACCCCAGTTCGCGTTCGATCTTGCTGGCGTCAATGGCATAGCGCCGGTCATGTCCCGGCCGATCCTGCACATAAGTGATCTGCGTCTTGTAGCTCGAACCATCGCTCTTGGGCCGCAATTCGTCCAAAAGGGCGCAAACGGTGTGCACGATCTCGATGTTGGGCTTCTCATTCCAGCCGCCGACGTTGTAGATTTCACCAACCTTACCGGCCTGCAGCACCCTTCGAATGGCGCTGCAGTGGTCCTTGACATAAAGCCAGTCGCGCACCTGCAGGCCATCGCCATAGACTGGCAGGGGCTTTCCCGCCAGCGCATTGACGATAAGCAGCGGGATCAGCTTCTCAGGAAAATGCAGTGGGCCGTAGTTGTTGCTGCAATTGGTCGTGAGCACCGGCAGCCCGTAGGTGTGGAGCCAGGCACGCACCAGGTGGTCACTGGCCGCCTTGCTGGCAGAGTAAGGGCTGTTGGGTTCGAGCTTGTTGGTCTCTGTGAACGCGGGGTCGGTGGGTGACAGGCTGCCATACACCTCGTCTGTGGAAACGTGCAGGAAACGGAACCCCGACTGTTCCGCCACGACCAAGCCCTGCCAGTAGGACCGCACACTTTGCAGCAGGCGCATCGTTCCGACAACATTGGTCTGAATGAAATCCTCAGGGCCGTGGATGGAACGATCCACATGACTCTCTGCCGCAAAGTTGATGACAGCGCGCGGCCTGTGCTGCGCCAGCAGCTTCTCCACCAGGCTCGAGTCACCAATATCACCCTGTTGGAACACGTAACGCGAATCGCGCTGCAGGCTCGCCAGATTTTCCGGATTCCCCGCGTACGTCAACTTGTCCAGATTGAGGACCGGCTCGTCCGTCTGACCCAGCCATTCCAGCACGAAATTGGCGCCTATAAAGCCTGCACCGCCAGTCACCAGAATCATTGTTTACTCCCAGGTCGATACCGACCATCATAAAAGCACAAAGGGCGCCCAAAGCGCCCCCGGATTATCGCCTCTGGCGAGCACAACCTAGAAGTGAATTCCCCGCATCATTTGCTGCAACGCAATCGCCTCGTGCGACAACTGCTGCTTGACCGGCTTTTCACCCGGTTTGACACCCTTTGCAGCCCCCGAGTCCGGGAACATGCGAAAACTCGTGTTCATCGCAATCTGCGCAATGCGCGGTAACAAGGCATGCAGCAACTGGCCGGTGATGCCCAGCCTTGTCGCAATCCGGACCGGTTTGAAGATGCAAGCCTGTGCAATCATGTCAGCGGCTTCCTCAGGGGCCAGCGTTGGGACGTTGTTGTACAGGCCGGTGGGTGCAATCATGGGCGTGCGTACCAGCGGCATATTGATCGTCGTAAATGAAATTCCCTGGTCTGCGAATTCACTGGAGGCACAGCGTGTCCATGCGTCCAACGCCGCTTTGGACGCGACATAGGCGCTAAAGCGTGGCGCGTTGGTCAGAACACCGATGGAACTGATGTTGACCACATGGCCCTTCTTGCGCGCAACCATGCCCGGCAGGAAACCCATGGTGACGCGCAAGCAGCCAAAATAGTTGAGTTGCATGGTGCGTTCATAGTCATGAAACCGGTCATAGCTCGATTCAATGGCACGCCGGATTGAGCGCCCGGCGTTGTTGATCAGGAAATCGACACCGCCGTGGTCTGCAATCAGTTGCTTCACAAACCGGTCGCAGTCCGTGGTGTCGGCAATATCGGCCGGGTAGGCCACAAAGCTGTAGCCCCGGTCCCGCGCCTGCTGGCAGGCCTCTTCCAGTTTGTCGGTATCACGCCCGCAGATGATGGTGATAGCGCCCGCCTCTGCGAACTTGTGCGCTGCGGCCAGGCCAATGCCGGACGAGCCACCGGTAATCAAGACCACCTTGCCCCCCACGGTGCCGCGCAATGAACGGTCAATATGCAAGTCCGGGTCGAGATGGCGCTCCCAGTAGTCCCAGAGCCGCCAGGCGTAATCCTTCAGGTTCGGGCAGGCGACGCCGGAGCCCTTGAGTGCCGCCAGCGCGTCACGGCAATCAAAGCGCGTCGGATAGTTGACAAAGGTGAGCATGTCTTCAGGCAAGCCCAGGTCCTTCATGACCGCATTTCGCACGCGCCGCACCGGTGCCAGCGCCATCAGGCCCTTGGTGATGCTGCGCGGAATGAATCCAAGCAGGGCCGCGTTGACGAAGAGGTTCATTCTGGGCGCATGCGCCGCCCGGCTGAAGATGTCGAGCACATCGCCGACCCGGTATCCCACCGGATCGACCAGGTGGTAGCACTTCCTGGCAATGTCGGCCTTGTGACTGATGGCATCGAGTGCGTCCACCACAAAATCGACCGGCACAATGTTGATGCGACCACCCTCCAGCCCGATCGACGGCATCCACGGCGGCAGCAACTGGCGCATGCGCTGGATCAGCTTGAAGAAGTAGTAGGGACCGTCGATCTTGTCCATCTCTCCCGTGACACTGTCGCCCACCACCATGGCCGGGCGATAGACTGACCAGGGCAAGCGACATTCGGTGCGCACGATCTTTTCGCTTTCATGCTTGGTCATGAAATAAGGGTGTTCGTAGTTTTCGGCCTCGTCAAACATGTCCTCCCGGAACACGCCCTCATACAAGCCAGCCGCCGCGATGGAACTGACATGATGAAAATGCCCGGCACCGATGAGTTTGGCGAGTTCGACCGTGTTGCGTGTACCCTCGACATTGACCGCAATCTGACTCGCCTCATCAGCCCCCAGGTCGTACACAGCTGCCAGGTGGTAGAAATGGTCAATCTGCCCCTTTAGCTTCTTCAGATCATCGCTGGAGACACCCAGCTTCTTCGTGGTCAGGTCACCAAAGACCGGCACCGCGCGCGCAGCGCTGGTGCTCCAGTAATGGCGCAGAGACGCGACCTTGTCCTGGCTCTCCTTGCGGATCAGAAAATAGACCACCGAGCCCTTGTGCTCCAGCAGTTTCTTGACCAGACGTTTTCCAATAAACCCGGTGGCACCGGTAACAAAGTATTGCATCAAAACCTCCATTCAGATCGCGCATTCTTGCCCAGATTTGAGTTGACCCCATTCAGCACAAACCCGTGCTCCGTTAGATCGAGCTCCCTAGCAATTTAGGAAGCCTCGTCTACACAGCAACCGATCCAGCCCTTACATTCGAGTCCGAGTCGGCTCTGGTTCGACGCCAGAGCCCTAATTAATCAACCCCTGTGGAGCTTCCAATGGTCAAGAAACTGCAAAAACCAACTGCATCAAAGAAAAACGCCCTGCCCCTGCCAGGTTCGGTCAAGGACTCTGCACAACAGATCTGGCAGGCAGGCCTGGGCGCACTGACGAAGGCACAGGCCGAAGGTACGAAGGCGATTGAGGCCTTGATCAAGGAGGGTGTCAGCATGCAGCGCAAGACACAATCCGTTGCTGAAGAAAAGATTTCCGAGGCCAGCAACAGAATGTCCAGCATGGCCACCGACATTTCCTCCAAGGCGTCCGGACAGTGGGACAAACTGGAAAGTATTTTTGAAGAGCGTGTCGCCAAAGCCCTCAACAAGCTGGGCGTACCCTCCGCCAAGGATGTCAATGCCCTGATTGCCCGCATCGATGAACTGAACAGAAACGTCCAGAAACTGTCCGCCAAGGGTGCGGCGCCCAAGGTTCCAGCCAACAAGACGGTCAAGGCCGCTGTCAAGCCAGCAGCAAAGAAAGCTGCCAAGCCCGCAGCAAAACGTGCGACTCCTGCTGACTGATGCCGCACTGATCAGACCTGACCTTAGGCGCTGACAGTGCCCGGTACGACAAGTACCTTGATCGACATAAAGGGCGCCTGTGCGCCCTTTATGCTTTGTGCCAAACGGCGTTGTTGCATCGCAGCAACCATTGAACTCGTTCAGACCTACACTTTGTTCCTATGAAACGCAAACCATCACAGGCTCCAAGAATTGCACTGGCGTTGTCGGGTGGCGGCCCCTTGGGTGCCATTTATGAAATTGGTGCCCTCTGCGCCCTGGAGGAGTCCCTGAACGGAATTGACTTCACCAGACTGCAGCACTATGTCGGCGTTTCTGCGGGCGGTTTCATTGCTGCCGGTCTGGCCAATCGCATCACACCACGAGAGTTGTGTGCCTCATTTATTGAAAACGACAACCCGCTCGCCGAGGCTTTCGACCCTTCGTGGCTGATGATGCCGGCCTACGGCGAGTTTGTTCGCCGCGGCATCATGCTGCCAGCGCTGCTGGTCTCTGCGCTGTGGCAGGTGACGGCCGGTCGCAAGCCCTTCACGCAGGCACTGCAACACCTGGGACCGGGCCTGCCCGCCGGCATCTTCTCCAGCGAACAGATTCATGTACAACTGGAGAAACTGTTTTCACAAAATGGCCGCAGCAACGATTTCCGAAAACTCAAGACCCAATTGACACTGGTGGCCACCAATCTGGACAGCGGTGACGCAGCCCCCTTCGGTCGTGCCGGATGGGATCACATCCCAATTTCCAAAGCGGTTCAAGCCAGCGCCGCGCTGCCGGGACTGTTCCCGCCGGTTGAGATCGACGACAACTACTACGTTGACGGAGCGTTGAAGAAGACCATGCACGCATCGGTCGCACTTGAACAGGGCATCGACCTGATGCTTTGCCTGAACCCGCTCGTGCCCTTTGACGCCACTGCGCCTCAAGTTGCCAAGGTCATGCGGCGCGGATTGCCGGCCGACAAGCACCACATCCCGCGCATCGTGGACGGCGGCCTGCCGGCTGTCCTGAGCCAGACCTTCCGCTCGCTGATCCACTCGCGCATGGTCCTGGGCATGAGACAGTACGAGCACGCCTACCCGGACACCGACATCATCCTGATCGAGCCGGATCACCGCGACCCGGAACTATATCTGGCCAACACCTTCAGCTACTCGCAGCGTCGCCGTCTGGCAGAACATGCCTACCAGCAAACGCGCCAGTTGCTGCGCTCACGCAAAACCGGTCTGTCAGCCAAGCTGTGGCGCCATGGCATCAGTCTGCACCACGAGGCGCTGGACGACCCCAAGCGGCATCTAAGCGCGCCGGTGCCTGCCTCAACCCAGGTCGGTCGTGCCATCACCAAGCTTCAGGAAATCATGGATGACCTGGGTCACGCGGTTAAGCCGGCGATGCACGGGAGAGCGCCTTTATGGTGAAGAAGGCACCCCGGCGCACTGCCGAGCGCATTCTGGAAACAACGCTTGAACTGTTCAATCGCTTTGGCGAACCGAACGTATCCACAACCCTGATCTCTGCCGAATTGGGCATCAGCCCGGGCAACCTCTACTACCACTATCCGGCCAAAGACGAACTCATCAACTCGCTGTTTGACCGCTTTGAGCGCGACCTCAACCAGTTGCTCAACGCCAGTGACGGCGTGCGCGATGTAGAGGACGCATGGTTCTTCATGCACACGCTGTTCGAGTTGATCTGGCAATACCGATTTCTGTACCGCGACCTCAACGACCTGCTGAGCAAGAACCGGCGACTTGAGACGCACTTTCAAACAGTTCTGAAGAACAAGACACGCGCCGTGAAGGCGATGCTCGACAGCATGAGCCGCTCCGGCGCCATCGCCATCGATTCACGTGAAATTGAGGCTACGGCGACCAGCATGGTCGTGGTGTTGACTTACTGGCTGAGTTTTGAATACGTCCGCGATCCACGACGGGCGCTCGAGACTGAAAACGCCCAGGCCGCGCTGCTGCGAGGCGCACAGCACGTACTCAACCTCCTGGTTCCTTACCTGGAACCAGGCCAGCGCACTCATTTGCTCAAGCTGGCCGGCGCCTACAATAACGACAATAAATAGAGCAATGAGCCAACGGAGACATGCATGGCCAAGTGGACAGCCTTTCCTTATGCTGGCGAGTACGTTTTTGACGCTGCCCGTGTCAAGAAGCACTGGGCCAGGTTGCACGCGGGAGACGCCGAGCCTTTGCCTGCCGATGCCAATGTGCTGCAAGCCTGGGCGCTATTCCATAGCGGTGAATTCCAGAAGGCGGTGGACCTCGGACTCCAGATTGGCGGGGCCGGTCTTACCGTGGCCAACAAGGCGGCCTGCATTTACGCCACTTACCTTGAAAAGCAGGAAAAGGCCCGGCTCGACCTGTACCAGGAAGTAGCGCAGAGAGCCGCAGCGCAGGCCCAGGAAAACCCGCAGGATCCGAGCGCACTGTATTGGCATGCCTATGCATTGGGGCGCTACAGTCAGGGCATCAGTGTGGCCAAGGCGCTGGCGCAAGGCCTGGGCAGCAAGGTCAAGGGCTCTCTGGAAGACGTCATCAGGCTACAGCCGAAACACGCGGACGCCCACATCGCATTGGGTGCTTTTCACGCGGAAGTAATTGACAAGGTCGGCTCCCTCATTGGCGGCATGACCTACGGTGCAAAAAAGGACACAGGCCTGGCACTATTTCAGCAGGCGCTCAAACTCAACTTTGAATCCGTGATTGGCATGATTGAATACGCCAACGCCATGGTGATGCTGGACGGCGAGAAGATGATCAAGGAAGCGACCCGTCTGTACCAGCAGGCCGCTGCCGCCAAGCCCGTCGATGCGATGGAACGCCTGGATATCGAGCTTGCCAGAGGCGAGTTGGAAGAATGATCTTCAGTTGCTCCACGGCAGCATCAAGGTCACCATCGCAAGTTTCGCGAATTCCGGCTCGAACTGGTCGATGATCTTCTGCGGGTCAGGACACAGGGTTGAATCGCTGATCACCCCGAACTGCACGCCACCGCCATAGCTCAGTATTGAAACCCCCAGCCCCACGGTGCCCGACTGGGGCACCCAGAACAGGCTCTGCTCTAGCGTGGAGCCGCAGAACTTCAGTTTTTCGCGCGGTCCCGGAACATTCGTCATGACAGCGGTGGTCTTCTTGGAAAACAGGCCCAGCATCGCGTCCTGTGCGGGTTTGATCAGCAGGCCAGCTACCGACAGCAAGCCAAAGGCCATCAGGGGCTGCATGCTGCCCTTGAGCTGACTCATGCGGCGACGCACCTCGTACACTCGTTCAACCGGACTTTCGATTCCTATGGGCAAGACGACCGGCGCCAGACCAAACCTGTTGCCCAATTTGTGCGCCTCCTCCAGCGGTCTCAGATTGACCGGGACCATGGCGCGAATTTCCTTGCCCGCGACCTCATCACCGAAGGACTTCAGGTACTCGGCAATGGCACCAGCGACACAACTGAGCAGGATGTCGTTGATGGAACAGTTTAAGGCCCGACCCACGGCCTTGACTTCCTCCAGCGGAATCGGCTCGCACCAGGCGACACGCTTGGAATGGCCCGGAACGCCCTTGAGGCGCGTGGGCGAGTCGTCCGCCATCAACGCCAGTGCGGCACCGTCACGCAGTACTTGGTACACGATCTTGGCCAACTCAACCGAGCCCGCCATTCCCTTCTCCATTCCCTTTTGCGGCCCCATCATCATTTCCATGGCGTTCACCGCGCCGTCCCCGGCAGCACTGATCGCTTTGACAGTGACATCGGTGAAGGGCTTGATCAGCGTATCCACCAACCAGTCTTCAGCACCTTCGAGACCGCCATGCGGCAAGACCTTGCTCCGGCGTTGCGGTGGCATCGCCCCACCGTCTACCAGTGACTGTGTGACAGAAATCAGCGCAATTCCATCGGCGATGCAATGGTGAATGCGCACCAGCAGGGCAGAACCACCCTGGTAATTCTCAACCAGGTGGAACTGCCACAAAGGATGCTTCATGTCGAGCGGCTGCACCGCGAGTTCAGCCAGGCGGTCCTGCAGTGCTTGCTGCTCACGCCCTTTGGACCGGCGCCCCAGTTTCTCAATCAGAACGTGACGCCCGATGTCAAATTGCTCATCCTTGACCCAGGTTGCGCCCGCGGCGTCCTGCTGCACGCGCTGGCCGAAACGCGGGTACTTGAGCAGGCGCTCCTCGATGCGCTTGCACACCTCTTCGTAGCTCACCCCCGGACGCAGGATCCAGACACCCACAATCATCATCAGGTTGCTCGGGGAATCCATGCGCAGCCAGGCCGTATCCACCTTACTCATGCGTTCGCCGGTCAGTCCCAAGGTCCCGCCGACCGCACTCGATACGTTCTTGCGGACCACACGTGCCGCCCTGCGCACGGTCTTTTGGGCCTGCTGCGCCATCGGAAGCACGGTCTCCGTCACCGGTTGCGCAGCGGGCTTGGTGCTGATTCTTGTAACCATGGGAAACTCCAGATTCCAGAAAATGATGAATAACGGCCCATTCTTGGGGAATGTCCCCTATTTTGTGGCCAAAACCGAAAGTAAGATACTTCGCGAATACCCCGAGTGTGCAGGGTACCTGACTGATCCGGAGAAACCATGGCTGACCTGAAAGCAAAATTCGATGCCGCTGTTGCCAATTCGAAAAACCTCACCGAACGTCCTGACAACGCCACCTTACTGAAAATCTATGCCGTCTACAAGCAGGCCAGCACGGGCGACAACGCGGAAAAGAAACCTGGTTTTGGCGACATGGTGGGGCGCGCCAAATGGGACGCATGGAATGGGTTCAAGGGCACCAGCAGCCAGGACGCGATGCAGCAGTACATTGACCTGATTGAGTCCCTGAGTTGAGATAACGGTCACTTCTTCGCAGGCCGTTGCGTTGCTGCCGCAGCCCCGTGCGGCAGCATGTCGTCCAGCATTTTCACGATTTCACTCTCAATCCGGCCCTTGAAAGCACCGACGAGGAAGCCGAGTCTGGCATTGAGTTCGAATCGGTCCTTGGTGACTTTGAGCGTGCCATCGACTCCGGCCCGCGTGAAGCAGACCTCGTCGGCATTCCTGCCCTCCTCATACGTGCAAGACATGCCGAAGTCTTTTTCGACCTGCTCGGCCCAATGGAAGGCCAGTTTTCTGGCGGCTGGCAGTCCCAGTTTGTGATCACGCAGAATGTGTAGATCAGCCATTTGATTCCTCCTATGCTCTATAAATTCAAGTCCAAAGGCACGGGCGACCTCATCATGTTGCAGCCCAACGGGCGGCGCATGCTGGAGATCATCGGCAAAATCGGTGATAGCCATGGCGACAGTGACGCCAACAAAGGCATCATCCTGCCGGAACAGATGCCGGTGGCACTGGCGGCGTTGTCGGCCGCCGTGGCGCAGGAGGCCGCCGACAGAAAGGCTGCTCTGGCGCGGGCGCTGGAGCGCAATGAAGATCCTCCCCACTTTGAGACCATCTCACTGCGCCAGCGTACGCTGCCCTTTATAGAAATGCTGCAGCGCTGCGAAAAGGCCGGACACGCCATCGTGTGGGGCGTCTGAACCGTCACGCAGACTCAATCAACTCTGGCCCCGGAAGCCTTGACCACCGGCGCCCACTTCTTGATCTCTGCGTCAATCAGTGCCGCAAATTCCTGCGGCGTATTGCCGCTGGGAATGGCTCCCTGCGCCAGCAACTTCTCCTTGATACTGGGCAGGTTGAGCGCCTTGGCGGTTTCCTGCTGAATCCGCAACACAATCTCCGGTGGCGTCCCGGCCGGCGCGAGCAAGCCAAACCAGCTGCTGGCCTCGAAACCCTTGAGTTTGGCAGCCTCTTCAATGGTGGGCAGGTCCGGCACCGCGCCCGAACGCTGGGAACTGGTGACGGCAAAGGCCTTGAGCTTGCCACCCTTGATTTGGGCCATGGACGAAGGCAGGTTGTCAAACATCACGTCTACAGTACCGGAGACCATGCCCATCATCGCCGGGCCGGATCCGGTGTAGGGAATGTGGGTCATGAAGATTCCGGTCATGGTCTTGAACAGTTCCCCTGCCAGGTGAATCGAGGTGCCATTGCCGCTGGAGGCCATATTGAGTTGGCCAGGATGTGCTTTCGCATACTTTATGAAATCGGGAACGCTGTTGATCCCCAGAGCCTTTGCCTTGTCTGTATTCATCACCATCACATTGGGCACGCCCGCCACCATGGTGATTGGCGCAAAGTCCTTTTGGGGGTCATAGGGCAGCCGGCTGTACAGAGACTTGTTGATGCCATGGGTCCCGACCGTACCCATCAGCAGTGTGTAGCCATCGGGGGCCGCCTTGGCCACAATGTCAGCCCCCAGATTGCCGCCGGCGCCAGCGCGGTTGTCAACGATGAAGGATTGCCCGAATACCTTTGACAGTTCCGGGGCCACGGCCCGGGCCAGAATGTCGGTTGTTCCGCCGGGCGCAAAAGGCACCACGATTCGAACGGATTTTGCCGGCCAGGTCTGGCCCGAGGCATGGTTGGCAAGCAATAAAGCGCTTAGCGCGAAAACCACAGCCAGAGCGCGGCGCGCGTGGCGAACACCTGATGTCATAGAAGTCTCCTTGTGCTTCGGCCCCCGATGGGCCTGATTTCGACACCTCTATTAAACAACGGGTTTGGCGGCAAGAACAGTGGCGCGCAATGCCTGCAGGTCCAGCACGCGCAAGCCGCCGTATTCAATGCGGATCGAGCCCTGAACCGACAAAGCGGTCAGGGCCTGATTGACGCGCTGACGGGAGAGGCCCACCAGATAGGCCAACTCCTGCTGGGTGATTCGCAGAACTTCGCCGACGCCGGGATAGAGCACCGGGTTGAACAGCGCAGCCAGACTGCGCGCAACCCGGATGTCCGGGTTGTTCATCCGGTCGATCTCACGGGCGGCGATGAACTGGCCGAGTCGCTCGTTGAGTTGGTTCATGATGAACCGGTTAAAACCAATAGAGTGGTCCAGCAACCAATGAAATGTGTCTACATGCAAGCCAGCGACCCGACTCCTTCGCAGTGCCTGAATGTTGTACCTGTAGCTTTCGCGCTTCAGTGCGGTACCTTCACCGAACCAGCCCCCAGGCGGCATGCCGATAAACGTCATGGTCTTTCCTTCGGCGTTGTCGCTGCTCATCTTCAGCAAGCCGTCAATCACGCCAAACCAATACGTCACGGGACGACCGGTGCGACACACGTAATCACCGGCACTGGCATCAGTGATCTTGAGGTCGTCCACGGCACGCTCACGCTCGGTGGATGTCAGCAAATGAATCCAGGGAATGGCATTCAGTTCCACAGGCGTCAGGGAGCGTCTGCGCTGATGCAGGGACCTGTCATAGCTCATCGGTACCTGGTTCTCCTTCGGTAGAGGGCCAAAAAGTGCAGGGAAAACACCTACCCAGAAACAGGCAGATTGTCGTCCAAACGACAACTTAACGTCAAATGAATGTCTATTATTCACCCCATCCGAGCGGCCAGATGGTTTGGATCACTGTCGCCGCCAGTTAGTTGGGAACAGCGCATAAACGCCGTTCTAAAGATTCATTCGTTTGAAGACAGGGCATCGGGATGCAGACCACATTTCCTCGACTTCTTCTGGATCACGCCAAGCAGCGGCCGACCGAGCCTGCGATGCGCGAAAAAGAATACGGCATTTGGCAGGCGCTGTCATGGGCCGATCTGGCAACGCTGGTGGAACGCCTGGCGTGCGGCCTGCATCAGGCCGGGCTGCGCAGCGGCGAGCACATGATCGTGATTGGTGCGAATCGCCCGCGCCTGTACGCCACCATGCTGGCCGTGCAGTCGATCGGCGCCGTACCCATTCCGCTGTACCAGGACGCTGCCGCACCCGAATGCGTGTTCCCGATCAACAACGCCGAGGTGCGTTTCGCCTTCGCGGAAGATCAGGAACAGGTCGACAAACTGCTCGAAATCCGCGAAGAATGCCCGCAGCTGAGCAACATCTACTTTGACGACCCGCGCGGACTGCGCAACTATGCAGAGCCCGGCCTGGCGGCACTCGACGATCTGATCGCCAACGGCCAGGCCTTTGCCGCCGCCCACACCGACTTCTTCAGGAAGGCCGTGGACCAGATCAAGGCCTCGGATGTTGGCGCCATGTTCTTCACCTCCGGCACCACGGGCAACCCCAAGGGTGTGGTGCACACCCACAATTCATTGCTGAACCGCGCCAAGGCGGGCGCTGACTTCGACAAGCTGACCCATGCCGAAGAGGTGCTCGCCTACCTGCCGCCAGCCTGGATTGGTCAAAACATCTTCAGCTACGCACAGTGGCTGGCCTGCGGCTATGTCGTCAATTGCCCGGAGTCGGCAGCCACCGTCACCATCGATCTCAAAGAAGTGGGCCCGACCTACTACTTTGCGCCACCTCGCGTGTTTGAAGGCCTGCTCACCAGCGTGATGATCCGCATGGAAGACGCTGGCGCCATCAAAAAGCGTATGTTCCACTACTTCATGCGGGTGGCAGAGCGGGTTGGCCCGGCCCGCACCGACGGCAAATCACTAGGCCTCAAAGATACGGTGCTCTACGCGCTGGGCAACCTGATGGTTTATGGTCCCCTGCGCAACAACCTGGGCATGAGCCGCGTGCGTGTCGCCTATACCGCAGGCGAAGCCATCGGCCCCGATCTGTTCAGCTTTTACCGCTCCATCGGCATCAACCTCAAGCAGCTTTACGGCTCGACCGAAACCGCCGTGTTTGTCTGCCTGCAGCCCGACAACCAGGCGCGTGCCGACACCGTTGGCGTGCCCTGCCCTGGCGTTGAAATCAAGGTCGCCGAGAACGGCGAAATCCTGGTCAAGTCGCCGGGATTGCTAAAGGAATATTTCAAGAACCCGGCAGCCACTGCCGAGGTGCTGAGCGCAGACGGTTGGTACCACACCAGCGATGCAGGCTTCCTGGATGCGAACGGTCACCTCAAGATCATTGACCGCGTGAAAGACGTGGGACGGATCAAGGGCGGCGCCAACGACGGCGCCATGTTCGCACCCAAGTATGTCGAGAACAAGCTCAAGTTCTTCCCG
>CAIQVX010000132.1 GCA_903875275.1 uncultured beta proteobacterium | reverse complement strand
TGGTGAAGGGCTTGACCAGCCAGTTGACAAAGAGCGTGACGCCTATGCCCTTGATGTGCTTGCGCACCTCCTGCAAGGCGCCAAAATCAACCTTGACCAGCATCGGAACAATCATCACCCAGATCAGCAAGCCGACCGGCAGATTGACGTGCGCGATTTCCATGCCGCCAATAGCCTGGAACACACCGGGCAGCACTTGGCCAAGCGCAATGCCGACCACAATGCACAGAAAAACCCAGACCGTGAGATAGCGCTCAAAGACGTTCATGTGCGTAGGGAATTGAAAAATATGGATATGAGATTGTCATCCCGGACACCGCCTTTGTCATCCCGGACTCGATCCGGGATCCAGTGCCAGTCCACGCGCAGTGCTTTGCAACAGTGTCTTTTCCAGTTTGGCCTGCGGCAGGCTGATCAGCAACTCCAGCCGGCGTTTGAGCGCGTGCAGGGTCTGCCGGAACGCTTCAAGCTTTTGCGCGTCGCTGCCCTCACCTGCCGATGGGTCGGGGTAGCCCCAGTGGGCTGTGGCGGGTTGACCGGGCCAGTAAGGGCAGACCTCACCCGCGGCGTTATCGCAGACCGTGATCACCAGGTCCATGCGCGGCGCATCGGGCTTGCCAAATTCGTCCCAGGACTTGCTGCGCAAACCTTCGACGGATATCCCTGCGCTTTTTAGAACCTGCAAGCCCAGCGGGTTCGGTTGCTGGTTCTCGCGCGGGCTGCTGCCAGCCGACCAGGCCTTGAAGCGGCCTTTACCAATGTGGTTCAGGATGGCTTCGGCCAGGGTGCTGCGTGCCGAATTGTGGGTGCACAAAAACAGCACGTTCAGGACTTTTTCGCTCATTTCTCATTTTCCTCAGTGGGGTGGTCAGGATGGGTTCCATGGGTGGCCAGTTGCAACAGCCGTTCAACGCCAATCGGCTCCTCGCGCAGCAAGGGCACCAGCGCATAGCGGCGCGCGTGCCGCGTGGCAACCGTCTCAATTTCGACCAGTTCGTTCCTGGCACGCTGACGCAGCAGCGGCGACGTCAGTGCCGCGCCCAACGCACTGGCGGCCACACTGTTGTTGATGATCCAGGCCCAGGGCTCTATGCCGGCGCGCTTCAGATCGGCCTGGAGATTGGCAGCTTCGAGCACCGGCGTTTTCTCGGCCAGCGTCACCAGCAGCACCTTGGTCTGCTTCGGGTCCTGCAACTGCATCATCGGTGTCGTGAAGTGCAGACCGCTTGCGCCCATCTGGCGCACCATGTCGCGGTGGTAGGCACCGGTGGCATCCAGCAGCAACAGGGTGTGGCCGGTGGGTGCGGTGTCCATCACGACAAATTTCTTGCCGGCCTCGCGGATGACGCGTGAGAAGGCCTGAAACACCGCAATCTCTTCGGTGCAGGGCGAGCGCAGATCCTCTTCCAGCAGGGCGCGGCCCTGGGCATCCAGACTGGCGCCTTTGGCGGCAAGTACGTGGGCGCGGTAGCGCTCGGTGACTTCGTGCGGGTCGATGCGGCTCACCGTCAGATGTTCCAGCGTGCCGTGCAGGGTTTCGGTCAAATGCGCCGCCGGGTCCGACGTGGTGAGATGCACTGGCAAGCCACGTGTGGCAAGTTGCACCGCCACCGCTGCCGCCAGCGTGGTCTTGCCGACGCCGCCCTTGCCCATCAGCATCACCAGGCCGTGGCCATCGGCGGCTATTTTCTCAACCAGTTCCGACAGGCTGGGTGCGGCGATGGCAGCGGGCTGGGCAACCTCGGTAGCCGCCACAGGCGTTGCGCTGCTCAGCAACTGGCGCAATGCGGCCAGGCCGACCAGGTCGAAGGCCTTGAGCGCAATCTGATCTCTTGGCAGCGCCAGCAGGGCCTCGGGCATGGCCGCGAGCGCTGCGAGTTCGCGCAGCGCAATGGCGGCGGCCAGCGGATCACTGGCGCCCTGCGCTGGCGGAAGAACGCCGTTGATGACCAGGTACTGTTGCGACAAGCCGATGCCGGCGAGTTCATCGTGCGTGCGCGCCGCCTCGCGCAGGGTGGAGGCCTGCGCCCGAGCCACCAGAACCAGACGGGTGCGCGCAGGGTCGGCCAGGGCGTCCACTGCGGCCTTGTACTGCGTGCGCTGCTTTTCCAGACCAGCGAGGGGCCCGAGGCAGGAGGCATCACCCTTGCCCTCTTCCAGAAAGCCGCTCCAGGCGCCGGGCAACTGCAGCAGGCGAATGGTGTGGCCGGTGGGTGCCGTGTCAAAAACAATGTGCTCGTAGTCGGCAGTCAGCGCGGCGTCGGTCAGCAACTCGGTAAATTCGTCAAAAGCGGCAATCTCGGTGGTGCAGGCGCCAGAAAGCTGCTCCTCAATACCGCGCACCACGGTATCGGGCAGCACACCACGCACCGGTCCCACAATGCGGTCCCGGTAGGCCTGCGCTGCGGCCTGCGGGTCGATCTCCAGGGCGCTCAGATTCGCGACATCGGGGATGGCTGTGATCTGGTTGCCAATCGTGATGCCAAAGACCTGACCGACGTTGCTTGCCGGGTCGGTGCTGACCAGCAGCACGCGCTTGCCCGCAGCGGCCAGCATGAGTGCCGTGGCGCAGGCAATCGAGGTCTTGCCAACGCCGCCCTTGCCGGTGAAGAACAGAAAGCGTGGCGGTTGTTGCAAAAACTTCATGCCACTGCTGGCCGCAGCGTCAAGCACAACTGCGGCCCGAACAGCAGCAGGAGCCAGCGGCGGGTGCCGCCGTGACAGCTATCTGCACGATCCCGGCCCAGCGTGCCAGTTCGTCCCGGCTGGGGTAACGCCCGGCCAGAGCCAGTTCACCGTCGAGCAGGATCACCGGCAAGGCGCCCTCGCCACTGCGCTCCAGCAAACCTTTGACCACCGCGTTGGCGGCAAACGCCATAGGCTGCTGCGCCAGATTGAAGCGCTCGATGCGGGCGCCGTTCTGTTTGGCCCAGTCCACATCGGCCGAGAAGGTCACCAGGTTCTGGTCTACCTCGGTTCCACACACGCCACTACTGCAGCACAGGGCGGGATCAAACACTTGCAGGGATTTCATGGGAACAGTCCTTTAATCAACTTGAAATGGGGTGACAGACGCCAGATCCTGGCGGTTGGCAGGTCTCGGGACACAACTCGGGATGGCCGGAGCAGCACTCGGCAGTGAGGTAGGCAACCAGATCCTGCATCAGGCCCAGTTGCGCGCGGTAGCGCAAAAAGCGCCCCTCCTGCGTTACCGACAGCAGCTGCGACTGCGTCAGTGCTTTCAGGTGGAAAGAAAGATTGGTGGGTGGCACGCCCAGTTCAGTGCCAATTTCACCGGCCACCCTGCCCTCTGGTCCGGCTCTGACCAGCAGCCGGTAGATGTCCAGACGAATGCCGGACGAAAGGGATTCAAAGATCTTGACAGCCGATGAAGTATCCATAGTTTGATCATACAACAATTGTTGAACTAATAGCAAAACATCCAATTTCTTGACTCAAGAGTAAGGGTTAACCCTTGGATCCGTTATGATGCAACGCACAATTTCCCGTTCGCCTTGCGCACGGGTGGCGATCACAAGCGGAACCTCTTCAATGCGCACGTATTTCCTGGCAGCAACACAGTCCAACGTGGGTCTCACCTCGGTTTCGCTCGGTCTGCTGCGCTCGCTGCAAAGGCGCGGCCTGAAGGTCGCGTTTGTGAAACCTATTACCCGGCGCGCAGCGGACAGCGAGCCTTCGGTCCTGTTCGCACGCAAGATCTGCAAGATCGCGAACACGCCCGACCCCCTGCCCATGACCCTGGTAACGCAGTTCGTCACCTCCGGCAAGACCGATGAACTGCTGGAAGACATTGTCAGCATGGCGATGTCGGCCAGCGCGGGCGCCGATGTGCTGGTGGTTGAAGGCATGCAGGCCGACTCGCGCCGGGCTTTTATTCCGCGCCTTTCGGCTGACATCGCCCGCAGTCTGCAGGCCGAGGTGGTGCTGGTGGCCAGCGGCGCCGATCCCCAGGGCATGGCGCAGGCCAATTACCTGATTGCGCAGGTGCGCCACACCGGTCGCAACGTGGCCGGCGTCATCTTCAACCGCGCACCGGCGGATTTCGACAGGGCCGATGCGGCCAGGCAGCTCGACGGTGCGCCCATCTGGGGAGTCATCGAGAATAACCCGGCGCTGTCGGCCGCGCGCACGATTGACGTGGCACGCCATTTGGGGGCCGAGGTGATGATCGAGGGCGAAATCTCGACACGGCGCGTGCTTGAGACCGTGCTGGCAGCGCGCTCCGCCACCGAAGTCATTGCCCGCCTGAAGCCGGGGGCGCTGGTGGTCAGCGCCGGTGACCGCGACGACGTAATTCTGGCCACAGCGCTGGCCGCCAGCAACGGCATCGAACTCGCGGGCCTGGTACTGACCCATAACAGCTTCATCAGCCCGACGCTCCAGCGCTTTGCTTCGCGCGCCTTCCATAGCGGTCTGCCGGTGCTTCGAACCGGCGGCGACAGCTATGAAACTGCGGCCCACATCAGCCGCTTGCCACAAGCCGTGCCGCAGGACGATTTGAGCCGGATGGATGCGGTGATCGACAGTGTGGCCGAGCAGGTGACGGGTGAGGCCATTTACGCCGGACTGGAACTTGCCACCTCGACCCATATGTCGCCACCTGCTTTCCGCTACCAGTTGATCCAGAAGGCGCGCGCCGCCAACAAGCGCATCGTGCTGCCCGAGGGCGAAGAGCCGCGCACGATCCGCGCCGCTGTGATCTGCACGCAGAAGGAAATTGCGCGCTGCGTGCTGCTGGGCCGGCGCAAGGTGGTTCAGTCGGTGGCCGATTCGCTGGGGATCGAACTGCCCCCAGGGCTGGAGATTCTGGAGCCAGCCCAGATTGCCGAGCGCTACGTGGCACCGATGGTGGAACTTCGCAGCAGCAAGGGAATGAAACCGGGACAAGCCGTGGTGGCACTGGAAGACAGCGTGGTTCTTGGCACCATGATGCTTGCGGTGGATGAAGTGGACGGACTCGTTAGCGGTGCCGTGCACACCACCGCCAGCACGGTGCGGCCAGCGCTGCAACTGATACGGACGGCGCCGGGGTCCACCATTGTTTCGTCGTGCTTCTTCATGCTGATGCCGGAGCAGGTGCTGGTGTACGCCGATTGCGCCATCAACCCGGACCCGACGGCGCAGGAACTGGCCGACATTGCCAAGCAGAGCGCCGACAGTGCCCAGGCCTTTGGCATCATCCCCAAGGTCGCGATGATCAGCTACAGCACCGGGGAGTCCGGCGCCGGTGATGATGTGGAAAAGGTGCGCACAGCCACAGAACTGGCACGGCAGCGCTGGCCGGAGCTGGTGATCGACGGCCCGATGCAGTACGACGCCGCCACCGTGAGCGATGTGGCGGCGCAGAAGGCACCCGGCAGTTCCGTGGCGGGACAGGCCACCGTGTTTGTGTTTCCGGACCTCAACACCGGCAACACCACCTACAAGGCCGTGCAGCGCTCGGCCAATGTGGTGTCGGTGGGCCCGATGCTGCAAGGCCTGCGCAAACCGGTCAACGACCTGTCCCGCGGCGCCCTGGTGGACGACATCATCTTCACCATCGCGCTGACCGCCATCCAGGCCGATTCAATGCGAGCGTAGCGCCCAGGCGTCCTCGACCCAGTCGCACAGGATGGAGCGGGTTTCACGCGGGTCGATGATGTCGAGAATGCCGAACTTCTCTGCCGTGCGAAACGGCGAGGTCATGTTCAGGTAGAAGGCCTCCAGCTCGGCGCGCTTGGCAGCCGGGTCGGCGGCGCTTTCGATCTCGGTCTTGTGCGCAGCCATCACACCGCCCTCAATCGGGATCGAACCCCAGCGCGCCGAGGGCCAGGCGTAGCGCAGGTTGAGTGCCTCACCGTACTTGGGTCCGTGCAGCGCACCGGCCATGCCAAAGCAGCGCCGGATCAGGATCGAGACCCAGGGCGAGCGGCACTCGTGCAGCGCCT
>CAIQVX010000131.1 GCA_903875275.1 uncultured beta proteobacterium | reverse complement strand
CGCCGTGCGCTCGCTGCGCTTTCGCAGCGTGATGGCCGAGAGCTTTGGCGTCAATACGGCGGCTCTGAAACTGGTCATCTTCGTGCAGGCCGCTGTTCTGGCCGGACTGGCGGGATGGCTGCATGCGCACTATCTGCGCTTTGTCAGCCCGCATGCTTTTGGCGTGAATGCCGGTATCGACTACCTGTTCATGGCCGTCATCGGCGGTGCCAGCCAGGTCTGGGGCGCGGTGGTGGGTGCTGCCATCCTGACGATTCTGAAAGAGTCCCTGAAGGAGATCGTGCCCATCGTGCTTCACACCACGGCGAATTACGAGACCATTGTTTTTGGCGCGCTGATGCTGCTGCTGTTGCACCGTACACGCGACGGTATCGCACCAGCCATCACGCGCTGGCTACCCAAGGGCGCCGTGCCGGCGCGTCCGGCAGAGGCGCCAGTACCGAGACTGCGCCTACGCCCTGTGCACGGAACACCACTGCTCGTCGTGGACCGGCTGAACAAGCGCTTCGGTGGACTGGTCGCCGTGAAAGACATTTCGTTTTCCATCAACGCCGGCGAAATTCTGGGCCTGATCGGACCCAACGGCGCCGGCAAGAGCACGGTCTTCAACCTGCTCAGCGGTACGCTGGAAGCCGACAGTGGCTCGGTGAAACTGCTGGGATCAGCCATCGACGGCTTGCCGGCACGAACCATTGCCCGCAGTGGGATGGCGCGCACCTTCCAGCACGTCAATCTGGTCTCCAACATGAGCGTTCTAGACAACGTTGCCCTGGGCGCGTACCTGCGTGGCGCCAAGGGAACGCTGGCGGCCATGCTGCGTGCGGATCGGTCCGAAGAGGCACAACTGCGCTCCGAGGCAGCACGGCAGATTGAGCGTGTCGGTCTGGGTGAACACATGTACGACCCTGCTGGCAGTCTGCCGCTGGGGCAGCAACGCATCGTCGAGATTGCACGCGCGCTGGCTGCTGACCCCCTGCTGCTGCTGCTGGACGAACCGGCGGCCGGTCTGCGCTACGGCGAAAAACGCGCCTTGTCCGGCTTGCTGCAGCGCCTGCGCGGCGAAGGCCTGACGATCCTGCTGGTAGAGCATGACATGGAGTTTGTGATGGGCCTGGTAGACCGCCTTGTGGTGATGGAGTTTGGTGAAAAACTGGCCGCCGGTTTGCCCCAGGAGATCCAGCGCAACCCGGCCGTGATCGAAGCCTATCTTGGGGGCATTGAATGAGCACGCCTTTGCTTCAGGTGCGCGATCTGGTCGTCAGCTACGGCAAGGTGCAGGCCTTGCACGGCGTCAGCCTGGATGTCGAGGCGGGCAGCATCGTGACCGTGATCGGACCCAACGGTGCTGGCAAGACGACCTTGCTGGCCGCCATCATGGGCCTGCTCCCCAGCAGTGGCAGCGTGCGCTACAGCGACGCTGATCAACTCGGGCAGGAAGTCGAGACGCGCGTCGCCAACGGCATGTCCCTGGTCCCCGAGCGACGCGAGCTGTTTGGCGACCTCACGGTCGAGAACAATCTGCGCCTGGGTGCTTTCCACCGTGTGCGTTCCGGTGAGCGGGGCGCAGACCGGGACCTTGAACCGGTTTACAAGCGCTTTCCGCGCCTGCTTGAGCGCAGCCAGCAACTTGCCGCCACCTTGTCGGGTGGCGAGCGCCAGATGCTGGCGATTGGGCGCGCGCTGATGGCCAAGCCACGGCTCTTGATGCTGGACGAACCCAGCCTGGGCCTGGCGCCGCGCATTGTGCGCGACATCCTGCACATCGTCGCTGAACTCCGCGACACCGGCGTGGCGATCCTGCTGATCGAGCAGAACGCCCGCGCCGCCCTGCAGATTGCCGACCGCGGCTATGTGCTGGAGACCGGCGAGGTGGCGCTCAGCGGCAGCGCAGAAGAACTGTCGGCAAGCCCGCGCATTGTCGAGACCTACCTTGGCTTTGGCGGCGCTGCCTGAGCCCTGCGACCAGACTCTGAACCGATGAACGAGGTGACTACCATGAGACGTTTGTTTTCATCCCTGTTGGGCGTGTTGGCACTGTGTCTGGCAGCGCATGCAGGCGCCGCGGATTTCCCGAGCCAGGGCGTGCGCATCGTCGTGCCGTTCGCGCCGGGTGGCGGCACCGATGTGGTGGCGCGCGCGCTGGCGGAACGCCTGACGACGGTGCTCGGTGTGCAGGTGATGGTCGACAACAAGCCCGGGGGCAATTCCGTCATCGCGACGCGCGCCGTGGCTTCGGCACCGCCCGACGGCCACACGCTCTTGCTGACGACCGACATCCACGCCATCAATGCCGCCTACGGTGTGGCGCTGCCGTACAACTCGCTCAAGGACTTCGCCTTTGTTGCGCAGCTGACCACGTCGCCACTGATGCTGGTGGCCCATCCAACGCTCGGCGCACGTTCTCTGCCCGAACTCGTGGCCCTGGCACGCGCGCAGCCAGGTCGGCTGTCATTTGCCTCGCTGGGCTCCAGCAGTCCGCATTACCTCGGTTTCGAGTGGTTCAAGCGCATGGCCGGCATCGATATCCTGGATGTTCCCTACAAGGGCGGCGGCCAGGCCCTGGTGGATTTGATGGGCGGTCAGGTCAAGCTGTCCCTGATCGTCGCCGGCAATGGCATGCGTCAGGCCAAGGCTGGCAAACTGCTGCCCCTGGCTGTCACCAGCCCGAAGCGTAACGCGGTGGCGCCGGACGTTCCCACCATCGCCGAGAGCGGCTACCCTGAGTTCGCGCTGGTCAACTGGTATGCCATCCTGGCGCCTGCGGGCACCCCCGAGGCGGTGGTGACGCGGCTGAACCGGGAGATTCGCACCATCATGCACGAGCCAGCGGTTGTCGAGCGCATCACCGTGGCCGGACTTGACGCCACCACCGGTACACCGGCTGAACTCGAAGCGCTGGTGCGCCGTGATATCGAGCGCTACCAGCGCATGATCGCACTCACCGGTGCCAAGCCCGAATAGTCTCCAAACATGAAAATTGCAGTACTTGGCGGCGGCCACGGCGCGTATGCGGCTGCGGCCGATCTGTCGGAAGCCGGTCATGCCGTGCGCCTGTGGCGCCGTGACGCACCAGCCCTGAAACCACTGCTGCAGGCAGGCTCCATCACGCTCAAAGACGCCAACGGCCAGCGTGAGGTGCCACTCGCGCTGGCCACTGCCGATATGGCAGAGGCACTGCGGGACGCCGAGCTGATTGTCATCCCCGCACCTGCGATTGCCCAGCAAGACATCGCCCGTGCGATGGCGCCGCACCTGGCGGATGGCCAGGTTGTTTTTCTTCCCCCCGGCACTTTCGGCAGCTATGTGATGGCGCGGCAAGTGGCGGCAAGCGGCAACCGGGCCGACCTGGCCTGGGCCGAGACCGGTACGCTGCCCTACCTGGCGCGCAAGCATGGCGAGCGCGAAGTCAATGTCACGATTCGAGCCATCCACCTGCCGACCGGCGTCTATCCAGCGCGCAAGTCGGACGCGGCAATCAACGTGATCCGCAGGGCCTATCCCAGTGTTCATGCGTGTGGCGACGCGCTGTCGGGCGCGCTGATGAATGCCGGACCCATCATCCATCCACCGTTGATGGTGATGAATGCCGCACCGCTGCAGCACTTCGAGCGCTGGGACATCCACAACGAAGGCACGCAGCGCGCCGTGCGTGACGTGACCGACCGGCTCGATCAGGAACGCGTCGCGGTGCGCGAAGCCCTGGGTCACAGTGGGCCGCACTACCCACTGGCCGACCACTACAACAACGATCGTTGGATGTATGGCGACGCGCACAAGAAGCTGGTCAAGTCGGGCGACTGGCGCGAAAACATCGATCTTCATAGTCACCGCTACATCACCGAAGACACCGAACTGGGGCTGGCTTTTCTGGCTTCGGCGGCACGTTATGCCGGCGTGGATGCGCCCATCGCGCAGGGCCTGCTGGCCATCGCTGGCGGCTTTCTGGGTCGCGATCTGCGCACGGGGCCACGCACGTTCGAGTCCCTCGGCCTGTCAAGCCTGACGCCGGCACAGCTCAGACAGCGCCTGCACGATGGAACATAAACCATTGCCGCGCTTTGCCGCGGTGGGCGCGGGGCGTATGGGGCGCGGCATCGCGATCGCGTTTGCGTACGCCGGGCACCGCATCTCCCTGATCGACTTGCGAGTTCGCAGCACCGAGGCCTGGCACACGCTGCGCGGCGAGGCCCAGGCCGAAATCGAGGCCAGCCTGTCGGGTCTGGCCCAACTCGGCGTAATGGATGCAGCGCAGATCCAGCAAATCGCGGCGCGCGTCGATTTCGTCAATGCGGCGGACGCCCCGGCGGCGCTGCAGTCTGCCGACCTGGTGTTCGAAGGTGTGCCAGAAACCCTTTCGGCCAAGCGCGAGGCGTTTGAGCAGATCAATCAGTGCTGTCGCGATGATGCGATCCTGACCTCAACCACCAGCAGCATTCTTGTCACGCAACTGGCGGCGCTGGTGCGCCGGCCGGAGCGCTTCCTGAACATGCACTGGCTGAACCCGGCCTACGTGATTCCGGTGGTCGAGCTCAGCTGCCATCCGGGTACCGACCCCGAGGTGCTGGCGCGCACCAAATTGCTGATGGAAGCCATCGGCAAGCTGCCGGTGGTGTGCGGTGCTTCGCCCGGCTACATCGTGCCGCGACTGCAGGCGCTGGTGATGAACGAAGCGGCCCGCATGATCGAGGAGGGCGCCGCCACGGCCGAGGAAATCGACAAGGCCACGCGCTACGGCATGGGCCTGCGTTTTGCGGCCATCGGCGTGGTCGAGTTCATCGACTTCGG
>CAIQVX010000130.1 GCA_903875275.1 uncultured beta proteobacterium | reverse complement strand
CGCTTGCTGCGCGACAACCTTGTCATCTTTACCGGCGAACTGGACTCGCTCAAGCGTTTCAAGGACGACGCCAAGGAAGTCAAAGAAGGCTTCGATTGCGGCTTGAACATCAAGAATTACAACGACATCCAGGAAGGCGATGTGCTGGAGTTCTTTGAAATCCGTGAAATCGCCAGAACGCTCTAAGTAGACGTGCGCAAGAAGTCAAGTACTCCGAACCGGAGCTTCAAGGTGGCCGATCAGATCCAGCGCGATCTGACGGAGTTGATCGCGCGCGAACTCAAGGATCCACGCGTCGGCATGGTCACCATCCAGGCGGTCGAAGTAACGCCCGACTATGCGCACGCCAAGGTTTTTTTCAGTCTGCTGGCAGGCGACATCAAGGAATGCACCGAGGGTTTGAATCAGGCGGCCGGTTTCCTGCGCGCCGGTCTGTTCAAGCGCCTGCACATCCATACCGTGCCGACCCTGCATTTCGTTTTTGATCGAACGACCGAACGCGCGGCGGACATGAACGCCCTGATTGCGCAGGCGGTCGCTTCACGTTCCAAGAACGAGGACTAGCATGCACAAAGCGCCGCGCGCACGGGTTGCCAGGCGCCCCGTGCACGGGGTGCTGCTGCTGGACAAGCCACTGGGCTGGACCAGCAATGATGCCCTGCAGAAGGTCAAGTGGCTGTTGCGCGCAGAAAAGGCTGGGCACACAGGAACCCTTGATCCGTTGGCAACGGGTGTGCTGCCTCTTTGTTTCGGTGCTGCCACAAAGTTCAGCCAGACTCAGCTTGAAGCTGACAAGACCTACGAGGCAACCGCTTGCCTGGGCGTGAGGACCAGCACAGCAGACGCCGAAGGCAGTGTGATCGATACCCGACCCGTCTGTGTTGACGATGCGATGCTCAGTCGAGTGATTGCGCAGTTCACTGGTGTGATCCGGCAGACGCCACCGATGCACAGTGCGCTGAAGAAGGATGGTCGTGCACTGTATGAGTATGCACGGGCTGGCATCGAGGTTGAACGGGAAGCGCGTGAGGTGAGAATTGCCGAGCTTGCAGCCACCCTGGTGCGGGAGAGCCCGGACCGAGTGCTTATTAAAATGCACGTCAGGTGCAGCAAGGGAACGTACATTCGCACACTGGCTGAAGATGTTGGCGAAGCTCTCGGCTGTGGTGCTCACCTGATTGCGCTTCGTCGTACCGAAACCGGAGGTTTCGGCCTGTCAGAATGCGTGACTCTGGAAACTCTCGAGGGCATGCCGGAAGAAGCACGGATGAAGTGCGTCTTGCCAGTTGACACGCTGCTGAGGGACTACATGCCATTTGAGCTTGATGCCCAGAACTCCGGTCGCTTCCTCAGCGGCCTGCGGCGACGCGGTGACTGGATTGACACGACACGGGTTGCGGTTTATGCCGCCCACCCTCGGACTTTGCTGGGTAGTGCCCATGTCAAGTCGGGGGAACTGATACCAACACGACTGCTCAGTCCGATCGAGATTGAGCAGATGAACCGATTTTGAAAGTGAAACATGAGCCATAAGCAAATTCGTAATATCGCCATCATTGCCCACGTTGACCATGGCAAGACCACCATGGTCGACCAGTTGCTGCGCCAGTCCGGTACCTTTGCCCAGCACGAGAAGGTGGTCGACACCGTGATGGACTACAACGCCATCGAGAAAGAGCGTGGCATCACGAGTCTGGCCACGAACTGCGCCGTGACCTGGAACGACACGCATATCAACATTGTCGATACACCCGGCCACGCCGACTTCGG
>CAIQVX010000129.1 GCA_903875275.1 uncultured beta proteobacterium | reverse complement strand
AATTGGGCGGCTATTTACCCAAAAGGTTTACCGCCACCCAAGTCATACCAGTGCCCGAGATCACCAGCTATGCCAAGTTCGCACTTCAAGCGGACGGCAAGGAAATGAGCACCACCATGGCTTTTGTGCGCATGCTGGGTGGCTTGCTCAAGGACCCCACGCTGGGTCCGCGCGTCGTGCCCATTGTGGCCGATGAGGCGCGTACCTTTGGCATGGCCAATCTGTTCAAGCAGGTTGGCATTTACAGCAGCGTGGGTCAACGCTATGCGCCAGAAGACATCGGATCGGTGCTGAGCTACCGCGAGGCATTGGATGGTCAGATTCTGGAAGAAGGTATCAGCGAGGCTGGTGCGCTGGCCAGCTGGACGGCAGCGGCCACCAGTTATAGCGTGCACGGCCTGGCGATGTTGCCGTTCTACATCTACTACTCGATGTTCGGCTTTCAGCGGGTGGGCGATGCGATTTGGGCCGCAGCAGACCAGCGCGCGCGTGGCTTCCTGCTCGGGGCAACGTCCGGGCGCACCACCCTGGGCGGCGAAGGCTTGCAGCACCAGGACGGCACCAGTCATCTGGCAGCCGCCACCATTCCCAACTGCAAAGCCTATGACCCGGCCTTTGCCGGAGAGCTGGCCGTCATCATCGACCACGGCATGCGCGAGATGCTTGTGGAGCAGAAAGACGTCTTTTACTACGTCACCATGATGAATGAGAACTACGCCCAGCCTGATTTGCCCGAGGGTGCGGCAGCGAATGTGATTCGTGGTTGCTATCATTTCAAGAGCTACTCACGCACAGCCGACGGTGGCCAGGGCACTAAAACACCTGGAAACGTCACTCTGTTGGGCTCCGGGGCGATTCTGACCGAGGTGATCAAAGCCGCGAGGCTTTTGGCGGCACAAGGAGTGGAAGTTGATGTGTTCAGTGTCACCAGTTGGAGCGAACTGGCGCGCGAGGGGCAAACATGTGTGGACGCGGATGACTCGGTGCCGTTTATTGCGCAGCAATTGCGCAAGAGCGCAGGCCCAATCATCGCCGCCACCGACTATGTGCGCGCCGTGCCTGAGAGCATTCGTGCATATCTGCCGCAGGGGCGCAGCTATGTCACGCTGGGAACCGATGGTTTTGGTCGCAGCGACACGCGTGCGGCACTACGGGGATTCTTTGGGGTCGATGCGGCTAGTATTGTGCGCGCCACGTTAGGACAGCTAGCCTGATTGCTTGGACGATACTCGCAATCGTGGCCGATTTGGCAACCTAAAAGCTGACACTCGCGTACATCCGGTGCTGGTCAAACGCGGGTGCCTGCTTCGAGAAATTGACCTCTACAAAGCAGCCGGTCGACACCTGGTTACGAACGGCCGGTCTGGAGCAGGCAGTTCGGTCATCGGCTACTTCGTACCTGTTGCTGCCCGACAAACTCATGTCGCCAGCACTCTCTGAAAATGCAGAGGAGAGCGATGCCGCATATTGCGAAACAGATTTACCTCTCCAGCAACTTGTGCAGGAACCCCAGCTTGCGGCCAATGTCATGCAGGCTGACTTGCACCAACGCATCGTGTTTGTTTTTGAGGCGCTGATAGGTCTCCCAATGCATGCCCTTGGGCTTGCTGCCGTCGCCGTTCAAGATGCCTGCCTCCCAGCCCATGCGTTTGCGTAGCTTGTCGGCCTTGGTGGATGCCGGGTCGCCTGCACCTTCTTTCTGCGTGGCGTAGCCCAGCCCGCCACACTGGCGGCAGGCGAAGTACCGACCCGGCGCGTAGAGCACCGCCACCCGCTTGCTGCACCGTGGAATCCATCGAGCTTGGAGATCGCCGCCGGGAACGCCGCGTCATCGTGATAGTTCGCCTCATCCGTCAGAGCCGTAACCCCGCCCTGGCAAGCCATCGCGTCAATATCCTGACACTCGGCCTCAATCTGCGCCTGCTTTTCACCTGGCAATGCCGTGAAGGCAAGAAATATCGGCTCGACATCGCGCTCCTTCAGCTTGTCAAAGGCGATCTCCTGCAAGACCCCGTGCTTTTCAGTGAAGTAACGGCCAAGCAACACGTTCGGCGTGTTTCGGAAAAACTGTAAATGCGAGTATTGCGATGCCATGGTTTCTCCCTGCTTTGGCATGCTGCTCACGCCATCGGACGACTCTGAACTTTGCGGTACATTGCAGTATAGATACAGTGACAACGCACCATCGAGTAAAACCTATGGCAACCTTTGGCCCTGGGATTGGGCGTTGGGGTGGTGCAATACACTCTATTGCACAATGCTGGATCAAATGTACATGGCCTGTACAGGAAACTGGTTTTGCGCCACGAAGGGATCAGACGATGACTACCGCCAACAAAATTGAATCTGAAATTTCAGCCTTGCCGCCGCACTTGCAGGCCGAGGTGCTCGACTTCGTCCAGTTCGTGAAGCAACGCCACGGCATCGCCAAAGTGGCAATCGCCGATAGCAATCTGCAAAGCGGGGGCGACTCGCCGTTTTTTCAGGCGTTGTCTGACGCGGGGTTTGTTGGCTGCATTGAAACAAACGAGCAACTGTCTACCAGCTACAAGCAACACATTGATTTCTCCGCCAAGGTCGGCGTGCAAGCATGATTTTGGTGGACACGGGCGCATGGCTGGCGCTGGCCGACAAGGGCGACGCGTACCACGCCCGGTGTGTGGCGTTTTTCCGCAGCAACCGCGAACCACTGATGACGACTTACCCGGTGCTGGTGGAGTGCGTGCATTTGATGTTCCGGCGCATCGGGGTT
>CAIQVX010000128.1 GCA_903875275.1 uncultured beta proteobacterium | reverse complement strand
GCAGATGTGCCATGGCGGCATGCTTGCCACTTTTGCCGACATGCTGATTCCCTGCGTGGCCATGTACCAGCAGGACATTGAGCGGCGCTTTCTGCCGACCATCAGCCTGCAGATCGACTACATGGGTGCGGCGCCGCTAGGTTGCTGGGTGCAGGGCGAAGCGAGTGTGCTGCGCACCACACGCAACCTGCTGTTCGGTCAAGGCCTGGTCAGCGCCTAGGGATTGGCTTATCGTGTTGACACAAATTCCATAATTCGGCACAATGCCTCTCAAACGACAATTTTGAGAGGCATTTTCCATCGCCAAGATTTCTCCGTCAGGTTTTCGGTTCCCGGTTGAAACTGCGGGCATACAGGTAAATCACTGCAAGAACCCGCCTTGCGCCAACTTCGGCGTACCGGAATCTCCCTATAAGAAGCGCAAGCCAGCAGGGGTTGTTTTAGACCCTGAGCCTGGCGATTACGCTAAAGTGAGCTCAGGCAAGGGAAAGCCTGCCATGAAGTGCTGCCTGTGCGAAGAAATTCTGCCCTTGCGCAGCAATGCCGGTGTCGCAGAAGAACTCGACCGCCTGGTCAGCTACCTGGACGCCAAGCCAGCGCCTTCCTGCCCCAACTTGGCTTGCGAAAACCGAGGTGTCGCTATCGCCGACAGGCCCGAGGGATACGCACGCTATGGGGTCACGGGCGCCGGCACTCCGCGCTGGCGCTGCAACGCCTGTCGCAAAATCTTTTCCGTCGGTGGGTCCCCCACAAAGAAGCAGCGCATCACCCACAAGAACCGTGAGGTGTTTGCGCTGCTGATGAACAAGTCCCCAATGAACCGCATGGTGGAGATAACCGGACTTGACCCGAAAACACTTTACGGGAAAATCGACTTCATTCATCGCCAGTGCATGGCGTTCGCCGCCAGCCGGGAACGCCAACTGACCCAAGGCATGGTGCTGCCGAAGATGTACGTGGCTGTCGACCGGCAGTCGTTCGTGGTCAATTGGTCCAACCGTAAGGACCGGCGCAACGTACAGCTCAATGCCATTGCCAGCGCTGACCTGGACTCAGGCTACGTTTTCGGGATGAACTTGAACTTTGATGGCGCGCTCGACCCCGACGAGGTGGAAGCGCGTGCAATTGTTCTTGGCGACTACTCGTCGCCGGCGCCATACCGCAAATACGCACGGGTTTGGCTTAAACCGGATTACGACGAGTCCGTGGCGGCCTCCGCAGTCACGGCCGCAAAGAAGGTGGCGAAGGCCCTTGAAAAGGCCCGTGCTATCGATGAACTGACCGGCGAAATTTCAGCGGAGTACGCCTCGGCCATGGAGCGCGATGACGTCGAGGACTCCGAAGAGAAAGACAAGGACATTGCGCTACCGACCTTGGGCATGCAAGTCCACGAGCAGTACACCTTGCACGCCCATTTCCTGGCGCTCTCGCTCTTGCTGGCCAATGCAGAGAAGGTTCGGGTGTACATGGACCAGGACTCCGGTTTTCGGGCCGGGTTCATGTCCGGGTTTCATCAACGCGTGCGAGACCGCACGGCCGATGCCTTCTATGTGAAGGTGCTCAAGAACGCCACGATTGACAAAAAAGACTCGGTGGTCCGCAAAAGCAAGGCCATCTTCAAGGAGTACCAGGCAGCACACCCAAAACTGAAGCCCTACGCTGTCGCCGTGCTGATGGTGATTGACGAAATGAAACGCATGGCCACGCTTGGACAGTGGGACGACCGGTGGCTCACGCATCCGCTGCCGAACAAAGGCGAGCCCGATAAACGGGTGTGCTGGCTGACAAACCTCGGCGGTTACCCCGAAGAGCAGGTTGCCCGGTTGTACCTCAAAGCCAGCCTCCATTCCGTGGACCGGTTCTTCATGCAGGCTCGCAGGCGCCTGAGCCTGGCTGAACGAGGGTTCCCCAGCGCATCTTCGGATAGACGCATCTGGCACGGTTACAGCGCCTACAAGCCCCAAAATCTTGGCAAGGTGCTGGAGATATTCAGGGTGTTCTACAACTATTGCTCCGCAGGCCAAGACAAACAGACTCCTGCGATGCGCATGGGCCTGGCAAGGGGCCCGGTCAAGCTCGAAGAAGTTCTTTGCTATGTTTGATGAAGTATCTAACAATCGAAAAACGAGTGTTTTGTACTTCAAATTGACAATATTTGCGGTCGAAGTTATAATTGAAGTGCGAAACAATCGTTTAACGATTGATTCATACTTCAATTATTGCAGGAGCACGAATTAGCATGGACAAAACCTTAGGACTGGCGGTTGTGCGGGAGGCTCTGCAGTCGCGGCTTTTGGTCGAGCTGATGGGAAACGCTCTGCACAAGGAGCTGGTACTGAAAGGTGGAATGGCAATGCGCGCCGTCCATGGCAGTGTACGTTACACCAAGGACATTGACTTGGACGCGGATTTGAAGTTTTCAAAGGCCAGAATCCAAGGAATCGTAAAGCGGTCCATTGAGTATGTGGTGAACTCAGGGCTTATTACCGATGCAGTTGTGACCATGCCAAAGCAGACTGAAACAACGCTTCGGTGGAAGATTGTCGGCCGGCAGCCCGGTAGCAATGCTCCCCTACATCTGACTGTAGAAGTCTCGCGTAGAGCGTCCTTAATTAACGGACATGTAATAGAAGTACCACTTTCGTCAGAGTATTTGGCAGGCGCATCTAACGCAATAGTTCAAGTGCTCAACTCACAAGCGATTGCCTTCACTAAAGTTCTTGCGCTTACTGACCCGAAGCGAATGGCACTGCGGGACCTTTTTGACCTTCATGTACTCATAAAAGCGGAGGTGAATGAGCCCTCAACGTTGTTGGCCAGCATCCCATTTGCCGAAACAAAGCTACCGATGGCGTTGGCTGAACTGTGGCCCAAGATAGAAGCCATGAGCTACGCGCAATTCAAAACCGACGTTATGCCTTATTTGCCTTCTGTGGTGGCACAGGCCATTGATGAGGATACGTTTGATGGCATGCGAGTAGAGGTGGGGAGCAATGTAGAGAAGTGGCTAAAAGCCGCAGTCGGCGAACCGGAGGAGAAGTCATGACTTTGAATTCCTTGGATATTGAAACGCCCTCACCGGCTTCCTATCACATGCAAACCGGCGAACGAGGCGCAGACTGGAAATTCGCGTTGATTCAAGCACTAGCTGGCTCAGAGGCTCCGCGTGTAATGAGCGCTTTTGATTTCTATCAGCTTGTGCTCAAGCACCGCCCAGGCACGACTTCAAATACCGCCCGACTGGTCTCAAGGACCTTAGTTGCTGCAGGCGCCCTGGCTCGCGTTTCAACGGGTCTGTTTCTCAACAAACGCAAGGTGCCATCTGTGGAACTTGGCGAGGCAGCAGCGCACCTCCGTTGTGGGGCTATTGTTTCGTTGCAATCAGTGCTGGGTGAATGTGGGTTTTTGAACAATCCTTCCGACGTCGTTGTCGCGGTGCTACCAACCTCAGCAAATAAGCGCCCAACCCTGGGGGAGTTAGAAACATCGTCGGGTCAAAGGTTTCGGTTCTATGGATTGGCAGAAAGGTTTTTCCCAACCACAGAAAGTGAACGCTGGGAGACCCTTCAACCTGGGCGCATGTGCCCAACTTTTCGTCCGGAAGCCGCTTTATTGCAGTGGCTGCATCTCGCAGCAATGAAGCGGAGCGCAATGACGCCACCTCCTGTTGACGTAGACATGGAACTACTCAACGAGGACTTACTGAAGAGACTCGCCTTTCGCTGGAAGTTGGAAACTCAATTGGACCAGTGGAGAAGCAGGGCGCAACTAGCTAACTTCGGAGAGGATGGGACGACCGATGGGACTACCCAAACTGTGGAGCCGACTTCAGCGGCCTTGACTTTAGCTGCTGAGGCGCGCGTGCGCATGCTGGCACGCAAATCTGTTAAGGCCAAGTGACCTGAAAACCAGGTTTCTTGCAAGGAAATCGACGCGGTCTGTATTTAGGTCCAAATCCGTCGAAGCGCAAAATCAGGATTTAGGCATCTGTTTTCTATCAACACGATAAGCCAATCCCTAGGGCAGCGGTCGGCCAGTTTGTTGACCTCGGCCTGCTCGTGCGTTGCCAGCAAGACCGTCGTACCGTGGCTGGCACACTCCTGCGCTATCAGTTCCAGAACCTGTTCACGCAAGGCGGCGTCAAGATTGGAAGTGGGCTCATCCAGGAAAAGAATCGGACGCTGCGGCGCCAGGGCGCGGGCCAGCGCCACACGGCGCGCTTCGCCCCCTGAAAGGGATGACGGACTGCGCTGGGCAAAAGCTGCCATACCCACGCACTCCAGCAAATGCCTGACACGAGCCTGGCGCCACCCCCCCGGTCGGTCATGGATGCCAAACAGGATGTTGCGGGCCACGCTCATGTGCGGCCACAGCGAAGCCGACTGAAACAAAAAGGCAATGCCGCGCGTATGCGCCGCCTCCAGCCTGTCAAGCAGGCGACCACCCAGACGGATGTCACCTGAATCGGGAATCTCCAGACCGGCGATCAGTCGCAAGAGGCTTGTCTTGCCGCTGCCGGATGGCCCGGTGATTGCGACGGTCTCACCGGGCGCCACTTTCAGGCACAGGCCATCGATCACAGCACGGTCACCGCGGCGCTTTACCAGTTCGTGAATATCAATCATGGTTCTTCACCATTCGCTTGCCAATCCATGCGGGTGCCGCAACGCCCGCCGCCGCCAGGCAAAGCAGCATCAGGCACAGACCGGCAGCAGCCTGGGACCCGCCGTAATGAAGGTAGTTGTAGGTTTTCATTGACAAGGTTGCCGAGCCCGCGGGTGTAACCAGGAGATTGGCGCCAATGTCGCCCAGCGACAGAACAAACGCAATGCCGGCGGCGCCCACCAGACCGGGTGCAAGCATCGGCAGCATGACCTGCGACACCATCCTGCGCAGTGATGTCCCTGTGACGATGGTCGCGTCGAACAGTGCAGGATCGGTGCGCAGCAAGCTGCTGGAAAGAACAATAATGGACACTGGCGTGAAGCGGGCAAGTTCTGCAGCAACAGTCATCCAGGAACTGCCATACATATCAAGAAAGCGCACCGGTGCCCACAGGGCAATCAGGCCCACACCCATCAGAGCCGGTGGGACCAGAAAGGGCAGCAGGCACAGCGCCCAGACCCAGCGAACGAACCGCCCCCCCTGCAACAGATGCAAGGCCGGGCCGACCGACAGCAGCAAGGCCAGCACCGCTGCGACCGTGCTGGTGAGCAGCGTGTAGCCAGCTTCATTCTCGCTGGCAAGCACGGTGCGAACAAGGTAAGCGGGGTTGCTCAATGCCGGCAACAGGGCTGTCAGGGGCACCAGCAGGGCACCACTGCAAAGCAGCGCACCCATGAAGAGCAGGGTGCGAAACGCCCAAGGCAGGGAACCGACCCTGGGAAAGTCCTGGCTGGGACTCTGCGATAGCTGTCGCGTCAGCCCGGACAGGGCAAATACCAGAACCATGGCAGCACCAAGCAGGGGCAGCGACAGCAGCAAGGCATCAGAGATGCGGTGGGTCGCGCTGAAAACCACGAAGATCTCGAGCGCGTACGTATTGACACCAAAAATGGAAGGAATGGTGTAGTCCAGCAGCGACAACAGGAACACCAGCGCCGCCCCCGACATCAGTGTGGGGCGTGCCAGGGGAATGGCAACAAAAAAAAGCAGCCGGGTCGGTGACACCAGAGCCCGGGCCGCGTCAAGCAGCAGCATATCTGCGCCAGACAGCGCCAGCAGCGCCACGCCCGTGGCAAACGGAAGCAAAGCCATACCCTGCGCAACACCAGCACCGATCCAGCTTCCCATCACAGGGGTCCCGGTGATTGAGGACAGCAATGCAAAGAAGTAGCTCCATCCCATCGCCGGCACGGTCGCAGGAAGCGCGACCGTGGCCATCAGCACCCATACGAGTGTGCTGAGGCGGCGCGCTTGATAACGCAGGATGGCCAGCGCCGCCAGCACACCGGTCAGGGTCGTGAAGACGGTGATGGCGAGGGAGAAAACCAGGCTGTGGGCCAGCAGTTCAAGGCGCCGACCTGACACCAGTTGGAGCAGGGACATGAAGGGCTCGTTCCAGCTGCCCGCCACAGCGCCCGCGATCGGGCCGTAGGCGATACAGACAAACAAGGCGATCGACAGGAATCGGATCGTTTGGTAACGGCGCAAAAGCAGTTCCATGGCAACATTTTGATCCCTTTTCCCAGAAGTCGGAAAACTTCACATCGCATGAATATGCGATGCCATGCCACCATATTCCGGTTGCTCTGGCGTCCATCCACGCCTGGGACTTTTGACAGCGTGCGCGCCTGTCCTCAACTCAGCCTGGTCGGCGTACTGGATTCGCGCCCAAGTGCATTGGCGCCCGGATTGATTTGCGCAGCAAGCCCGGAGAAACCGTCGTCCGGATCCTGGTGCCGCGCGTTATGGGTGCAGATGCTGGTACCGCCACCCCGCAAGGCCCGGTGCCAAATCAAGGGAGATATTGACCTATGTCAGAAGTTGATTGGACGTATCTGGTAAAAATCTACTAGGGGCTTTGTACTCGTGCTCAACGCGAAAGGGCTTTCATCATGGTGGCTAGACGTTTCCTCCTAGTGCTGTTCGCGGCCTTGATCGCCGCGACCCAGACCAGTGCCATCGCGGCAACGATTCACGAGCGCGTGGTGGCCGCACACCAGCGGATTGAACACGGCATCCGCAGCGGTTCCCTGAGTCGGGACGAGGCGCACCGACTGAGGAATCAGCTGAACTACGTGCGCGATCAGGAAGCGCGGGCGCGCGCCGACGGGCATCTTGACCGCCGCGAGCGCGAACGTCTGAGCGCTGAACTCTCCCGACTGGAGAATCGGATCAGCCGTTACAAGCACAACGACGTCGGCAGGCGCGATGGCAGATAGTTTCGAGATGAATCAATGTGATAGTCAACCCAAGGAGGCATGAAATGAAACACGGGAAATTACTCGGTTTACTGGCCGCGATTGTTGTCACGGTACCAACGGCCGCATACGCTCAGTCTGGTTATGTGTCCAAGGACGTGAACCTGCGTGCCGGACCGGCCAGGGAATACCCGTCGCTGGCCATCCTGCGTGCCGGAGTTTCGATTTCGGTTCTTGGCTGTCTCACCGGCTACCAGTGGTGCGATGTGCTGGCAGGTCCGAACCGGGGCTGGGTTTACGCTGGCAACATCGTCTATCCGTATCAGGGCTCGAATGTTCCAGTCATCACTTATGGCGCCGCGCTGGGCTTGGGCATTGTCGCTTTCAGTGTGGGTCACTATTGGGACTCGCACTACCGTGCGCGCCCATGGTACGGCCAAAGGCAGCAGTGGATTGAACGGCCCCACGGCCGGTTTGTCCCTGAGGGACATCGTCCGCCACCGCCGCATGCGCCAGGATTCCGACCGGGTGACCACCGGCCGCCGGCACCCCAAGCGCCGGTTGTGCGCCCGGGTGATCATCGTCCGCCACAGCCCCATGCACCCGCAGCGCGACCGGGCGATCATCGCCCGCCTCCAGCGGCACCGGCTGCCAGGCCAGGCGACCATCGTGCGCCCAGGGACCAGGGTCAACCGAGCCGATAGGGTGATGCCAGCCTCTCCACAACGATCGAAGGAATATCCAATGGAAACCCTCAGACTGAAGACGATTGCGGCCTCGCTGTGCCTGGCCGCTCTGGGAACCCTGGCAGCCCTTGGTCCGGGCACGGTCAGTGCCGCCAACTGTCCGGAGGGCAATACCGACCCTAACTGTCCCAACCGGGTCAAGGAAAAGGACAACGCCAAACAGCAACAGGAACAGCAACGCGCCAAGCAGCAGCAGGACCAGCAGGCACAGCAGCGTGCTCAGCAGGAGCAACAAAAGGCTCAGCAGCAGTCCCAGCAACGTGCCCAGCAGGAACAGCAGCGCGCCAAACAGCAGCAGGACCAGCAGGCACAGCAGCGTTCCCAACAGCGCCCCGCCACGGCGCCGAATGCCCAGGCCCCGCAAGCGGGTCGGCCCACTGGCGCTCCCGGTACCCCCCCCGGCCAGCCGAGCGCAGGTGCGCAGACTCGCCCTGGTGTCCCACCAACGGCCGCCGGCGCGCAGAACCGTCCTGGCGCTCCACCCACGGCGCAGGTCCCGCCATCGGGTCGGCCCACTGGCGCTCCCGGCACCACCTCAGGCCAGCCACCCGCAGGAATGCAGACCCGCCCTGGTGTCCCGCCCACAGCAGGCGCCCCAGGCCGCCCGGGTGTCCCACCAACGGCCGCCGGCACACAGAACCGTCCCGGTGTTTCACCAACCGCCCAGTTGCCCGTGGGCGGGCGGCCGCCAGTTGGCGGTGGCGCAAGAGTGCCGCCGGCAAAGCCTGTGGCCATTGACACGGCCACCACGTTGACGCCGCGCGGTGATCGCAGCGGCTTTGACATTCGCCGCAAGAACAACGACGGCTCACAGACTGTGATCACGCAAAAGGTGCTCCCTGACGGAAGCAAGCGGGTCAGTGGTTTCAAACAGACCGAGAACGCCCGCGATGGCACCACAACGCGCATCTATTCCGACGGCCAGCGCCTGGTGCAGGGTCGCGACTTTGAGCGTCGTTCCACTCCCAGCGGACTTTCGTTCGTCAGCCGCCGCAGTGGCCTGCGCGAGGCCGTCATGCCCGATGGCCGGGCGGCTTTTCAGGATCGCTTCACTTCCGTGCGTGACGCCGGCGGCAGGGATCGCCAGGTGATCGAACGCACCCGGTATGCCCGGTGGTGGAACGGGCGACCGGAGTATGAGCCGCGCCCGGTGATTCGCCGTTACGATGTGGGGCATATCCACGGCGTGCCGGTGGCCCAGTACCGCCCCTCCTATTTCGCTCCTGACACCTACCAGCGCTTCCGTTCCCGGTTTACGACGCCCGTCATTCTGGCCGGCATTGGCGTTGCGGCCGTCGGAACCTGGATCGCGTTCAATTCGTCCGGCAACAGTTCGTCCGAATACAGCTACACCGATCCGGTCGAAATGATGGGCGATATGCAGATTTCGTCCGGTTTCCAGGACGGCTACGCCTATGCCACCCCCGTGGGCAGCGGCGTCTATGACACACCTGAAGCAGCAGCCCTGCGCGCCCAGATGGCATCGGTTCAGCAGCAGGTCGGAGGCAGCGTAGCCGCGGACGCATCCTTGCAGGGCAAGCTGGGCGGTGCTGATGTGCTGGGCGCCACTTCACAGGTGCAGCAAGCCGTCGGCAACGCGGTACCGGTCCAGATTTCGGAAGAGGTACGCCAACAGGTACGCAAGCAGGTGAGACTCAGCGTTGCCATGCATCAGAACGGCAAGCCGGATGTGCTGAATGACGTGCTTTCGTCGGGCTACGCCAGAATCTATCTGTTTCAGACAGCACAGCCTCTTAACACCGTCAGCGTGTCCGCTGGCGGCGAGTGCTTCCTGAACACCGGCGACCTGATCGGCTTTGCCAGGCTGCCGGCAAGCGACAGCACGGTTGCCGAAATGAAGGTGGTTGCCAGTGCCGCCAACAGTTGCCGCGCGGGCGATGTGATTCAGGTTCCCCTGACCGACTTGCAGGAAATGCTCAACGGCTTTAGCGAACGGGTTGAGGACAACATGAAAAAGGTGACCGCCTGCGCGGCCAAGGGCCGTTGCTAACAGCGGCGCCTGTGTCGCTAACACATTCCTAGTTTCTCAGAAAGATCACCATGTTCTGTACGAATTGCGGTAAACCCGTAGCACCCGAGACCAGGTTCTGTACCCATTGCGGCACTGATCAGACGGCGCTGCCGGCTGCGGCGCCGCCTCAACCTTTTCACGCCCAGGTCGCCAGCTCGGCTGCGCCCGCCGTCGCCATGCATACACCAACGCCACTGCCCACTGCAGCCCTTTCGTCCGGTCGGGGCGTCACGCCCGCCATATGGGCCGTGGTCGGGACGCTGGCTGTGGCGATTCTGGGCGGCCTAGGTTATTGGGGCTGGAGCAATAAAGTGGCCGGTGAGGAGACGGCAAACAAACTGACAGCGGTGGAGGAACAGCGCCGACTGGCTGCGGAGCAGGCCAGCGCTGCATCGAACCAGGCTGCCGAGGCTCAACAGATTCTGGCAGCGCAGGCGGCAATGGACAAGCGGATTGAGGTCGAGGAAGCGCAGGCGCGCGCCAATCCACAGACGCAGCCAGGTCAAGCAGCTCAGAGCCCTGCCCCACCGCCACCCGTCAAACGCTGACGCGGTTTCCTTGCACCCTTCCCCAAGGCGAAAGAGAGGCACATCATGAGCTACAGTTGCCAGAAATGCAGCGCTGACAACAGTGACAGCGCGCAATTTTGCAGAAACTGCGGCGCTGCGCTGGACCGCACTGTGGCCGTGGCGGCGCCCCTGCCCGACCCTGCAACGGTCTGCCCGCAATGCAGCGCACCCTATGAAAGCGGCGCCAAATTCTGCAAGGTCTGTGGCACACCCATCGCAGCAGCGGCGGCACCTGCCGCCATGCCTGAACCTGTTTCTGTCCCAGCGGCTCCTGCTTCGGCAGTTGCATCGCAGTCGGTGAAAAACACCACTGCCGTGGCGCATCAGAATGCCAAACCCTATCTGATCTGGGGCGCTGTAGCACTGGGCGTTCTGATCCTGGCGGGCGCGGCCTACTGGTTGCTCAAGCCAGGCGCCAGCAATGTTGAAGGCGCGGCACCAGCAGTGGCGACCGCCCCAGTTCCGGAGCCTGCCGCCTCGGCACCCGAACCGGAGCCGGTTCCCGCACCGGCAGCGGAACCACCTCTGGCTCCGGTGCCCGCCCTCACGCCCGCACCAGCGCCAGCCAAAGCACCGCAAAAGACGCCGCCCAAGTCGCCAGTTCCCAAGCCGGTGCAGCAGGTGATCACAACCCAACGATCAGAGCCTCCACCCCCGCCGACAAGGACTGCTCCGCTGCCGGCGCCAACCGCGGTGACCAAGCCGACCTTGACGCCACCGGTACCTTCCGGGCCTTCCAGTCCGGAAGAAGCCTGCGGCAAACGGGTCTTTGTGGCGCTTGCCATGTGTGTGCAGGAGCAGTGTCAGACGCCACAATTCGTCAATCACGCGCAGTGCGTTGAAATGCGCCGCCTGCAAAAGGCCAATCAGGACCGGATCAACAACATGTAGCAGCCGGGTGCTGCAGGCTCATCCGCGCCAACCGCGCAGCATCAGCCACTGGCCGGTGGCACAGGCGATGGTCATGGCCAGATAGGTGGCCATCTTCCCGTCCCGGCCAAAGAACCACAGACCGACTGCCAACGCCAGCAGACTCACGGCGAAGTTGACCACAAGCTGCACCCCGAATGCGGGTGCCCTGCTCTTTTTCCGGATCAGAAAACGCCCTGCCAGCGGCAGTACCAGAGCCAGCCACAAGGCGGGCGCCAGAAAATTCAGGGCATGATTCAGGAGAGCGAGTGCTGACATCGGTGGCTGATTTTATAATCGGGCCATGGCAGTCTGGGCTTTGGGCATTAATCACACGACCGCGCCGCTCGATCTGCGCGGCCGCTTTGCCTTCGCCATCGATCAGGTGGCCCCCACGCTGCATGGTCTGCGCAATGCGCTTTCACGCCAGCCGGAGGCGGCCCTGATCTCCACCTGCAACCGGACCGAGATTTACTGCGCCGGCGACAAACCCGAACTGGAACACACCCTGGACTGGCTGGCGCACAGTGGTGGTGTCGCTCCGTCACTGCTTCGCGCCCACTCTTACACCATGGAAGACGGTCTGGCCGCGCGCCACGCCTTCCGGGTCGCCAGCGGGCTCGATTCGATGGTGCTGGGCGAACCACAAATCCTGGGACAGATCAAGGACGCGGTACGTGCTGCCGAGTCCGCCGGTGCCCTGGGCACTACGCTGAGCCAGCTCTTCCAGCGCTCGTTTGCTGTGGCCAAGGAAGTGCGCACGTCGACCGAAATCGGCGCCCACTCGATCAGCATGGCCGCTGCGGGTGTGCGTCTGGCGGGTCAGCTGTTTGAGGATCTGGGGCAGGTCAAGGTGCTGTTTGTCGGCGCCGGTGAAATGATCGAGCTCTGCGCTACCCACTTTGCGGCCAAGAATCCGAAAAGCATGGCGATTGCCAACCGCACCCTGGAGCGCGGCGAAAAACTGGCCAGCCGTTTTGGTGCCGAGGTCATGCATCTGGCCGAGTTGCCGGACCGGCTGCACGAGTTTGATGCGGTTATCAGTTGCACCGCCAGCACCCTGCCCATCATTGGCCTGGGCGCGGTGGAGCGCGCGCTCAAACGGCGCAAGCACCGACCCATGTTCATGATCGACCTGGCGGTGCCGCGCGACATCGAGATCGAGGTCAAGGCACTTGAGGACATTTACCTCTACACCGTGGATGATCTGGCCAGCGTGGTGCAGACTGCACAGGCGAATCGGCAGGCGGCAGTGGCGCAGGCGGAAGCGATTGTGGATGCGGGTGTGCAGAGCTTCATGCACTGGGTGGATCAGCGCAGCTCCGTTCCCCTGATACAGCAACTCCACGCCCAGGCCGATGAGTGGCGAGCCGCTGAACTCAGCCGTGCCCGTAAGTTGCTGGCCAAAGGCGAGGACGTGGAAGCCGTGATGGAAGCGCTCTCCAAAGGCCTGACGCAAAAGATGCTGCACGGCGCCATGGCCGAATTGCGCGCCGGCGACACGCAGGCCCGCGAACGTGCCAGTTCGGCGATTCAACATTTTTTCTTGCGCAAAGAGCGTTAGCGACGCTCCTACAAAGGCCGTCATCACGGCTTGGTCGTTGTGAGCCTGTGATTTGTCATTGCATCCCAGTAGTGTCCCAACGTTCTCACATCAGGACTTCGTAAGTTAATGATTCACTTGCAGAATTTGGTATTCCAGTCTGGTCTCGATTTGAACGTCGAGCGTCAGACTTATGGCCTTTTGCGCTACAGCGCGAAGGGCCGACATGCACCAAGGCAAGCTCGTGTTTTCTCAGCTCATGGCCTATCTGCCCATGAGCACCTTTCGGCGCTGTGTTGCCAAG
>CAIQVX010000127.1 GCA_903875275.1 uncultured beta proteobacterium | reverse complement strand
TCGCAGGTGGTGGCCCAGATGGCCCTGCTGCTGGATTTTGAAGTGCTGGTCTGTGATCCGCGCGAGGAGTACGCCAGCACGCTGCTGGCGGCCGTGCCTGGCGTAGTGCGCGCCTTGGGCATGCCCGACGACGCCGTGCGCGCCTTGCCACCCGATGCGCATACCGCCATCGTGGCGCTGACGCACGACCCCAAACTCGACGACATGGCCTTGATCGAAGCGCTGCAATCCGACGCTTTCTACGTCGGCGCCCTGGGCTCCAAACGCAACCAGCAGGCGCGCAAGCAGCGGCTGGCCGAGCACTTCGATCTGACAGCTGAACAACTTGATCGCCTGCACGGCCCGGTCGGGCTGGCGCTGGGCGCCAAGACGCCGGCTGAAATTGCGGTCTCCATCGTGGCCGAGATGGTCCAGGTCAAGGCTGCGCTGGCGCAGACGCCGGACCCGACCCTGGCGTGAGCCCGGTCACCGTCATTGTGCTGGCCTCCGGGCGTGGCAAGCGCTACCTGGCGTCTGGCGGTAGCGGCTCCAAATTGCAGGCGCTCCTCGCGGGCAAGGCCGTGTTGCAGCACACACTGGCTGCCGTGCACGCCAGCGGGCTGCCCTGGCACCTGGAGGACAGTGGCCAGGCCGGTATGGGTGACTCGATTGCCGCCGCCGTACGCAGTACGCAGCACGCCGGTGGCTGGCTGATTCTCCCGGGCGATCTGCCCCTGATCCAAAGCCAGACCCTGCTCAACGTGGCAACTGCCCTGCAGCAGCACAGCGTGGTGGTGCCGAGCTATGCTGGCCAGCGTGGGCACCCGGTTGGCTTTGCATCTGACTGCCGTCAGGCGCTGCTGGATCTCAGCGGCGAGCAGGGGGCGGTCGGCGTGGTGCGCAGTCGCGACGCCTATGAACTGCGCGTTGAAGATGCGGGCTGCATTCACGATATCGACACCCTGGACGATCTGCGCCGGGCCGAGCGTTGCCTGCTCGCTGCACGCCAGGCGAAAACAGGTGAGAATGGCTGAGGAGGCATAAATCATGACGATTGCGAATTGGTGTGTGGTGGCAGCTTGTGTGTTACCGGTTCTGACTGCGGGCCTGGCCAAAGGCAGTTTTGCAGGCAAGTCCAGAAAAGAAGGTGGCTATGACAACCGCGATCCGCGCGGCTGGGCTTCACACTTGAGCGGATGGCAGGCGCGTGCGATTGCGGCCCAGGCCAACGGATTTGAAGCACTGCCGCTGTTCATCGCAGCAGTTGTGCTGGCGCAGCAGGCGCAGGCGGATCAGGGCCGGGTCGATACCCTGGCCATGAGTTTTGTCGCGATTCGCGTCGTTTATGTGGCGGCCTATCTTATGAACCAGGGAACACTGCGTTCACTGGTCTGGAGTGCCGGTGTGGCCGTGAGCCTGGCCATCATGGCACTGGCTTGACGTACCTCAGTGGTCGTTGGCTGTTCGTCCAGCGCTGCAGCGTTCGATGCCGGTGAGGTCGCGTCGCGATTGAACGTTGGAAAATCCGGTCTGACACAGTGTCTCTCGAACTGCACCGGCCTGGTTGTAACCGTGTTCCAGCAGGAGCCAGCCCCCTGGTAGCAAGTGAGCACTGGCTGCGGCGATGATGTGGCGAATGTCCTGCAGGCCATCGGCGCCGGAACTGAGGGCCTGCGTCGGCTCGTGCCGCAGGGCGTCCAGATGCGGGTCGTGTTCGGCAATATACGGCGGGTTGGAGACGATGGCGTGGTAACTTCCCTTCGCGCCGGACAGCCAGGAGGCCTGCTGAAAGTCAATCGCGAGATGCAGACGACTGGCGTTTTCCCGCGCCACCCCGAGCGCATCTTCGCTAACGTCAATGGCGCTCACCAGCAAATCGGCGCGGCTGGACTTGAGCGCCAGGGCGATGGCGCCGCTGCCGGTGCCCAGGTCGAGCACCCGTGCCGGCTCGGCGGCGCTCGTCTGCGCCGGCAAGACTTCCAGCGCCCATTCGACCAGGGTCTCGGTATCCGGGCGCGGAATCAGAACCCTGGAGTCGACCCGCAGGTCCAGACCAAAGAATTCCTTGTGTCCGGTGATGTAGGCCAGCGGTTCACCGCCAGCGCGGCGCTGCACACAAGTGTTCAGGATGGATTGCGCCGCCGCAGGTAACTCGTCACTGTCGTGCGCCAGAAGCCAGGCGCGTTGCTGGGCCGGCCGTCCGAGGGCGTGCAGCAGCAGCAACTGAGCGTCGAGACTGTCGAGTCCACAAGACCGTGCCTGACTGAGTGCCTGCGCGAGACTGGCCACCGTCAGGCCCCGGCGCCAACTTCCAGCGCCGCGAGTTGCTGGGCTGCTTCATAGGCCTGCAGCGCCTGCACCACTTCAAGCAGGTCGCCCTCAATGATGGTCAGCAGTTTGTAGAGTGTCAGGTTGATGCGGTGATCGGTCAGACGCCCTTGCGGGAAGTTGTAGGTTCGTATGCGGTCGCTGCGGTCGCCGCTGCCGATGAGGCTCTTGCGTTCGGCCGCGTCCCGGGCGGCGCGCTCGGAGCGGTCCTTCTCCTGGATGCGGGCGGTCAGCACCTTCATGGCCTGCGCCTTGTTGCTGTGCTGACTGCGGCCGTCCTGACACTCGGCGACGATGCCGGTTGGCAGATGCGTGATGCGCACAGCCGAGTCGGTCTTGTTGATGTGCTGGCCGCCGGCCCCACTGGCGCGGTAAGTGTCGATGCGCAGGTCGGCCGGGTTGATCTGGATCGCAACGGTTTCATCCGGTTCCGCCAGCACCGCCACGGTACAGGCGCTGGTGTGGATACGGCCCTGGGTCTCGGTGGCCGGCACGCGCTGCACACGGTGTCCGCCGGACTCAAACTTGAGCGCGCCGTAAACATTTTCACCCTCGACGCGCAGCACCACCTCCTTGTAGCCGCCCAGTTCGCTGGCGGAGTCGCTGAGAATCTCGGTCCTCCAGCCCTGGCGCTCGCAAAAGCGGCTGTACATGCGCAGCAGGTCGCCCGCAAACAGGGCCGACTCATCACCGCCGGTACCGGCCCGGATTTCAATGAAGGCATTGCGTGCGTCGTCCGGGTCCTTGGGCAGGAGCATGCGCTGCAGTTCGCCTTCAAGCTGTGCGATCTCCACACTGGCGCTGTCGATCTCCTCCCGGGCCATGCTGGCCATGTCGGTGTCATCGCCAGAACTGGTCAGCAACTCCTGTGCTTCAGCCAGATCGGCTTCGCGCTGCTGGTAGCGCGTCCAGCGCGTGGCCACCGATGCGACCTCGGTGTGTTCGCGCGAGAGCAGCAGGAACTGCTTCATGTCTTTCATGATGTCCTCGCGCGAGAGCAGGAACTCCAGTTCACCAAGCCGGTCGGCGTAGCGTGCGAGTTGTTGGCGGAGAAAGGGTTTCATGGACGATGGGACTAAGGGCTATGTGAATGGGCTGGCGCGGGGCGAATTGTTTGTGATTGTCATCCCGGACTTGATCCGGGATCCATGGATTGCGGGTCGGGCCCGCAATGACAAATTCGAAGGATGCAATGACAAATTCGAAGGATGCAATCAGTAGTGTCCCAACGTTTTTCAGAGGAGAACGAGCTGTTGAGGCCCGAAACTCGCATCTGAATTGGCTGAGGGTGGTGTAAGCAGTTGATTTATTGGGGTTTGTTCAAACATGGTCAGGC
>CAIQVX010000126.1 GCA_903875275.1 uncultured beta proteobacterium | reverse complement strand
TTGCCACCGGCGTCACCATCGTCACGGTGCGCAGCGCCGCCGGCGAACTGCTTGGATTGACTGCCAACTCTTTCAATTCGGTGTCCCTCGATCCACCCCTGGTGCTGTGGAGCCTGGCGCGCTCTGCAGCCTCGATGCTGGCCTTCAGCACCGGATCGCACTACGCCGTCAATGTCCTGAGCGCCAACCAGCAGGCCTTGGCGCAGCGCTTTGCCAGCAAGGGTATCGACCGCTTTGCCGACCTGGCGTTTGTCACTGGTGCTGGTGGCGCGCCCTTGCTGTCCGGGGCAGCTGCCTGGTTCGAGTGCTTCAACCGCAGCCGCTACGATGAGGGTGATCACGTCATTTTTGTCGGCGAGGTGGAACGCTGCTCGCACCAGGCCGGCGCTTCACCCCTGCTTTTCCATGGCGGCAAGTTCTACACAGAACACCCCTTGTAGCGTCGCCAACGAGCTCAGGTTTACTTGCCTTGCCAGGCAGATCGCGTGGCAGCCTTTTTCAAAATTTCCCGATTGGCATCACTGGGGGGTGGCTCCGATTCGCCAAATATGGCAGCCAGCCAATGACCGTCGGTCGGATTGGGGAAAAGCACGTATTCGCGACCGTATTTTTCACGGTCGGCTTCCATGGCAGCAAGACGCTTGTCCACATCACCCTTGATGTAGTACTTGCGACGGAAGTCGTTCAGGTTGTCGCCAAGGAAAACAGCGACGTGGTGGGTCTTCATGATTTCATCCTGCTGCTTTTCCTTGTTGGAGGTATCAATCAGGACGGTCAGATGTTGCTCATCCGCGTTCGGGAAGCCAAGCATTCGCAAATGTCCCATCGCGTAGGCGTAGGTATTGGGACCCTGATCCCGGCTGGTCACATAAAAGACCTCAACGCCATTGTCGGCGCAGAACTTGAGGAACTCGGTAGCGCCGGGCGAAGCGGTGACCTTGTTCTCCGGAATCCAGCGATCCCAAATTGGGTCATCAAAGAAGTCCTTGTTCTGGTTGATCAGATTTCCCCAATAGTTGACTGTGTGCAAAATCGTGTCGTCCATGTCACTGACGACCGCCAGCGGCTTGTCACCTTGCTTGCGCTGCGCCAAAGCCGCCTGCACATGCATGCGCGCAACATTGAAACCCTGGTAGTAAAGAGCGCGGTACTCAGCCGCTGTCTGCTTCCACGCCACGGCGTACAGCAAAGCATTGTTGACACCACTGCCGCTGGGGCCGGTGGTATTGGGGGCTGCAGGGGCCGGAGTCTGAGCCAGGGCCGTCATGGTCAACAGGCCCGACAGCAGTCCGGCAAGCAACTGGCCGCCGATTCGTGGTGTGAAAAGTCGCATAAATCCTCGATAGAGTACAAAAAGGGGGGAGTCCTGATCTTACCCAGTGAACTGATAGAGTACGGATCATGACGGCACGCAAAGACCATCTTGATGCCTTGGCAGTAAGCCTGTTGTTGGCCTGCTGTCTGTTCTGGGGTTTTCAGCAGGTGCTGGTCAAGGCAACCATTGCTGAGCTGCCTCCGGTTTTCCAGGCGGCACTGCGCTTTGCCGGCGCTACAGTGCTGTTGGGGCTGTGGTGCTGGTGGCGCAGCATACCGCTGTTTCAGCGCGATGGTTCACTGTGGATCGGCATCCTGGCCGGCGCTCTGTTTGCGCTCGAATTTGCCTGCCTTTATGCCGGACTGCAATTCTCCGCCGCCTCGCGCCTGACGGTATTTCTTTACACCTCGCCATTCTGGGTCGCGGTGCTGCTGCCACTTTTTGTACCGTCCGAGAAGATCCGCCCCCTACAGTGGGCCGGATTGGCACTGGCCTTTGCGGCCGTGGCGTTTGCCCTGCGTGACGGTTGGGGCTCCGCCAGCGCTATTGATCAATGGCGCGGCGACCTGCTGGCTCTGGCCGCCGGCATGTTTTGGGGTCTGACCACCGTCGTGATCCGCGGCACGCAACTGACGCGGATCTCGCCCGAAAAGCTGCTGTTCTATCAGGTTGGCGTCAGCACAGTGACACTGCCCGTCCTGTCCGGCGCGCTTGGCGAGCGCTGGGTCTGGAGCTTCAGCGCCTTCAGCACAGCCTCACTGCTGGCACAAACCGTGGTCGGCGCCTTCGCCAGCTACCTGGCCTGGATGTGGATGCTGGGGCGCTACCCGGCCACAAGGATTTCAGCCTTTGTTTTTCTGACGCCGGTCTTTGCACTGCTGTTCGGTGCACTTTGGCTGCACGAGCCGGTTACGCTGAATCTGCTGGCCGCTCTGGTCATGGTGGCGGCTGGCATCATCCTGGTCAATCGCAAGCCGGCCTCCTAGACCAGCGCTCACACCGTCCGGGCTGCCCGCAAGGCGACGATGGCGTCGCAGTCCAGGCCCAACTCCGCCAGCACTTCATCGGTATGCTCACCCAGCACGGGGGGCGCCCGGCGCAACACGGGTGGCGTTGCCGTCAGCCGAAGCGGGCTGGCAACCGTGGCAATGGAGGTCACGGTCGTCTTGGCGGACGCTGCCGGCGTCAAGAGCTGATTCACCACCAAGGCACGCGCCTGCACCTGGGCATCCGCGAAACCCTGTCCGATGTCGTTGATCGGGCCACAGGGCACGGCCTTATCTTCCAGGGCTGCAATCCACTCTGGGGTTGTTCGCGCGCGGGTCACTGCCTGCATCAAAGTGATCAACGCCTCGCGGTTCTTCACGCGCAAGGTGTTGCTGGCAAAGCGCGGGTCGGCCGACCACTCCGGGTGACCTGCGACCTGACAGAAGCGCGCAAACTGCCCGTCATTGCCGATGGCCAGCAACATGGATCCGTCTGATGTCTGAAAGTCCTGATAAGGCGCCAGGCTGGGGTGGCTGTTGCCTTGGCGCTGTGGTACCTGCCCGGCATTCAGGAAACCGGCAGCCTGATTGCCCAGGATAGCCATACCGACATCGAGCAGCGCCATATCGATGTGCTGGCCCAAGCCGGTCCGGTGCCGCACTTCAAGCGCGGCCAGAATCGCAGTGCAGGCATAGACACCTGTGAAAATGTCCGTCACAGCAACGCCGACGCGCTGCGGCCCGCCGCCGGGAACGTCGTCGGAACGCCCGGTGATGCTCATCATG
>CAIQVX010000125.1 GCA_903875275.1 uncultured beta proteobacterium | reverse complement strand
CCGACGATGGTGCCGGTGACTGTCACCCCGGCCGACAGCACCAGCGAATTGAGCAGGGCCTTGTAAGTCTGCGGTTGCCGCAGAACCTTCACCACATCCGCGACATTGAAGTGGCCATCAACCCAGAAGGCGTTGAAGAAGATCAGCAGCATGGGAACGGCCACAACCACCACCAGAATGCCGACCGACATGGCAAACAGCAATTGGGAAGTTCCGAAACGCGACTGGGGACGGGTATGGGCCATCACTCAAACTCTGGCTTCGGAAATCAGGTCGCCGACAAACCACTGCACGCTGGCCAGACTGACCAGGCAGTGATCACCTTCCACGAACAGCAGGCCACGCTCCAGGCACTCATGGCTGGGCAGGGCCGCGCGAATCAGCGTGCCTGCAATGTCGATCAGGTAATCGACCTGGGCGCCCAGGAAACTGGCGCGCCTGACGATTCCGGGTAGACCGGCGCCACCGCGCGATAGCAGCACATCGCTGGGGCGAAATCCGGCTGTGAGTCTGGCACCCGACTTGTCCGGTGCCGGACCGACCCAGGCCGCGCTGGACCCCCCGATGTACAGATCGGCACCGTCACGGCGGACCGGCAGAAAGTTGGCGATGCCCAGGAAGCGAAAGACAAAATCGTCGCAAGGTCGCTCGTAAACCTCGTGCGGGGCCCCAATCTGGCGCAAAGCCCCCTGTTCGTCCATGACGGCCAGCCGGTCCGAAATGCCCAGGGCAATCTCCTGATCGTGGGTGACGTAAAGAACTGTGATGCCGAGTTTGCGCTGCAGGTCCTTGATCTCAAAACGCATCTCTTCGCGCAGGTTGGCGTCAAGATTGCTGAGCGGCTCATCGAGCAGCAGCAAACGCGGCTCGGAGACCAGCGCGCGTGCCAGCGCCACGCGCTGTTGCTGGCCGCCGGAAAGCTGCGACGGCAAACGCGCTTCCAGGCCCGCCAGGCCAACCAGGGCCACCACGCGCTGCGTGCGCTCCTGCAGTGCGCCAGTGGCGATGCCAGCGAGTTGGAGCGGATAGGACACGTTGTCAAACACGCTCATGTGCGGCCAGACTGCGTAATCCTGAAAAACCATGCCCAGGCCGCGCTTGTCAGGTGGCAACATCTGCCCACTGGCAGCACTGGCCACCGTGTCGCCGCCGATCAAGATCACACCGGCATCCGGCGCCTCAAAACCGGCGATCAGCCGCATCAACACCGTCTTGCCGCAACCCGAGGGCCCCAGCAGGGTAAAGCACTCGCCGTCCTGGATGTCAAGTGACAGGCCGGACAGAACCGTGCGTCCTGCGTAGCCCTTGCTTACCCCCTGAATCTGAACACTGGCCACCGCTCAGTTCACTTTTGCATGATGTCGGTGAATTTCTTGATGGTCGCTTCCTTCTCGGCCATGATCTGCTTGTAGTCAATCTTCATGGCGCGCTTCATGGCTTCTTCCACCGGCGGCAGCTTGTAGCGCTCGGGCACCTTGACATCGCTACGCACCGGCAGCGTGCCTTCGTTGGCAATGATCAGCTGACCATCTTTGGACAGTACAAAGTCGACAAACTTCTTGGCGGCTTCCACATTCGGGCTGTTGCGGAAAATCGCAATCGGGCTGGGAATGACCAGCATCTCGGGCGGATAGACCAGGGCCAGCGTCGCACCCTTGTCGATCTTGTCCAGCGTGATGTAGTCAACTGCCAGGCTGGCCACCAGATCCCCTGACGCCGTGTCGTCAACCACCTGACCCGAGCCCTTGCCCATCTTGGCACCGTTGGCACGCAGCGCTTCAAAGTAGGGCCAGCCAAAGGCCTTGGATAGAACCGCCACGCTCATGTACGCGGTACCCGACAGGGCCGGATTGGCAATGCCGTAGGCACCCTTGAATGCGGACTTTTGCAGATCGGCCCAGGTCTTGGGCGCTTCCTTGATCAAGCGGGTGTTGTAGGCAATGCCCAGCGTACCCAGGCGCACGGCGGTAAAGGAGCCGTCGTAGTCGGGCAAGGGGTTCAGGATGGCTTTGATGTCCTGCGGAATATAGGGCAACAGGATGCCTTGGGCCTTCAACTGATAGAAGTCAGGGACCTCGCTGGTCCACAGCACGTCGGCCATGATCTTGCCGGACTCGCGCTCGGCCGCAATCTTGGCCATCAACTTGCCGGCGCCAGCGGACTGAAAATCAACCTTGACGTCTGGATGCTTCTTGACAAAAGCAGTCTTCAGATCGCCAATCATCGACTCCTTCATCGAGGTGTAGACAAACAGCTTCTGCTGCGCGCTGGCGCTGACGCAGGCAAGCCCCAACAAGCCTGTCAGGACACACAGAGAAATGGTCTTGGTGAAACGCACAATCGTCCTCCTCGGTAGTCAATGTGAATGCTGGTCAAAGCGCATTATGACCTCTGAAAACTACGCTGCTGGAGGCTTCACCGGGATAAGTTGCTCCATATTGAGCTGCCGCAACTGGCGCAGCTTTTCTGCGATCCGTATCTCCAGCCCACGTTCCACCGGGCGGTAAAAACCCGGCGTCGTCATGCCATCGGGCAGGTAGGTCTCGCCGGCGGCGAAACCACCCTCCTCGTCATGGGCGTAGCGATAGCCCTTGCCATAGTCCAGTTCCTTCATGAGTCGGGTCGGGGCGTTACGCAGGTGCAGGGGCACCGGCCGGGTACCGTCCTTCCTGACAAAGTCCTTGACCTCCTTGAAGGCCTTGTACACCGCGTTCGATTTGGCAGCCACCGCCAGGTAAACCACGCATTCGGCCAACGCCAGTTCACCCTCGGGGCTGCCCAGGCGCTCATAGACCTCGGTGGCATCCAGCGCCAGCCGCAAAGCCCGGGGATCCGCAAGGCCCACATCCTCGCTGGCCATGCGGATCAGCCGGCGTGCCAGGTAACGCGGGTCAACACCACCGTCGAGCATGCGCACCAGCCAGTACAGCGCGGCGTCAGGGTCAGACCCGCGCACCGATTTGTGCAGGGCTGAAATGGTGTCGTAGAACTGCTCGCCCCCTTTGTCGTAGCGGCGCATGCGCTCGCCCAGCACCTTCTGCAGCCAGGTGTCGGTCACTTCGGCCAGCCTGGCCTGCGTTGCAGCCACTGCGAGTGTCTCGAGCGTATTGAGCAGACGCCTGGCATCGCCGTCGGCGTAGGCCACCAGGCGCTCGGCCGCAGCCGCTTCGATTTTGGGCAAGGCACCAGCGGCCTGCGCCCGCTCGATGATCTGCATCAGGTCCGCATGGGACAAAGGCTGCAGCACGTACACGGCTGCCCGCGACAGCAGAGCCGAGTTGACTTCAAACGAGGGGTTTTCGGTAGTGGCACCGATGAAGGTGAAGAGTCCACTCTCGACATGTGGCAAAAAGGCATCCTGCTGGCTCTTGTTGAAACGGTGCACCTCATCGACAAAGACAATGGTGCGCCGGCCCTGCTCCTGCGCCAAAAGCGCCTTCTCGACCGCTTCGCGAATGTCCTTCACGCCTCCCAGCACGGCCGCAATGCTGATGAACTGCGCATCAAAGGCGTCGGCCATCAGGCGCGCGATGGTGGTCTTGCCAGTGCCTGGCGGCCCCCAAAGAATGCAACTGTGCGGCTGCCCGGACTCGAAAGCGATGCGCAACGCCATGCCCTCACCCAGCAGGTGCTGCTGGCCGATCACTTCAGCCAGGGTCTTCGGGCGCAGCCGCTCGGCAAGTGGTTGATGATGGGATGTTGCGGGGTTCATCGGTCTCTATTGTGGACTACCGCGCACCCCGGGTCTCCAGGCAGGCGGCGTGGTTCGCGTTCTTGGGCCCACGCTCGCGGCGAGCGCCACTGGACGCACCAACATCCATGCAACAAGCGCGCTACCGGGTCGTCCTGCAGCAACCCATCGCGAATGGGGTCTGCGCCAGCGAACCCCACCACCCGCCTTCATCAGCCAACTATAGGCTGTGGATCAAATTCGGCTTTAGACACTTACCCGCCCGTGGCCTTTCAGAACTGGTAGCTCCAAAGCAGTCGCTGAAGATTCCTCAACTGAAGAGCCCTCTCCTACGCCGGAACCGAGTACCCGCGTTCCCGGAACAGTCGCAAGCAGGCACCAACTACCGCTGGGTCAAATTTCGTTCCACTCCCAAGCTCTATTTCAGTCAAGGCTGCGCCAATACCCAGTGCCGCTCGGTACGGCCGATGTGACGACATTGCCTCCACGACATCGGCCGCCGCGATGATCTTCGCTTCAAACAAAATGTCCTCTCCTTTAAGCCCTTGGGGATATCCGGTGCCATCATGGCGTTCATGGTGCTGCAAGACGATTTCAGCGATCTGCCAAGGGAAGTTTACATTTTTCAATACTTCATAGCCATCCTGGGCGTGAGTCTTTATCAACGCATATTCTGCTGGTTTGAGTTTGCCTGGTTTGGTGAGTATTTCCGACGGCACCGTGATCTTGCCAAT